>NZ_CAJHBP010000008.1:0-152836 GCF_904846665.1 Psychrobacter sp. Pi2-51
TTTTGCCAATACATGGCGAAATTGTCTAACCTAGAATGACTAGGCGTCAAAAATTTCACTGCGTATTGTCTAAAAAACAGCCACTGCCAGTTCCACATTTGAATGTTCAACAGACCCTAATATGGCAATATTTTTTATAAGCAGTTTTTACACACTTTTTCATCATTAAGTCATGCTCTATAAGCATGACTGGAATTTTACATGCGAATCATACCGACCAAGATTGCTAACATTATTTATCCAAAAGACTTACCAAATGGCTTATTTACCAGCTTAATTATCGCGTGTCTGCTGTTAGGGCTGGCATCACTGCGTCATGGTACAGATTTTCAAGGCTGGCTAAATGTCATCGAAAACTGGCTGCTTATGCTGTTGATATTTCCGACTGCCACCGCCACCGTTGCCTTACCGTTCAAATATCGAGATCCAACGCTAGAGTTAAAGCTCATGTATTACCTTGGCATGTTTGTGGCCTTCTTATTTACCATCGCAAAACTACGCTATTGGCGTTAACTGGTTTGCAGTGTCAGCAGGCGAAAGTTGCATTGATATGTAAGACTTGCGTGACAACCCTTGAATTCTAAGGTCAAAGCGTCCATTGTATGAGTAAGATAGTTTTACCCGCGTTACTGTCAAATGCTAGCTTTATTAAATGAATTATTAGGGTTTCTTTGCAGCGATAAACGGGATAATAAGGATAACGTGAATGCCATACGACATTGATAATGAAATAGAAGTAGACAACGAAAGTACCGATCAATTTGCAGGATTTGCCAAAGAGACCACACTCGAGCTAGTAGAGGCGGATGATGGTCGATTGTTATTGCGTGACGCTGAACAAGATGAAGCGCCGCTGATGACCATTGATTTTTCTGAAAAACTAAAAGAGTTGCTTGGTAGTGATACGCAAGCGATCGGTCAGCACATGATTCATGCAGCGATTCAGGTCATTATGCAAAAGCAGATGAGCCAATGGCATGCGCATGTCTATGATAAAGAGCCAACACACTACAGTTAATCTGCATGGCTGTTTCTGCATGGCTGTTTCTGCATGGCTGTTTCTGCATGGCTATTAATAATAGCGAGCAAGTTAGTAAGGTAAGTTAAGCACAAATAGTCAAAACGTCAGCAATAAAAAAGGGTATATCAATTGATATACCCTTTTTTTGTTCAAATAACAGCAATTATTTGATTTTAGCTTCTTTAAAGATCACATGCTGGCGTACTTTTGGATCAAACTTTTTGATTTCCATTTTGCCAGGCATAGTGCGCTTGTTTTTGGTAGTGGTGTAGTAATACCCAGTACCAGCGGTTGATACTAACTTAATTTTATCTCTCATGATAGCTTTCCTGTAAATGAGGGGTCTTCAAACGATAGGTACGGATCTAAAGAATTAAGTGGCTACAATAAATATAGCAGAATAGCAGCTTAAGTAACAAAGATAATCGATGTCCTTAAGCTACCAGTCGTCACTTATACTTTTTGACCTTGTGCGCGCATATCTGCTAACACTTTATCGATACCAAGTTTGTCAATGGTGCGCATACCTTTGGTAGACACACGTAGACGTACAAAACGATTTTCAGACTCTACCCAAAAACGATGGTTATGAAGGTTTGGTAGAAAGCGACGACGGGTTTTGTTGTTTGCGTGCGAAACATTATTACCCACCATAGGGCGCTTTCCAGTCACTTGGCAAACTCTAGACATGGCGAACTCCTAATCTATGAGGTATGAGTTTTTCTCATACCAGTCTGGGCAAGTTGCACGTATTTGCGGCATGGACACAGCAAGCGGCAGCTTTGCACCAAACAAAACTATATGAAGGTTGAGCTGATATGACTGTCATCTAAAGGCAAATAACAGGCTAACCAATTCAGAAAATTTTAAAGCCGACATTTATACCATAAAAGTAATGAATACTCAAATATTTTTATGATAATTGTCTGCTTCAACGCGAGCTATTATACCTGAATTGAGCGAACTATGTGATTGATTATTTAACGGTAAAGGTTAATTTTTAGTTGTAAGTTATAACAAAAGTCAGTAAAGTTGCTGTTATAAAATTAATACAATCTGTTAATACAACTGGCTTTAATGTAAATCTATGTATCATTGCCAATCTATTATGATTCTGTGTAATGTTATTT
Organism: Psychrobacter sp. Pi2-51; assembly: GCF_904846665.1. Classification (NCBI taxonomy): domain Bacteria; kingdom Pseudomonadati; phylum Pseudomonadota; class Gammaproteobacteria; order Moraxellales; family Moraxellaceae; genus Psychrobacter; species Psychrobacter sp. Pi2-51. Next base: position 2,152 of record NZ_CAJHBP010000008.1, read on the forward strand.
TACTTATTTGCTCGAAAAAATTACTGCTCATGCGGAGTTCAAAACATGTCATATAGCTCATTACCACTTAGCTCTAAACTATTTCAATTTACAGCGCTAACATTGGCTTTAACTCTAGCAGGCTGTGGCGGCGGTGGTACTGATACGGTCGCACCAGAACCTGATTTGGGTGTGACGCAGCCTGGGACGGGTGGTGGAGAAGATGGCTCTATTACTGACGCTAGCGGAATATATATATCTTCTGAGAAAACTCAATTATTAACAGGAGATGATAAGACGACTCTTAATATCAGGGTCACAGATAATAATGGCGGTATTGTCAGTAATAGTCCTGTCAATATAAATATTGCTGATGCTGCGCTATATGGCTTGTCTTTGAATGGTACTTCTAATCAAACAACAGATGAGCAAGGTCTAATTACGATAGATTTAATACAAGGTACATCTGGCATTGACTCTCAGTTAGATCATGAGAGTGTGTTAACTGTAATGCTTGATACAAGAAATGGTATCGTTAAACAAACACTTCCAATTTTAGTTTCAGGTACTAGCGCAAGTAACGTTATTTCTTCAAAAAATACGGTAAGTTCAGGAGAGAACTTTAGGGTATCAGGTCAGATCTTGGATGGTTCAGCGCAGCCTATCGCTAATGCAAATGTGACTTTATATAGCAATGACAAAGAAGCGGGTAAAGGTAGTTTAGATGGTAATGGTAATTTCATTTTTGATTTAAACGCGGCTAATCTAGAGGCCGCAAATAACAACTACCTTTTTAGTATTGAGATTGATGGAACAAAAATTAAACAACGTATTCCAGACATATTAACTGTAGTATCCGCAGGTAGTTCGAGTATAAGTTTTTCAGAAACATCTGACATTGAAGTTGATGCTAAACAGAAAATTACATTAAGCGCTCCAAATGCTAAGAATGGAGATGTTGTATATATATCAACTAATAAGGGTGAGATTTTAGCTACTGAAAGTGATAGTCAAGGTAGCTCACGTCGCGGATTTACTGTTGCTAATGGTAAAGTGGATTTCTATATTGATTCAAGTGTGCCTGGTAACGCAGTTCTAAGAGCGGAGTATGGTAGTGAATCTAGAGAAACAGTTTTGAGTTTTGTTTCTATTAATCCAAGCAAATTGCTCTTGCAAACTGAGAGTTCTATTGTGAGTGTTGGTGGTTCCACCAAAGTAATAGCTCGAGTTTTGGATGAAGACGATGCACCCGTGAAAAATGCTATCGTCCAGTTTACTACAATCAAAGATTCATCTGGTGGTAGCTTGGGTCAAGGCGTTGCTTATACTGACGATAGTGGTTTAGCTACGGTAATTTATAATGCTGGCGAGAATCCTACCAGTACAAATGGCGTAAATATCAAGGCTCAAGTACGGTCAGTTAAATTACCGAATGGTCAAGAAAAAGCAGTTAACCCAATCCAAAAAACTTCAGAGATAACGGTTCAAACAAAATCAACTTATATCAGCTTTGCTTTTGCAGATAAAGTATCTTCTGATGATAATGAAATATATTACTTTAGAAAAGGTTCAGTAAGTGTTCTGAACAGTGCAGGAAAGCCTACTATAAATCAACAAGTATCTATTAATCTAAATCCTGATAGCTATTTGAAAGGTTTTTTCAGTATTTTTGAAAGTATCTCTGGAACTAATTCTTGGAGTCAAAATAGCGTTATCTGTGAAAATGAAGATCAAAATAATAATGGTATTTTAGATTTAGGTGAAGATTTTAATAAAAATGGGCAGTTAGATCCTATTAACGTAGCAGCCATCCTTACCGAAAATGGTCAAGAGATTGGTGATGGTAAAAACTTTACCTTTATTACAGATAATACTGGAAGAGTCGATTTTTCGATACGTTATCCAAAACAATATGCGAACTGGTATAGAGCTAATGTTACTGTAAATACACGAGTGGATGGCAGTGAATCACAGCAATCTAGAGTAATAGATTTTCCAGCTCTGGTAGATGATATTGATATTAGTATACCTTTACGTCCAAATACCAATAGTCCTTTTGGTACTGATCAGAATTGCTCTAGTTCTAGATAGTCCTAAATATAACTAATTATATTTCAAACCCCTAACCTCGCGTTGGGGGTTTTTACGTTATGAATCTTAATAACTAAAAACAACCAACTCAGTCAGCAAAATATCGTAAAAGCGACTAAAATAGCGGTTTTCTTATACTACGAATAGATTCTAAAACCAGTAGTAAGTTTTGATTAATTTTTTAGATTGGGCGCACTATGTTAAGTAATAAGACATCAGATACCACAATAACAGCTTCATCTTCTAACAATACCTCTGTTAACCCTGCCATTGATACCGCTACTCTTTTGATTAAATGTAAAGATCAAGCCGGTATCGTGCAAGCGGTATCCGAGTTTATCCATCGCTATGGTGGCAACATTATCACTCTCGATCAGTATTCAACCGCTCATGAAGGCGGACAGTATTTTATGCGCTTAGAGTTTGCGCTATCAGGGTTAAGCGACATCATTGATAATTTTGAAGCCAGCTTTGGGCATACGGTTGCCAAGCGTCATAATATGACTTGGCGCTTACACGATAATGCCATTCAAACCAAAGTCGGTATTTTGGTCTCCAAGTTTGATCATGCTTTACTGGATTTATTATGGCGCCATCAGCGTGGATTGCTCGATTGCGAGATAACCTCTGTCGTTAGCAACCATGAAGATTTACGCCAAGCGGTAGAAAACTTTGGTATACCCTTTCACTATGTGCCAGTGACCAAGGACAATAAGACAGAGGCAGAAGAGCAGATTCATGAGCTAATGGCAGGCAATGATTTGCTAGTATTGGCGCGCTATATGCAGATATTGTCGTCTGATTTTGTGAAGCGTTGGCCGATGCAAATTATCAATATCCATCATTCGTTCTTGCCAGCCTTCGTCGGTGCCGACCCGTATCGTCAAGCTTATGATAAAGGCGTCAAGCTTATCGGTGCGACTGCGCATTATGTCACTGCAGAATTGGATCAAGGGCCTATCATTGAGCAAGATGTGCACCGTGTGACGCATCGTCAAGGTGTGATAGAGTTGCGGGCTATTGGTCGTGATATCGAGCGCAATGTGTTGGCACGTGCCGTCAACTGGCATGTGCAAAATCGCGTCATTGTGACTGGTAACAAGACAGTGGTTTTTAATTAGAGCGGTTTTAAAGTTAAAAGAAAGCATTAAAAATAGAGTTAATAAAAAGCCGCCAGTAGTATTAAATAATACTATTGGCAGCTCCGCTTGTAATCACATTACGGTTTTAAAGCTAAGTTTATAAAAGCATCTCTAACACAAATTTGCTGCCGACAAAGCCAATAGCCAGCAGGATAAAGGCATAAATGGTGATGTTAGCCGCACGTTTACCACGCCAGCCAGCGCGCCAATTACCGAATAGTAGCGCGCCAAATAATAACCAAGACAGCAGGCTAAACACGGTCTTATGCACAATATGCTGTGCCATCAAGTCTTCTACATAAATAAATCCGATGCCCAGAGCAATACTTAGTAGGACGAATCCTACCAAAAGCATATCGAACAATAGACTCTCCATACTTTGCAGTGATGGCAATTTATTGACCCAAAAGCGATGGATAGTTTGATGCTTAAGTTCACGGATTTGTAGCCGCAAAAATAGCGCTTGCAGCGCTGCCATCAGCAGCACACAATAGGCGGCCAGTGATAATAAGATATGCGCCTCAAGACCAACGCTAATATCCGTGAGCGGTTGATAAGGAGCGCGGCCGATATAGCCGATCGTCATGCCTATCAGGGCAGTCGGTGCTGCCAAAATTCCGAGGCTAAGAATGGGGCGATAAAGACAGAACAGCACATAAAAGAATAAGAAAAACAGACTGGTCAGGCTAAACACATTAAATAAATTAAAATTTAGCCCGTATAAGGTGACGACGTACGGATAGAGTAGCGTCGCGTGTGCGAGCATGCCGACCAATAGCAAGCCCAAACTGATGCTTTTATGGATAGGTTTATCCTGAATAAGCGCCCAGCCGATGTGGAAGCTGACGATGATATAAGCCATACTAGCAAGTAAGAATGCAAGGTGCACAGGTAAAAAGCCTCATCTCTTTATGAGCGTAAAATAGCCGCTCAATATAATGCTAAAGTGATCGTGTCAGAATGATTAGAATAATCATCCAATTTATCATAAAATGGCAGCCAATTGAGTGTCATCTTATTTATTCCTCATAAATGCTGAGCGATGGCATGATAAATAAGATCTTGTATCGGTAACTGATGAGTTTACCCAGCAACTATTTTGCAAAACGTCTATAAGCTTTTAATCATCTTAATGCTATAGTATTGATAATATACTGTTTTATTTGCTTGAATTGCGACCATTAACGTAAAAACACACCCTAATATTATTTATAAGCCATTGGCATGGTTTACCTAACAATTATTTCAATTGCGAATTATTTTAACTGAGAGTTATTTATGTTTGATACCTTAACAGAACGCTTATCGTCGAGCCTGCGCAATATCGTAGGGACTGGGCAACTGACTGAAGACAATATCAAAGACACGCTGCGTGAAGTGCGCATGGCGCTGCTAGAAGCCGACGTGGCGCTACCAGTCACCCGTGACTTTGTAAAGCGCGTCAAAGAGCAAGCGCTTGGCGCAGAAGTGCTCAAAGAGTTGGCACCGGGGCAAGCCTTTGTCAAAATCGTCCACGATGAGCTGACGGAAATGATGGGCAGCGCCAATCAGCAGCTTGAAATGACAGGTAAGCCACCAGTGGTTTATCTACTAGCCGGTTTGCAAGGTGCAGGTAAAACCACAACCGCTGGTAAATTGGCCAAATTTTTACAAGAGCGTCATAAGAAAAAGGTGATGCTAGTCTCTGCTGACGTCTACCGTCCGGCAGCCATTGCCCAGCTTGAGCAAGTGGCTGGTCAAGTGAATGCTAAGTTTGTGAATTCAAGTACCGATGAAAACCCCATTGATATCGCACTACGCGCTATCGAAGAAGCCAAGATTCAGTATCAAGATATTCTAATTATTGATACCGCTGGTCGTCTGCATATTGACGACAATATGATGGATGAGATTAAGGCGTTAACGGCAGCGGTCAATCCATCTGAGACCTTATTCGTCGTCGATGCGATGACAGGTCAAGATGCAGCCAATACTGCCAAAGCCTTTAACGATGCGTTGCCATTGACAGGTGTTATCTTAACCAAGACGGACGGCGATGCTCGCGGCGGTGCGGCGCTTTCTGTACGCGCCATTACTGGTAAGCCGATTAAGTTCTTAGGTCGTGGTGAAAAATTAGACGCGTTAGAGCTGTTCCATCCTGAGCGTATTGCTCAGCGTATCCTTGGTATGGGTGACGTACTGAGTTTGGTTGAAGAAGTCGAGCAAAAAATCGACCGTGATAAAGCCGAAAAAATGGCGAAAAAGATGCAAAAGGGCGGTGATTTCGACCTTGAGGATCTTTTGACTCAGTTCCAACAAATGAAAAGCATGGGCGGCATGGCAGGTTTCTTAGATAAAATGCCAGGTATGGGCGGCTCAGATATGCAAAAAGCGGTTGAAGATGCCAAGCCAGAAGAGAAAGTGCGTGAAATGGAAGCGTTGATTAATTCGATGACACCATTTGAGCGTAAAAACCCTGATAAGATTAATCCGAGCCGTAAGCGCCGTATCGCTGCTGGTTCTGGCCGCGAGATTCAAGACGTCAATCGTTTGCTCAAGCAGCACAAGCAAATGGCAAAAATGATGAAAATGATCTCCAAGCCTGAAGGCATCAGTAAAATGATGAAATCTATGCAAGGGTTGATGGGTGGCGGCGGTGCTGGTGGCGGCGGAGGCGGTCCTTTATTTGGTGGCGGTGGTCAACAAGGTGGCGCTAAAGACGTCAACCCACAACAAATGGCCAAACAGATGGGTCTGGATCCAAACAACATGCCAAGTACTGAAGAGATGCAAAAGCAAATGCAAGAAATGCAACATCAAGCACCAAAGGACTTTAAAAAGCGTTTCTAATTAATATCTGCTCGGATCAATAAGCCGTTTTAATGACAGCCCCATGGCAAAAATAGCCTTGGGGTTTTTTATGTCTACTACATTCTGATGGATTAAGTATGAAAAACGCAGAAAGTCATAAAATTTGCTTATCCTAAATGCTATGATAGGCGCTGTTTTATAATGCTAAGCGAATAGGCTGAGGTGAAGATGTTTTTAGCAATGGATACCGTGTTTGATCAGTGTTCGATCGCGATTTTAGATGCCAGTGGTCAAGTGCTATCGAGTCATACGGAGACGGGTAAACGCCAGCAAACCCAACAAATTCTGCCGATGATTGATGCCGCTTTGTCAGAGGCTAAGCTGAACCTTGCTGATTTGCAAGCCTTGATATTTAACCGTGGCCCTGGTGCATTCAGTGGTATACGGATTAATACGGCAGTGGTACAAGCGTTGTCTGTCGCCCATGATATTCCTTGTGTGGGTGTCTCAAGCCTACAAGCGATTGCGCAAGCAGCGTATCAGAAATATGGTGTGACCGACGTATATAGCGCCCTTGATGCGCGTATGCAGCAAGTTTATTTTGGGCAATATGTTGCAACAGATAATCTGATGCAGGCGGTTAATCAAGAAAATGGTGAAGATACCGAGCAGCTGCTCGATTATGACAGCCAGACAGTGCTTAATATTCCTATCGCTGGTAATGGTGCGTCGCTATTAGCATTATATGACGGTCAGATAATTCAGGCAGATATCCACCCTGACGCTACTGTGATAGGGCAGCTTGGTATTGCTCAGTTTATGGCGACAGGTGGCACAGAAGCCTCGCAAGCTCTACCAAAGTATCTTCGCAATCAAGCGTGGAAAACCCTTAAAGAGCAAGGTAAAGCGTAGTCAATCCCTATTATTTTTAACGCTATGTAAAATATAACAACACACTAAAAACTGTACTAACCAATAGGTCTGTATCTAGGAAAGCCATCGTGGATATCATTTTATTAATTCAAGCTGTCATCATGGGTATCGTTGAAGGTATCACTGAATTTTTACCCATCTCTAGTACTGGCTACTTGATTTTATCAGCGGATTTGATGGGCTTTTGGACCAAAGAAAAGGTCGATTTGTTTGTGGTAGTGGTGCAGCTTGGTGCTATCTTAGCGGTCATTTATGATTACTGGGGCAGACTCTGGCAAGCGCTCATGGGTCTACTGACCGGTAAAGCAGAAGGCATGAGTAATCCAAGACAGCTTGGATTGAGCTTAATTGTTGCGACTATTCCCGTGATGATCGTTGGTTTTACCTTCGCTGACGAAATCAAAGCCTATTTATTTAATCCTATCGTCGTGGCGATTATGCTGATTATCGGTGGCCTACTGATATTCTATGTAGAAAATCGTCCTAAAGCGATTATTGCGCAAGAAGCAGAAGACGTTAGTCTAAAAACAGCATTGATGATTGGTCTGCTGCAATGTCTGGCATTGATACCAGGGACATCACGTTCAGGCGCGACGATTATTGGCGCGCTATGGTTGGGTGTCTCTCGTAAGGCTTCCGCAGAGTTTTCCTTCTTTTTAGGTATTCCGGTCATTATCGGTGCGGCATTATTGGATTTGCTCAAGCACCACGATGTGTTGACTAATAGTGCAGACTGGTTGGTTTTAGGCATAGGTACGATCGTATCATTTGTGGTGGCTTTACTTTGTATTCGCCTGCTGGTCGCTTGGGTCAGTCGTCGTGATTTCAAAATATTTGCATGGCTACGTATCATCACTGGCGTCATCGTTTTGGTCGCTGCTTGGGGTTTTGGCTATCAAATGGCTGGCTAGATTTTCACTATATTTTTTAGCCTTAGAAGCAGTAAATAGGGTGGAGCAGTTATGACCGTTTTACACCAAGAGTCTAAAGAAGCTAGTACCTTTATGCATTGCCAACTTCTCTACGTTAGCGAGTCTCAGCAAGCCCAAGTCGAGCGCATACAAGCGCTGATTGCGGTACAGCAACTGTCAATTATTTTAGACGTTGAGCTGTTTACTGATAAGCTCAATCAGAAACGTCGCCAGCAATTAAGCCAGACATCAACTCAATCTATTCTCTTGTTAGATGAGAAAAACAAGCTTTCATGGCTGAGTGATGGATTGAGCGTTGCGCCAGAATGGGATAAATTACAACGCCGTGTAGTGAGTGCAGGGCGTAAGTCTGAGCTATTATTGCAAGCGGCCAAAGTCACATCGGATAGTATAGTCATTGATGCGACGGCTGGTTTTGGTCATGATAGCCTGATATTGGCCAGCACGGGTGCACAGGTCATTATGCTCGAGCAGCAGCCTTTGATGGCATTGTTATTGTTAGTAGAACAGCAGCGTATGAGTGGGCTAGCAAATTGGCAAAAGCTGATGAGCCGTCTGCAGATTATCAATACCGATGCGCTCAGTTATTTTGACAGCTTGAATAATGTATCAGCAGCTGACCATGGTAAGCTGATCGATGTGGTTTATTTGGATCCTATGTTTCCAGAGAATAGCTATCAAGATAGCAAGACAGGTAAAGGCGCTAAAGTAGGCAAGCATATGCAAGCACTACACCAATTAGCGCTCCCGCCCACAGCAGACGAAGAGCTGCAATTGCTACAAAGTGCGCAAGCAGTCGTCCGTCAAAATGGGCGAAACACACAAGTACAAGGCCGTGTGGTTGTTAAGCGTCCACAACTTGCACCACAACTTGCGCATCAGCCAGCAAGTGAAAGCTGGCATAATGAAGCCGTACGTTTTGATGGCTATTTTGTTTGATGGGTTTTTGACGATGACAAGTCTACTTATTTAATAAGCTTAATGGACATGCGTAGAGATATTACGCTCAGATACTGAATATTTAGAGATGACACTGCAATGACTAACACTCACTCCGCTTTGAGTTTTAAAGAAAAGCTATATGCCTATATGCAGCTGACGCGCTTTGATAAGCCTGTGGGTATTGAGCTGTTACTGTGGCCGACGCTATGGGGTGTACTGTTGGCGGCAATGGGTCAGGCGCAGCAGAACGGAGCGACGGCAGGCCTGCCAAATCTTAAAATATTTTTGCTTTTTGCCCTCGGTGCGATTTTTATGCGGGCAGCAGGTTGTGCGATTAATGATTTTGCCGATCGTAAGGTGGATGGTCATGTGACCCGCACCAAGGGACGCCCGCTCGCTGATGGTCGCCTATCAGGTAAAGAGGCTATCGCTGCCTTTTTTGTGTTGGTGTTATTAAGTACCAGTCTGCTATTTTTCCTGCCCGTTGAAGTGTTCTATTGGTCGCTTGGTGCGATCATACTGGCATTCATTTACCCATTTATGAAGCGTTTTACCCATTTGCCACAAGTGTTTTTGGCAGCGGCTTTTGGCTGGGCGATACCAATGGCTTACGTGGCGGTACAAGGTGCTCCTGATATTTGGTGCTGGCTGTTGTTTATCGCCTATATGTGCTGGACAGTGGCCTATGATACTCAGTACGCTATGGCTGACCGCGAGGATGATTTGCAGATTGGGGTCAAATCAACGGCCATATTATTTGGGCGTTATGATGTGATTATCATCTCAATACTTCAAATGCTGTTTTTATTGATCATGGGCGCGGTCATGTGGCATTATTTTGCACCGACAACGTTAGGCATAACACCAGTATTTGGGCTCGCGTTAGTGGCGATGATGTTTTCCAAACAAAACAGCGCTTGTGCCAGTCGCAATGCTTTGGCTTGCTTTCAGGCATTTTTAGCCAATATATGGGTGGGACGTTACGTCTTTGCTCTCATAGCAATCGCTTGTATATGGACGACTTTTAATGGATAAGTTCAATAAATTTTCGAGATTAAAAACGAAAAAATCATCTGATACCAATACTAATGCACCTGTCATCGATTATCAGGCAAAGCTGGCCGAGCATGGGTTGACACGTGAGCAAGTTATCGCGACCGAGCGTAAATTGGCCAAGTTTGCTAATACGATGGATTCGCTCGTACGTGTGCCTTTTACCAAGCAAGGAATGGGTGCCGATGCGGCGCTTTCGACCATTCCGTTGGCAGGAGATTTGGCAGGATTGGCGTTAACCAGCTATGCCTTTATATTAGGTCGTCAACTGGGTGTGCCTGCGCACAAAATGACGCCAGCTGTCAGATTGGCACTCATCGATATGGTGGTTGGCATCGTGCCTGGTATTGGGACGTTACTCGATATCTTTATTCGTCCCAGTCGCAAAACCTTAGGTATCGTGCATGAGCATCTACAAGACGAATACGGCATCACTGAAACCATGCATCTGGATCGGCCGTTTTTGCATCAATCACTAGAAGACAAGCAACAGCGCAGTCGCTTTGGTTTTTTTTGGCGCAATCCAGTTGTTGCTTGGTTGTATTTACATATCCCTGATATGCTCGGCGTAATGGTCATTGTGGTGATTGGCTGGGGACTGTGGGCAATGATTAGCTGGCTCGTGAGTCTGTTTGGCAAGACCACTGGTTTTGGCTAGAGGAAAGTAAACAAGACCAAAAAAGGCGGCACACGTTACTATCTAATATTAACGTGCGCCGCCTTTTTGATGGCAAATTTTTATAAGTATTCAGTCTCAGATTTTACTCAGTGATGACCTCTGCTTCAGCACTGACAGCATCGAAGCTAGTGACTTTATTATTTCGAATAAGATCAATAGTGCCGCCACCCGCATGGCTGACCAGCTGAATACTGCCGTCGCTTGATCGATAAGTTGGGTTATTGCCTTGACCTTCAGGCGCGCTTAAAGTCATTTTTGGTTTGTTCGGTAAGGTGACGATAGCGTTGAGCACGCCCGCTGCCGAGGTCTCAAAAACGACAGAGAGTGATTCGCCAGCCGCATTTTTATAACGGACATCAGTGATTTGCGCGCCTTTAATGGCTTGTTCAGGACTGGGCGCTATGCCAGCATTATTTACTGAAGGCTCAGTTGCACCAAGGTCGTTTTCTAGCTCAGTTAAGCTCACGTCTTGTTCTGAATTTACTTCAGGCTTTGCGATATCCTCACCATTATCAGCGGCCGTATCAACATTAATATTGGTAGTCACTGGCGTTGTTTGCGTTGAAGTTTCAGCCGCAGCTGTAGCGTCATTGATTGCTTCAGGTTCTGGCTCTTTTTGGCAGGCAGTCAATAGTGAGATACTCAAAAAAATAGCAGAAACAGCCTGAAAATAGAGGGTAGGTTTGGTTGGATTAAATATATGGGTTTTCATAAGGAGAGGAATATCCGTAAAGAGAGCTTTATTTAAGCACAGTAAATGGTAAGGAACAATCTACCATTTATTAAGTATTCACAGTAATAATGACTTTTCTATTGCCATTATATTTTTAAAGATAGTCTCGATGCTCACATAAATAAATGCCTTGCCACGTTCCTAGTCTTAGCGCTCTATTTATCAGCGGTACAGTCAAACTGACTCCAAACAGAATGCTTTAATGAGCGGGTAGATCATTTGGATTTTTTAAGTCAACGGTGTTTGTAAACGCGTCCGATTTGGTGACAGGCGCGCAAGCATCGCCATTGACAAGGCGGCAAACGATCCTAACATCATATCTGTTAGCGCTTCAGCACATATTGGTGCAATGGCATACCCTTTAGCACCCATCGCACTCATGACCCACATCCGTTTGCTTTGATCTAACTGTCCAACGATTGGATGATAATCAGGCGTTTGAGTGCGAATACCCGCCCGTCCTTGCCACAAACTGAGGTCTGTTGGAATGATCGAGTCCATCTCAGGAATGGCAGTCACTAGTTTATCGCGGCTAATCTGATGCTCTTCTTGGCGAATATCCGTGGCTGTATCATTACGTATAAAGCTCGCGCCTAGTAATAAATACGGCGCACCCACCATCACATTATTTAAAGTTTCATCACCTGTTTGCACGGTAAATAATGCACAGTAGCCACTATATTTGAGCGGAATTTTGGGTAGGCTTGTTAGCTGTGCGACTGTGGGCGTAAACCAAGAAAGCTGACCGCGAATTTTACGGCAATCAAAAATACGCTTGTCCAGCTCATGACTCTCAAAAGCAGCGCAAATCACCACGTTATCTGCGCTAATGGATATCGTCTGCTTATCCTGATTATCGCCTTCGATACAAACACTTTCTTCTGTTTCGCTAATGCTTTTAACTTCTAACTGCTGAAAATCGATGAGCGGGTGTGTCAAGATCGTATTTTTTAATGCTTGTGGATTGACCAATCCAGATTGTGGCAAATATAAATTCTCTGATAAATCCTGTACGTTTAATCCGCTCGCGTTTTGCGCCTGTTCGCAGGATAGCGTGATTGCCATGTAATCAGGATAATCAGCGATTTGCTCTGTACCGATATTGGCTTTGATTAATAAATCGAGCGCGCCAGTTGGCTCCAGTATCGGTGCTATACTTTCTTGCTCAGCTTTTGCATTCAGCAAGCGATATAATCTGCTGCTATAAAGATAACCTATGGTATGCAGATGTTCGTCGACATGATGAATGGGCGTCATCTTGGGAGCGAGTAAGGCACGCGGGTTACCTGAAGCGCCTGCTAAGGGGGCTGATTTATCTAGTAAGGTGACTTGAATACCTCGAGTGACCAGCGACCAAGCCATTAATAACCCAGAGACACCAGCACCAATAACGATGGTATGGGCGGGCAGATTATCATTAAGTTTGACAGACTCGCTATTGTTGTCTGTGGCGGGCGCTGCGGTACTAGCATGATTGTAAAAGGTGATGTCTTTACTATTATTAGCGTTTAAATTTATAGTATCCAGCATGATTGCCGTTAGCATTTGATTCTTACGACCAAAGCCTTTCACTTTTTTAATCTGAAAGCCACAGTCTTGCAGCCCCCGTTTTACGATACCGGCACAGCTATATGTGGCAGCGGTGGTCGTTGGTCGCGATAAACGCTGCATTTGTGCAAAAATACTATCTGTCCACAATGTGCTATTGCAAGAAGGCGCAAAGCCATCTAAAAACCAAGCATTGACGTAGGGCGCAGGCTTAATAGACGTATCTAAGGCTAATTTGGTTAAGCTTTCAGCAGCATCACCCAACCATATATCGACGGTCAGATTGTCCTCAAAGAAGTTTAGACGATGACAGCCAGCGATGAGAGGTGGGTATGCTGTTAGTAATGGCTTAATGAATTCAGCAAGCTCAGGCGCACGCTGTCCCCATAGGGCAAGGATCTGCGTTAAATCTACAAGCGGGATTGGATGTTTTTCAGTCGTTATAAAATGCAGGCGAGCAGTCGCTAATTGAGGGTATATATCCCGCAGCTGTCGCCATAGCTGCCAAGTTGCTAAGAGGTTTAACCCAGTACCAAAACCCAGTTCAGCGATCGTAAAGCACTGCTTTTCTGCAAGGTTTGCTAGCCGCTCTGGCAGTTGATTGTGCGCTAAAAACACATGACGTGACTCTGCTAAACCATCAGCATTTGAAAAGTAAACATCACCAAACTCACCCGATACAGGCACTTTATTACCTGTATCATCCATCTGCCAGTGAATCTTGGCAGGGCTAATGACGTTTGGCTGTTCAGCGTTATTTAGTTGAGCGTTAGACATGGTGAAGTTCTTAAGAGCGTTGCTAGCTATAGCCTGACCAAAATAAAATCACTACAGCGTCAACCTCGCTGACCATACTCATGTATGGCTTACACTCGGTTTTTGTTGTGGATATTATTTTAGGTTGACTGTATATGTGAAGAGTCAGAAAAATTGAATTCCATCAAGTGCCGTTAAGCCAAGTGTCGTTGAGCCAAGTGCCTTTAAGTATAGACAGACAATCAAATAATTTTAATCAATAAAAACAGGTATTACCAACGTTCGCGGCGCACAAACACCAACCAAGACACAAAAATACCCACCAATAAACTGATTAATACCGTGAACGCGCCATATAAAAACAGCTGACCTTTACTCTCATAGACCAAGACATTGGCTTGGGTTTGCAAGTCATTGACCTGCCGTTGGAGTTGGGCATTACGACTGAGTAACTCTTGATTGGCGGTATTTAGCGCCTTGTTGGAGGGTTGCAGCTGTGCCGCCAAGGTATTGTTAATATCAAGGCTTGAATTTGGGGTCGTTACTGGCGCGGTAGCCGCTTGTTCCGCTAACGGATCAGTCGTACCTGTATTCGCACTCGTATTGGTAACGGTGGGGGCAGCGTGCGCTGACATAGCCGCGATTAGCATGACAGCAGCAAGGCTACATTGATAGTGGCGACTTTTTGACAAGGATGCGCACTGATTCACGACTGTGCTACTTTGTCTGATACGCTGTCATCGGGCTTGGGTAAGGTATGGATAAAGGGTCTGATATCGACATGACTGTACACACCGTCACGCAAGTAAGGCTCAGCGTCCGCCCATGTCTGTGCTGCTTCAAGAGAGTCAAAGTCAGCAATGATTAAGCTGCCTGACATCTCGCTTTTACCATGTTCAATAGGTGTCGGACCGGCGATAATTAACCGTTGTTCGCGATCTAATACTTGCAGGCGCTCGACGTGCTCTGCGCGGGTAGTCTGCCGTTGTGCGCTACTATTAGCAACGTCATGACCAATAATGGCAAATAAAGACATAATAATTCCTTAATGAATAGTAATAATAAATCGTATCATCATTACTGATTAATCATTATCAATATTAGGATTTTGCAGTAATGAGTTATTATAAGACAATAAACTTGCATACCGAGTGGTGAGTGTTGGATCATTCTAGCGGCTAATTATTTAGCAATTACTTACCTAGCGGCTAATTATTTAGCGCTTATTTAGCCGTTTTATCGGTCAGCGCTGGATTGATATGTTTTTTTAGCAGCGCAAACTGAGCGACTACGAACACCAACATAATAGGAATCCAGCCATAAGTTTTGAAGTTGATCCAAGCCTCATCCGACATGGTAAATGCCGTGATATAATGCAGTACACCCATAAAGGCAAAAAACAGCGCCCAAGCGACGGTTAGTTTTTTCCAACCGCTAAGCGTCAAGGTAAAGACTTCTTTCATCGCTAGCTGCATCAACGGCTTATTGATAGCGGCACTGACAAGCAGTGTCAAAGCAAAAATGCCATTAATAATCGGTGATTTCCAACGCAAGTAAATGTCATCGCGTAGCAAAAGCGTACCGCCACAAAATACGATGGTCAATAATAAAACCACCCATTGCTGCTTATCAAATTTGCCTTTTTGGCGGATAAAATGAATGGCGTAGACAACAATAGTGGCAATCAGTAAAGCGCCTGCTGCCGCCAAAATACCTTGGGTACGGGCGACAATAAAAAAAGCGATCAAGGGAACAAAGTCTAATAGGGCTTTCATAGCGTGTGGCATGTCCAACGAAACGTATGGGGTAGTTTACACGTCTACTGCGCCAAAAAAAAGCAATCAACACGATAATCGTTTTATATGACATCCCTTAGCCATTTTTTGGCATTTTATTGATACCATACTCATAAGCGTTATCACATTCAAAACCTTAAGGCCACTTTATATGAAAATCGACTTACATTGTCACAGTACCTGCTCAGATGGCACTTATGCGCCAGCGGAAGTGGTGCAACGCGCCCATGCGGCTGGCGTCGATGTATTGGCATTGACAGACCACGATACATTATTGGGTATCGATGACGCGAGAGCCACTGCCACTGCCTGTGGCATGACGCTTATCAATGGTGTTGAAATCAGTTGTGAACATACGCTGAATGGTGGTTACGGTAAAAATAAATCCACCAACAAGATCATTCATGTGCTGGGACTGGATTTCACTGACCGCGAAAAAATGCATGCAACGCTGCAGCAATTACAGGATAGCCGCGCCACGCGTGGTCAACGAATCACTGAAAAGCTCAGCGAGCTATTAGATATCAACTATGATGAGCTGTGGCAAGCCGTACTGGACAAAGCGAGTGGTAATCCACAAGCAGTTGGGCGTGCACATATCGGTCAAGTATTGTTTGAGCGTGGCGAAGTGAAAACGGTACAAAAAGCCTTTGATAAATACTTGGCAGACAATAAACCTGCTTATGTGGCAATCGAAGCATTGACTATGCAGCATGGGATTGAGCTGATTCACGCGTGCGGCGGCAAAGCAGTACTGGCGCATCCAACGCGTTATCAGCTCTCAGCGACGCGAGTGCGTAAGCTTATCGAAGAGTTTGCTCAGCTGGGCGGTGACGCTTGTGAGCTGCCTGCAAATAGTGAACCGATTAGCACTCGTAGAATGGTCGATCGCAGCATAGCAGAGCACGAGCTCGTTACCTCGATAGGGAGCGACTTTCATGGTAGTAATATGCCGTGGCGACGGATAGGGGATGTGCCGACATTGCAGCCAGAACAACAAGGCATTTGGCAGTCTTTTACGGCATTGGCTTAGTCCAAAATAAGCTATCACTCAGACCCAATAGATAAGCTAAACTACCTTTATTTAATAATACTTAAATGTTATTTAATATTTTCAAAGGGTAACTTTTGATTATATTAAGTCATGAACGATAATAATCGTTAAAATTTGACTCGCAATTATCAAGTAACACCATGACGCAAAGCCATGCCATAAAACAAGATGCCAGATATTGACGTATAAATCACTTAAACAGATTGATAGTTAAAGGAAAGATTGCCACACTAAATGCGACAATTTGGGTTTACTATAAGTTAGCCCCTTTATTTTCTTGTTTGGTTTTAGCTCAATCACTTTTATTATCTGCGGTAGCCCAATTATGGCTGTAAAGATATCTCATTTAGGCTATAAAAAACTCTCCCGAGTTATTTTTGAATGGCAGGCGGCCGATAGGGCGTCGCTGCTGGCCTTATTTGTGTTGATAGAAGTGTTTTCCCATTGGCTATGGTGCTTGATGGTCTGGTGGTGTCGAGATACGCTCAATGATTATGTCAATATTCAACTGTTATATCCACTATGGTTAGGGGTGACGGTAACAGGATTATTTATTTGGTGGCTAATCGGCTGCTTATCTCGTAGCGGAAACAACGGTAAAGATTTGGATAAATGGCAAATAATGTTCATTGTGCCTTATACCATTTATATTGCCGTGATCATCGTGATGATAGGCTACAGCAGTTTGTTTGCAGGGGTATCGCTGGTTGGTGGTGCGATGCTAGGAATGGTGTTGATCAAGCGTCGTTATGCTTGGCGGGTATTTTTGCTGCAAGTTTTTCTGATTTTGTTGGCTATCGTATCGCCTTATCTTGGTATTGATTTGCCTAGCTTGCGTCAGCTAACGGTGATTTATCCCATGCTTGATACTCCAAGTTATTTGAATTACAACGAAGTCATGGCTATCGAAAATGCCGTTGCCGCCTCCGCTTTTGAAAGCGCGACATTGGACTGGGACAGCATGAGTGAATTACAGCTCTCTTCAACATTTTTTTGGCGATTAACCCATGTGTTTTTGGCACTGCCCAAAGCTATTTTTATCGTTTATATGTTTCGCACCTTGCTATTGATATTGGATGACAGCAAAAAAGAAGTGCTGCTACATGCCAATCAAGACGAATTGACCAAGCTAAAAAACCGCCGTTATGGTTTGACGCAAATGAAGCAAGTGCTGAAGTCAGTAGAAGACCATCAAGATATCAGCGTTATTTTATTGGATTTGGATTGGTTTAAAGAGGTCAATGACAATTATGGTCATGAGATAGGAGACCGAGTTTTAGTGGAGGTCGCACAGACGCTCTTGCAGTCTTTAACTGATGAAACCATCATTAGTCGCTATGGCGGGGAAGAGTTTTTGATTGTATTGCCAGATACGAATCACGATACGGCTATGATCATTGCTGAACAACTACGGCTAAGCATTGCCAAGCAAACCATCATTGTCGATGACAATATAAGTTTCAATGTGACCGCCAGCTTAGGGCTATATACGCTGACGCATGACGAGCGCAATTGCATAAAGCAAGCGTGCAAAACACCCATCCAAAAAGAAGCGTCGCAGTCGCTTGTAATACCGCGGATCATCAAATCGTACAGCAGTAAACGAGCGAATCGTCAAACTCCCACAGCGCAGCTACCGCATGATATTTGCCAGCGTTTAATTTGTATGGCGGATAAAGCTTTATACGAAGCCAAAGGCTGTGGTCGCAATCAAGTGGTGAGTGCCAACGAGATGTTGGCGGCAGAAAATAATAATATTAAGGTGCTCTATGGCACATGACTAGCTACCATAGTCAAAGAGTCGCATACGCTTTAGTGTATCAATTGCTTTACTAAGCTTGCCAAGACACTGGTGGCAAAGCTGCCTGTCGTTAAAGTAAAGTTCAGCACCAAGATTTGCGTCTCACCTTTATCCTGCCATTCCCAAGATAGTGCTTCAATAGGTAGGCGTAGCGCACGTCGTTGTGCTTTTACCTCGCGCTGCTCTAAGCCATTTGCCAAGCGACCTAATAGCGGATTTTGCTGAATCAGGTCATTCTCGATATCTGCTGCCACACCGCTGACTTTATCATTGCCTGCACCCCACAACACAGCAGTGGGATGGATATCACCCGTCTCAAGGCGTGTACGCAACGTATCGTCTATCTCCTCGCTAGTAAATATTGACCCTGAACCCTGTAAGTTAAACACTTCGCCTGCCAATCCAGTATTCCAGCTGCCATCACGCACTCGTGCTGCCAATATCTCATTGAAAATCAAACTACGTGCAGCAGACAACTCCATGCTGTTTTGCTCTCGTGGTACGCGCTTACTTTTGCTCTTTTTGGATTGTGGTCGGCTTTGTTGCGGTGGACGCGCAAACAGCGATAATGCTTCTCTAATATTATTGCCATTACGTCCAAAACGCTGAGGACCAAAATAGTTGGGCACGCCAGTTGTGCTGATGTTTGCTAAATGCTGCTCGACACCTTGCTTTGCCAATACTAATTGCTCAGGTGTTGGCGATATCGTATCAAAATCAGTAAATTGGATATCACGCAAGGTAATGACAAATTGGTTGGCACGATGCGTGCCGCGATTGAGCTTTTTATTGTGCCATTGCTGGTCGATGATAGTGACCGATTCATTGGCTCCGATATCTATCGGCGCAAACTCAGCCGCTGGCAACTGCTTTTTAGGTATCCGTAAGCTGAACCACTGCGTTGTCAATGCATGACGATCTTTCAGGCCTGAATAGCCAACATCGCGCAGAGGAATCTCTGCCCACTCTGACAGCAGCTTTGCCAGATATGCGGTGTTCATCCCTGATTTTTGGATATGCAGCCATAAGTGCTCACCTTCACCTGTGAATTCGAGCGGCAATAGCTCATTAACGATAAAATCAGTTGCGTTGGCTTTATAGGTTGCTTGCTGTACAGGTGGTTGAATAGGCTGGGGCAACTGCGCAGTATCTGTCGCTGCGGTAATATCGATGCTTGCTATATCAAACTGCTCATTATCTTGAGTGCTTTCAAGAGGGGATTTAGGGCTAGCATTAATATCTGTGATGGCATTAGGAGAAGTCATAAAATCGTCTTTTATTTTGAGGATAAATTTTAACAAGAAGCGTTAAAGATATGGATTAACCATTAAAGATTACGTTTTGCAACGCAGTAAACATACAAAAAAACAGCGTGTGCGAAAGAGTCTTGCTACTATCAATGCATAGCGTTTTAAAACAGCATTAAAAAAACAGAGAGAAAATAATGTTTTTCGTTGAGACTGACTGATGCGATAGAGTTATTTTCAACACGTTTGATTCAGGAAACCATTATAACTGTTAAGGAAGACTTATGACCAATGCAACGATTCACACAGTGACTATTAATAAGGCTGATATTGCCAGTGGCGGCATGAAATCGTACAAGCAAGATGATGATAGTATCATCTTAATTACCCGCGACGACGATGATTTTCAGGCGTTCGATGGTAAATGCCCGCACGCAGGCGCAGATTTAGGCACAGGATTACGTTGTGGCAATCGCGTGGTCTGTCCTTGGCATCACGCGACGTTTGATAGCCGCGATGGCACACTGCTAGAGCCAGTAGCGACAGAAGGCCTAACTCAATATGAAGTGACCGATAACGGTGACAGCTTGACGGTGAATACCTCAGCTAAGATAGATAAACAGATTGCAAATGACAAACTGACGGATACACATACCCTCATCGTGGGCGGTGGCGCGGCTGGTTTTATGACAGCGCACCAACTGCGTAACACTGGCTATGGCGGCAAAATCACCTTGATTAGTGCCGATGACAAAGCCCCTTATAACCGTCCATTATTGTCCAAAGCATTTTTAGCGGGCAATATGCCTGAAGAAAAGCTGCTCCTGGGCGGTGCAGATTGGGCGAGCAAACACGATATTAATTTGCGCTTAAATCAAACCGTCAGCGAAGTATTACCCAATGACCGTACGATTGTCATCAAAGATAAAAATGGTCATAGCGATACAAAAACCGCTGATTTTTTAGTGGTCGCAACAGGCGCTGAGCCAAAGATACCTCCTTTTAAAGGGGCTGAGCTTGATGGCGTTTATACACTGCGCAGTATGGATGATGCCAAATTGATCAAAGCGGCCAGTCACGATCAGCGTGTGGTGATTGTCGGTACTGGCTTTATCGGTATGGAGGTCGCTTCCGCATTAGCGCAAGCAGGCACGACGGCTTCTATTACGGTCATCGGACAAGATCATCGGGTGATGGGAAATATTGTCTCCGAAACGGTCAGTAATGCGCTGATTAAGCTGCATGAGGAAAAAGGCATTCAGTTTGTCTTTGATGCCAGTGTGACCGAAATCGTTGAGGTAAAAAAAGCGGATGAGACTAGTGACAGCAATTTTTCGCAAGTTGGCGGTATTAAACTAGCAAATGGTGAGCAAGTTGATGCAGACATCGTGATTTTAGGGACTGGTGTAGCACCACGTACAGAACTGTTCGAAGAAGTAAACGCGCCAGATGGCGTGCAAGTGGATGACCATTTGCAGCTACGCGATGGGGTTTATGCATTGGGCGATATCGCGAAAGCTTCTGGACAAATGGGACGCATGCGTATCGAACATTGGCGGGTGGCCTTACAGCATGGCTTGGTCACTGCTGCCACTATCTTAAACGACCCTAATGTCAACTCACTAGCAGAGCGCATTCCTTTCTTTTGGACGATGCAATATGGTAAGAGCCTACGCTATAGTGGTCATGCCGCGACACCTGATAATAATATCTTGTTTGGTTCACCAGATACGTTAGATTATATCGAATATTACTTTGATGATGACGGGGAAGACACACGTGCTAGTGCGGCTAGCACTTTAGGGCATGATAAAGAACTGGTTGCTTTCTCTGAGCTACTCCGCCGTGGTCATGCGCCGACGCGTGCACAGATTCATGCTGGATTTAATATTATCGACCAAGCGCAGGCGTTATCGCCCTAGCACTCAAAATGTATACGTATTACTATTAAGGCTGGCCTATTAATTTGGGTCAGCTTTTTTAATACACATAGTCAGTTCAATATAAAAAATATATGACAAATACAAACATCCAGCTGGGATGAGTTTCTCTCGCTTGCTGTGTGCTTTGCACTCCAGAGGCTTCGAAAAATTCATCCCAGCAGTAATGTATTCTTTTTAAAGTAAATCCACTATAGCTAATAAAAGGAAAAATTATAATATGAATAAAAACACTATGAATAAAGATTACTTGAGCAAAGACTCGGTATTTTTGCGTCAGGCGGAAGCAAGTGATATTGGCGCACTGGAGCAGTTATTAAACTGCTGTTATCGGGAAACGGCAGGCTGGACCAATGAGGCAGATTTGGTCGGCGGTATTCGTATCACGCCAGATGAGCTGGCTAATACCATCGCAAATCCCAAACACTATCTGTTTGTGTATCCAAAAACAACCAGTGGTGAAGGTGAGGCAGAAGAAACGGGTGAGCTACTCGGCTGTATCGCGGTCGATATCAAAACCAATAATGACTCAAATAAAAAAGCTTATATAGGCATGTTTGCAGTACATCCTGTGCTACAAGGGCAGGGCGTTGGCAATGTGATTTTGCAAGCAGCAGAAACTTTCGCTACTCGTCATTTATCGTCAGATGGGCAAGCAGCTGATAAAAACCCTGCGCGTTTGACCATGTCTATCTTGAGCCATCGTCCTGAGCTGTTGGCTTACTATCAGCGCCGCGGCTATCAGTTAAATGGTAATAAAATGCCGTTTCCAAATGATGGCAATAATGGCGAGCCAAAGCGTGAGGATTTAGAACTATTAGAGTTAGAAAAAATTGTTAGCTAACTAGTTTAGTGAAGAAACATTGAAAACTATACTGTCTCACTTAACCCCAAAAATGACCAAAGGTCATAAATAGCCCAACACTTAGCAGTATAAATGCCACGATAATTAAGCGCTTGAACCAGTTAAAAGCGGGCAAGCGCGTGGCATTGTCATCAGACATGAGATAAGCAAACAAAAACAACAAGCTCGCTGCTAAGGTCATAATTCCCAGACCAATCGGTAATATAAACAAATACACCTGCCACACAGTCATCTCTCAACAGTCGTTATTACCTGCATCATAGCAGCAACGGGATTGTGCTGTCAGTATGAACGTGACTTCGCTTAAATTTCCCAGAGCTATTCGAATAGAGGTGATTCAAGTACAGAAAAAAGATATTGAATAAAAATAGGCAAATATCGAGAAATTAAGTTGGATTCTAAGATATAATTCTATATAGTTCGAGTAACTTTATAGATACATTAAGAACGAGGGGATTAGTGATAAATAATCAACGAAAATCTCAATTATCAGTAATAGCCATATAGATATCACATGGCTATTACTGATAATTGAGACACTTGCAAAACCAGTTTTAAGGTTTATCGAGCGAGTGATGAGTTGGTTTCGACTATTGAAACTGAGACATGTTCTTATAAGTTATTCATAATAAAGTCATTGAAATATATTAAACCAAGCTATCCTTATTCTTAGAGAGATAACATGCTAAAAAAAATCGCTTTTCTAACGATTACATCAATACTATTTGCCGGTTGTGCTTCTGTACCCACTGAAAATGTTGAAGTATCTAACGTACTCAAGCAAGTGAAAGCACCTAGTGCCAACAATGCTGGTCTATATATTTATCGTAGCAATAGTGTGGTGGGTGGGGCTTTAAAGAAAGATGTGTGGGTAGATGATGAATGTATTGGTGAAACTGCACGAGGCACTTTCTTCTATCATGAAGTACTAGGCAATATGCCGCACAAAGTTTCTACCGAATCTGAATTTTCTCCTAACGATTTAATGATTGATACTACAGCGGGTAATAACTACTTTGTAAAACAATATATTAAGCCAGGTTTAATTGTTGGTGGTGCGGGTGTTAAACTGGTACCTGAAAGTGAAGGAAGGGAAGCAATCGCTGACCTCAAACTCGGAATAAAAGGGACTTGTAGCAAGTAGTGCAAGTCACTATCTATAAAGAAAGGCTACCTCGTTAAGGGTAGCCTTTTTTAATATATTCCAATCTATCAAACTAACGCATCGTCACAAACTCTTCTGAGCCAGTTGGATGAATGGCAACGGTATTGTCAAAGTCAGCTTTAGTCGCGCCCATTTTGATCGCGACTGCAAAGCCTTGAATCATCTCATCAACACCAAAGCCAAGACCGTGTAGACCAATGACTTTTTCATCATCGCCCAAGCACACCAGTTTCATCATACATTTCTGACGATGCTGGGTCACCGCGCTATACATAGAGGTAAATGTTGAGTTATAGCATTTGATATTGTCTTTACCATAGCGCTCAACCGCGTCGATTTCAGACAAGCCAATGGTACCAATAGCAGGATGGGTAAAGATAACGGTCGGTATCAACGTATAGTCTAAATGCTCATTAGGCTTGTTGTTAAATAGGCGCTCTGACAAGCGGCGACCTGCGGCAATCGCCACTGGGGTCAAATCAACACTATCTTCGATAATATCGCCGACCGCATAGATATTTGCAACATTGGTGTTTTGGAACTTATCGACTTTGATTTTGCCGATTTCGTTCGTTTCTACACCCGTCACTTGCAGGTTGATATTGTCTGTCGATGGCGCACGACCAATCGCCCAAATCAAACAATCTGTCGCGTCTAAGCTGCCATTTTCAGTACATAAAGTCAGGCTGCCATCTTCATTTTTATTGACTTCCGTGAGTGTGGTATTGGTATGTAGTTGAATACCGTCTTGCTCCATCTCTATGAGTAATGCCTCTACCACACTGTGATCAAATGAGCGTAGCGGCGAGTGCTGGCGTACATACAAATGCACCTCAGCGCCCAAACTGTTTAACACGCCTGCGATCTCGACAGCGATATAGCCTGCGCCCACAATTGCTACGCGTTTTGGCAAATGGTTCAAAGCAAAAAAACCATCAGAATCGATGCCGTATTCTGCGCCCTTGATATCTGGCTGAATCGGGTGACCGCCCGTGGCAATCAAAATATGGTCAGCGGTAATCAACTCGCCATTCACTTCTACAGTATTGGTATCGACAAATTTGGCAAAGCCTTTGATGACTTCTACACCGTTTTTGGCCAAATTATTATCATAAGAGCGGTGAATATTTTCGATATATTGTTGACGGCTCTGCACCAATTTTTGGAAGTCAAAACCTTTAACATCCACATCAAAGCCATAATCTGGCGCATATTTATGAATAGCCTCGGCAACTTGCGCACCATACCACATCACTTTTTTGGGTACACAGCCCAAGTTCACACAAGTACCGCCCAATTGGTTGGCTTCGATAATGGCGCATTTTTTGCCATAGCTCGCCGCACGGTTGATTGAAGCAATGCCACCGCTACCGCCGCCTATGGCGATATAGTCATAATGTTTGGTCATAATGAATCTCTTGATTAAGTTGTTATTGGTGCTGTCTTTGACTCTACCGTAATGGGTCTTATCATTCATCTTACAAGTTTTTTGGGGTTAGGGTATGTTAAGTCGCTTCGATGTGGTTAGTATCTCACTAGAAACAGCCTAATATTTAAATGTCTATACCTGCCTAAACTCACTTGAACCCGCCTAAACCTACTTAAACAATGGCACGACGTCTATAAAATAGCAGTCCGGGAATGGATAAGCCTAATACCAATCCCGAGGTCACAAATAACGCCTCAAACAAATACACCATCATTTGGCTAAATAACTCATCTGAAAAACCAAAATATCCAATCTGCACCATGCTAACCATCGCCTTATAAGCAGCGATACCGGGCATCATACAAATGACACTGGGCGAAATTAATGCTTTGGGCGGCAGGGTGTATTTCTTGGAAAAATATACACCTAAAAAGCTGGCAAGCATCGCCCCAAAAAAGCTAGCAACCACGAGATGCACATGCTGATAAACAAGAGCCGTCTTTAGTCCGAAGCCAAACGCAGTCATCAGCAAGCAAGGCAGGATATAGCGTTTGGGTACGCTAAACATCAGCGTCCAACCAAGGGTAATAATACACGACAGCGCAACGGTTTCAATGAACCACATCTTAAAACCCCCAGTGCTGTATGCGAAGTAAAACCAGTGCCATCACGATGCCAACGCACGCTGATAGGGTCAGCATATAAGTAAAAACCGCACGTCCAATCCCAATATTGACATAGCCTTTTAAGATATCTGAGAAAGAGTTGATCAAAGGAAAGCTTGGTACTAGTAAGAGCACACTAGAGGCAACGGCAATATCGGCATTATTACCAATATCAAAATAATAGGTCGTCGCTCCAATTAAGGAAGCAATAAATGCCGTCACAATGACGGTGATAAAAGGATTGAAATGCTGCTTGGACAGGTAAATACGGGTGAACATCGCTACCATACCAGCGATAAATGTCACTGCGGTAATCGACCAACTGCCACCATTCAGGTAAGCAAACGCCGCACAAGACGCGCCAACAAATATGCCTACTAGCCACGTTGGATACACGGTTTTATCCAGCTCATCGAAGGCAAGAGTGGTGCGGTCAGTCAGCTCAGATTTCAGCTGATTGTTATCTGGCTTGTCGCTATTTGTGTCGGCTTCGGTTTTATTGATAATTTGCTGGATTTGTACCAGTAAATTGACGTTGATGCTTTGATTAATCGTGTCTCTGGTGGTGGTGATACAGCGCTCATCACAGATGGTGGTCAGGGTAATGGCATTAAAGTTCAGCGAACATTCTACGCTGTTCATCCCCAACGCAAGCCCCAAGCGTTTGCATAAGTCAACCACCACGGCAGACTCAGCGCCATACTGCATAAGGAGTAATCCGCAGCGCACGCATAGTCGAGTAATGTGCTGTTGCTGTACGTAACTGATAGAGGTCATTGATTAGATACGCATGTTGGCTATTGTGATATTTGTGAATGGTATAAGTATAAGTATAAGTATAAGTATGAGCATTGTGATTGGTTATGAGGTATCAATACGGCAAGGTAACGATAGCATAACTTGCCGTGCTTATTTGCTACTATTATAAAGCGTAAACCACTGTCGCAAGGAGAATAAAATGCATATCGCTATCTTAACTCTGACTTTTGCGCTACCCGGATGTAGCTCGTTAAAAGAAAAACGCCAACGGATGGGCGGCTTGCATGCGCGTTTTGGCAATACGCCAAGCGTCGCGGTATGTGAAAGCGGTGAGCGGGATCGGCATGATGCCAGCGAATGGACGTTTGTGATCGTCGGGCTGTCTAAACGTGAGGTCGAGTCGCAGTGTAGTCAAATAGAAGTAAAGATAGAGCGGATGGTAGATGCGCGGGTGATGAATGTTGAGAAAGAGTTTATTTGAAGATTGAGTTATAAAAGCGTTCCGTGCACCTTGCACCTTGCACCTTTGACATGCGATGGTGAGGTGTTGAACGCTTCTTATAAAGATTAAAAATTTATTTATTATCAATATAAGATTTAATAATTAACCTCAGGGTTAAATGCCAAGCATATACACTTCCAGCAGTAACGGCGTATTCATCATCTAATAGACCGTGAGCAATATCATTACGTAAATTGAAACCTCGCGAGTCAGTAAAAATCGTTTTAATTTCAAAGCATAGGTTTTCACCTAATAGATCAACTATCTCAGAAGACTTCATCAATGAGCTTAATCCATTTTCTGTTTCAATACCGTCGTCAGCTATGTATGTTGTCTTTATACCTATATTTTTTAGCATTACTCTAATCATATGTTCAAACTGAGGGCATAATATGTGGGTTGAAGCATAATAGTCCTGTTGGAAACCAGCATATAGAGCTTGGCTCATTAATTTTTGACGATTAAATGGTACGATAGGGGAGTGTTCACATAAAGTTTCCAACAGCTCCTGATTTATTTGATGTTCTGAGTTTATTTGTACTAGTGCGGGTAATATTGTACTTTCGACAATTAGTTGAATACTTGACATAAATAAAAGCGTTGCATGATTATTTTTGCATTTATCTATACTTTCTGGGTCATTAAAGTCAATTTGATTGTTTACTGCTATTGTACGTCCATCAGTAGGTGACACTGCTCTCATTCCACCTACTATGTCCATTAAATTTGGATGATATGTTTCTTTCATTTTTTGATAGTGAGGCTCATCTGTTAGACCGACAAAGTAGCTTAGAGCTTCTGTTGAACTTTTCTTCCCTGAAACATGATTCACTGCTTGCTCCATAATTTGCGAAATATCAATGATGGTTTCTGATACTTCCATTGAGTCTAATCCACGTACATTTGCCTTAGTAATTTTTTGTCTAATTCTCTTAATATCATCATCAGTATTTAGGTCTTGCCGAAACTGCTGCTCTATACTTTGAAATGCTTTGAGTGCTTCCTTGTACAGCATATTAGCGGTAAAACCAGAGCTGGGCATCACGCTATCAGCTTGAGCCTCTAAATGATGCCCTTTTTTACTGTTTACTTCTGACTTATTTTTAAATTTACAAGCTTTTGTATAGGAGTCAATAGCAAAATCTAAATAATCAATATCATTATTAGAAACAGAACTGGTAGATTCAACCATACCAAGCATTTGTTCAGCTAAAACATGCTCTTTATTTTTATTTAGTCCTACTTCTAGAATAATCCGAGCCACACCTATTTTGAAATATTTCTCATCAGAACTGCTATTTATTTCATCTGTTAACTTAGTACAAATTTCATTAACTTTTTGTTTGGTTTTTAGTGCTAATATTGATGTTCTTTTCCAACAAGCCAATATATCCGTATTAGAGAACTGTTGATTTAAATTCATTGAAATAACAGAGTCAATCGCCATTTGAACATATCTAATATCCTTAGGCTCATGATATAACCAAAGGATATCAGCAACTCTGTTTTTTAACAGAGGCTCATGTATTTCATCGACGATATCAGCAAGTTGTTGCGTTTTGCCTTCTATAATATTTTGAACGTTCTTATAAGGGTCATCTTGGTAGTTGGCATCAAAATCTAAATGGCAAAGTTGAGCTAAAAAGCTAAATAACTCGGCTTCCTCAATATTATTATTCTCAATAGCAGCCTTAGCTAACTTTAAAAGATATTGTGCAAGTGAAAAATATCCGTAATAATCATCTTCTTTTATCTCGTAATTCCAATTATCTTTATTTAATTGTTCTTTAACTTCCATTAAATACTTTCCTTTCTAGCAGAGTTTTGATTGTTTAAAGGCTAACGGATATGAGTTAAAACTAAATTAACTGCAAAATACTTTCAACTAAAACACACGCAGTAAAAAAGGCTATTCCATTAAGAATAACCTTTTAATAACTACTTCTGAGTATTAACTGGCTTGCTTAAGCATTGGCTTTAAGAACTCACCAGTATACGAGCCTTTCACTTCTGCCACTTCCTCAGGCGTACCTTCAGCGATGATCAGTCCACCACCTTTACCGCCTTCAGGGCCAAGATCAATCACCCAATCCGCTGTTTTGATAACATCCAAGTTATGCTCGATGACCACGATGGTATTACCTTTATCACGTAGTGCATGCAGGATATTAAGCAGCTTATCGATATCATGGAAATGCAAACCAGTGGTTGGCTCATCTAAGATATACAGCGTCTGTCCGGTATCACGTTTGGCCAGCTCACGCGCCAGTTTGACACGCTGCGCTTCACCGCCTGATAGTGTGGGTGCAGACTGACCCAAGCGAATATAGCTCAGACCAACATCCATGAGTGCTTGCAAGCGACGATAAATCGCTGGAATGGCTGAGAAGAACTCAGTCGCATCTTCGACCGTCATATCGAGCACGTCGGCGATGGTTTTGCCTTTATAGTGAATCTCTAAGGTCTCGCGGTTATAGCGCTTGCCTTCACAGGTATCACACGGCACATACATATCCGGTAAGAAATGCATCTCAACTTTGATAAGACCATCACCTTGACACATCTCACAGCGTCCGCCTTTTACGTTGAAGCTAAAGCGACCGGCTTTATAACCACGGGCACGTGCTTCTTGGGTTTGTGCAAACATCTCACGTACTGGGGTAAACACGCCCGTATACGTCGCTGGATTTGAGCGCGGTGTACGACCAATCGGGCTTTGATCGATATCGACCATTTTATCCAAATGCTCAAGTCCGCTGATGCTGTCATGCTTATCCGCGATGAGCGTTGAAGCATTGTTTAACTGAGTCGCGGCAAGTGGCATTAAAGTACGGTTAATTAAGGTTGATTTACCAGAACCTGAAACACCCGTGATACAGGTCATGATACCGATTGGTAAAGACAAATCAACATCGTGCAAGTTGTTACCAGACGCACCTTTTAGTTCAATGGTCATCGGTACTTTTTTCGGTTTGGCTTTACCTTTTTCCTCAACCTCTATCGTTTTGGCTTTATGACGAATCGCTGGAATCTCGATTCTTTTCTTGCCAGACATATATTGTCCAGTCAGCGATTCTTTATTGGCCATGATGTCATCGACCGTACCTTGAGCGATGATATGACCGCCATGTACGCCTGCACCGACACCGATATCGATAACGTGATCCGCTTGGCGAATGGCGTCTTCATCGTGTTCAACGACCAATACCGTATTGCCCAAATCACGCAAGCGCGTTAAGGTTTTTAATAGACGATCATTATCGCGTTGATGCAGACCGATTGATGGCTCATCAAGTACATACATGACGCCCATTAGACCCGCGCCAATTTGGCTAGCCAAACGAATACGCTGCGCTTCACCGCCCGATAGCGTTTCAGCAGAGCGGGCAAGGGATAAATAATCAAGTCCGACACTAACGAGGAAGTTTAGACGCTCATTGATCTCTTTAAAGATTTTTTCCGCGACTTCACCTTTATGACCGCCAATTTTTAGCGTTTTATAATAGTCAGCCGCATCACCGATAGACATTTTGACGATTTCAGCAATAGTATGCTCATCGACACGGACATTGCGTGAAATCTCATTGAGACGCGCACCATCACAGACGTTACAAGTGGTATCAGCCAAATATTTGGCTAGCTCGTCACGGACTAGATTGCTTTGCGTTTTAGCATAACGACGCTCCAGATAAGGCAGTACACCTTCAAACGGTACAGTCTTGTTAGTCTTGCGACCGCGCTCATCGGTAAAGTTAAAGGTCAGCTTCTCTTTACCAGAGCCATTCATAATAAGGTCTTGCTGCGCGTTTGGCAGATCTTGCCACGGGGCATCCATGTCAATTTTAAAGTGCTTGCAGACAGTAGAGAGCAAACCAAAGTAATAAGCGTGACGCTTATCCCAACCATTAATCGCGCCTTGGTTAAGAGACTTTTCATGATGGGTAATCAGTTTCTCAGCAGAGAAATACTGACGTTTACCGAGACCATCACAGCTTGGGCAAGCGCCATACGGATTGTTAAAACTGAACATGCGCGGTTCAAGCTCAGACACGGCACGATCACAAACAGGGCAAGAGTGCTTAGCTGACATGACTTGATTTTCGTCACCGCCTTCTTTTGGATTGCCATCCATAAAGTGGAGCGTGACCAACCCTTGTCCTAGACGTAGTGCCGTCTCTAAACTTTCGGCAACGCGGTTACCTAAGTCATCACGAACTTTAAAGCGGTCAACGACGACTTCGATGGTATGCTTTTTCTTTTTATCGAGTGTTGGTAGCTCATCAGTATCGTAGACATCACCGTCGACGCGCACACGGACAAAGCCTTGACCAATCAGCTGCTCAAGCAATACCGTATGCTCGCCTTTACGCTCACGAATGACGGGTGCCAAAATCATGATTTTGGTGTCATCTGGTAGTGCCATGACTTGATCAACCATCTCAGTCACCGACTGCGCGACCATTGGCTCGCCATGCTCAGGGCAAAACGGCGTACCAATACGCGCATACAGCAGGCGCAGATAGTCATAAATTTCGGTAATCGTACCGACCGTAGAGCGCGGGTTATGGTTGGTTGATTTCTGCTCGATAGCAATCGCAGGGGATAGACCCTCGATACTATCGACGTCAGGCTTCTCCATTTGCGAGAGGAACTGACGCGCATACGCCGACAAGCTCTCGACGTAACGACGTTGCCCTTCGGCATACAAGGTATCGAATGCCAATGAAGATTTACCAGAACCTGATAAGCCAGTGATCACCACGAATTTATCTCGTGGAATGTCTAAGTCGACATTTTTTAAATTATGAGTACGTGCGCCGCGTATTGCGATATGGTCATGTGCCATCGGTGATAGGTTTCCTATTTGCTAAAATGGTATTTAAAAAAGATGGTCGTCGTTCAATAATAATATAGGTAACTAATATGAGTAACTAATATGAGTAACTAATGAATATGGGTAACTTAGGGTGAGTTCATGGGTTAAACAAAAGCGTGGATAGTTCTCAAATGCATATCGTTTGATAACAGTTAAGCGTTGTATCGAACAATATGAATGACTGTTTTTATTTTGTGCTTTGTTTTGACTTTAATAAGCAAATCTAAATCAAATCAGTGTTAACTAATAGGGAGGGTTTGTTATAAATTTATCCAAGCTGTATCAGTACAAGCTGTGTCAGCTTAGGGTATGTCTTTTTATCAGGACATGCGTCATAAGTGCTGTTTAGGCAACAATGTCTGCGCTGCCTTGCTTTATTGTCATGATGGAGGGATTATTCAAGGTATGGTGACCCATCAGATGCACTTGGTAACAAAATTATGGTGTCACCCCTACAGGTAAGTGCAGGAATGGTCAAAGGAAGCGTAAAAAGACAAAAGTCTCGGCAACCTGATGGCGAATGTCTTATACTAGTGGGCTTAATTTATAGCTAAAGCCTTGATAGAGTCACAATAGTATAAGCAGCACAGTAGTGATAAATCAGCAATGACGAACCAGTGAGGCAAGTATGAATAGCGTAGAAAAACGGGCAATTCTCGGGGTCGGTGGTATATTTGCCTTGCGGATGATTGGTTTGTTTATGATTGTGCCCGTATTTTCTGTGTATGGCGACAATTATGCGCATGCGACACCGTTTCTAATTGGCTTAGCGGTCGGTATTTATGGGCTAGGGCAAGCAATCTTTCAGATACCGATGAGTCTTGCTGCTGATAAGTTTCCACGTAAGCCGATTATCTTTTTGGGTCTGGTGCTATTTGCTCTTGGCGGTATCATCGCCGCCAATGCCACGGATATTTATGAAGTCATTATCGGTCGGGCGCTGGCAGGTAGTGGCGCGGTCTCTGCGGTATTGATGGCGCTACTCGCTGATGTGACGCGCGAAGAGATGCGCACCAAAGCGATGGCCACGATGGGTTTAACCATTGCGACTTCCATCATGCTTGCTTTTGCTTTCGGTCCGCTATTGGTTGGTTCGCTTGGTATCTCTGGGCTGTTTTGGTTGACCTCAGGATTTGCTATTCTAGCGATGCTGCTGCTTTTTTTCGTACCGACGCCGCTACGAGTGCTCAAGCATAACTTAGATAATAAATCGATTGGTCAGCAGTTAGCGACGGTGCTAAAAATCGGCGATTTAAACCGCTTACATATCGGTATCTTTGCCCTCCATCTGACCATGACGGCGATATTTGTTATATTACCGCATCAGCTCAATGAGGTGATGGGTCTATCCGTACGTCAGCAGGGTTTGGTTTATTTGCCGTTATTATTTATCGGCTTTGCCGTCGCGATTCCTTTTATTATCATTGCCGAAAAGAAACGCAAAATGCGCCAAGTATTCTTGGGTGCGATTGCCTTGATGACCGTCGCCTTAGCAGTGCTAGCATTGGGTAGTCAGGTCGGCGTCGGTATTATTTTAGGGTTGCTGCTGTACTTTATGGGCTTTAACCTGCTTGAAGCAACGATTCCTTCTTGGATATCCAAGCGCGCACCAGTTGCCAATAAAGCCACGGCTATGGGGCTGAATTCTTCCAGTCAGTTCTTTGGTGCATTTGTGGGTGGTGCAATGGGTGGCTTGTTATTGAGTCAGCCTAATCTGCTGGCGTGGGGGATATTGGCTATCATTATGGGCATTTCGTTGCTGCTTATTATCCCAATTGCTGATCCACCGTATTTATCAAGTACGACCGTTACTATTCCCAAAAACATCAACATACAAGATTGGTCGCGGCAAGTGCTAGCAGTAGACGGCGTTGATGAACTCGTGGTCATGGCAAAAGAACAAGTGGCTTATTTAAAGCTGGATAAGACCCAGTTGACAGAGGATTCACGGCAGCAGCTATCGAGCTTGGCGCAAAGTCCATTAGATCTTTAATAGATTAACTATGCCACAATCTAAAGGTTATAGAAATAAGCCTAAATGGGTAAAACTGAGTAAACAATAACCGCGTAGACAGACCCTAATAAGTGAAAACTAAAAATTCATCTCTGTTTAAAAGGAATTAATATGAGTCAGTTTAAAATGCTGTTGAATGGTGCTTTTTTGGGTAAAGACGTTGCTCCCCGAGCAATGGTCAAACTGGCGATAGGTTTTGGGCTATCTGCCACGCTTTTGACCTCTGGCTGCGCCACCCAAAATATTCAGGCTTATCAAAACACCACACCGACGCTCGATATGCATGAATTTTTCTCCGGTCAGATTGATGGCTGGGGCATGTTTCAAGGTCGCAATGGCGAGGTCAAAAAACGCTTTTACGTCGATATTGATGCTACTCACGA
The DNA here is from genome assembly GCF_904846665.1 of Psychrobacter sp. Pi2-51. Lineage (NCBI taxonomy): Bacteria > Pseudomonadati > Pseudomonadota > Gammaproteobacteria > Moraxellales > Moraxellaceae > Psychrobacter > Psychrobacter sp. Pi2-51. The sequence goes on from NZ_CAJHBP010000008.1 coordinate 36,226, forward strand.
AGGCGATAACGTCATTGTATTGGATGAGAAGTTTGACTGGGCAGATGGCACAAAATCACAGCGTATATGGCGACTGACCAAGCAAATGGATGGCATTTGGAAAGGTACGGCAGGTGATGTCATTGGCGAGGCGACAGGGGAAGTGGTTGGCAATACCTTGCACTGGAATTACGTATTAGAGTTGCCCGTTGAGGACAAGACTTACAAAGTGAATTTTGATGATTGGATGTATCTTATTAATGACGATGTCATGCTCAATCGTTCAGTCATGAAAAAGTTTGGCGTAGAGCTGGGTAGCGTCACTCTCAGTATGCATCGTAATAATAAATAATCGTTGGCATTACTGATATTTTATGGTGTTCTTCAGGGCTCTAAGGAGTCCTTTCTATTTGTAATCCTCGCTAAGATGTTGATACTTCAAAATAATGGATAGTATTGCACAGAGGGAAGTTGATTTTTAATAGTGATAAAAACAAAGCCTCAACAATGCACGACGTAGCATGTCGTTTGCTGTATACAGCGACTAGATATTTTAAAAGAAAATAGTTAAAGTAAAGCCATATTACTGATAGAATTAATGGTTTATATTAAAGACTCGATTAAAGCTCGTAATTAAATTATTCATAAGTAAGAGGACGGAACTATGCGCGGAGTTAATAAAGTTATCATCATCGGTAACCTTGGAGCAGACCCTGAGGCACGTCAATTTAGTAACGGCGGTAGCGTGACCAATATCTCGGTTGCGACGTCAGAGCAGTGGACAGACAAGCAAAGCGGTGAAAAGAAAGAAGCCACCGAATGGCATCGCATTTCACTCTTTAATCGTCTAGGCGAAATCGCTGCGCAGTATCTGCGTAAAGGCAGTAAGGTCTATATCGAAGGCAGTTTGCGTACCCGAAAATATCAAGATCCCAATGGTCAAGACCGCTATATTACTGAGATTCGCGCTGAGCAAATGCAAATGCTGGATGGCGCAACGGGTGGTCAGGATAATGGCGGCTTCAGTAATAATAACCAAGGTGGCCAAAATCAAGGCTACGGCAACCAAGGTGGTCAAAGTAACCAGAACAATTTTGGTCAGCAAGCAAACAATCAGCCTGCTCAGCAAGGTGGTTATAACCAATCTAGCAGTGGTCAAAACAGCTTTAACAATAATCAAGGTGCACCTGCTCAGCAGAATCAGTTTAATCAACCTGCTCAAAAGCCTGCACAATCAAAGCCGACAGCAATGCCAGATGGACCTGTCGATGATGATATTCCGTTCTAGGATATACCTTAGAGGAATACGTAAATAAAGAATGTTGATTAAGTTAGATAGAGCCTATATAAATAGGCTCTTTTTTTATGGAGAAAATAAAGTAAGCGTAAATAGTTAATGAAGAAAATACTTATAATTTTAGCAATTACTTTATTGCTCTCGATAATGTTATACCGCATAAAAAAGTGAATTTGAAATACGATAGAATAAGAAAAACTCCTAATTTCTGTTAGCTATTTATCTGCTTGTTTATCATATCAACCATATCTATAAACGAAATTATTCATGGTTATTTTTATATTTTTTTCGCTAGAACTTATTCAAATGACCACTTATATCCTATATCAACCGTTCATTCTATTAGATTTCGCTAATACTAACGCTTCATTAAATGTATTGATATAATCAAAAGTCGCCAATGATTTAGCAAAAATTACACCTTAAATCTTTTAAAAAAAATGGTTTTGAAAGAATTTATAAAAGTTCAAGGTAGGGTGGATTTATAGCCCAAAGTATCAAAAATTATTTAAGCAGCACCGTATTGTGGTCGTGTTTGCTTAAGTATCAGCGTTAGGTTTATCAGATGAATAATAGCGATGTATTTCGAAAAAGCGACTTGGGTCGAGAAGAAATTAAGACACAAAGTCTAGGTGTGTTACCGCGAGAGGCGAGAACATTGTTAATCATGATTGATGGCAAAAAGACTTATCAACAATATCTTGATTCGCTTGATAACAGTAAGATGTTCGCTGAGTTTGGCGGGATAGCACCTCTGTTTGAGTTGTTACAAGAGTTTCAGTGTATTGAGTTGATAGCAGATGATAATGCCAGCGTTGCAAGTCAATCGTATGTAACCTCGCAATCAGCGGCACCACGTACTGTCACTGAGCAGCAAGTGGCTGAAATACAGCCCACGACGCCAGCAAACGAAGACAGCAAAGCACTTCAGCCTCAATCCATTCAATCGCAGAGCAATAGTGCCGCTGAGTTTGATGCTACCTTTAACGATAAGCCAAAAAAGGCAGCTTCTTTTACTGGCTATTTTAAGCGCAAAGCCGCTGATGTTAATTTTGAGACATTAAAGTCAGAATTGGCGACTTATATCGAAAAAAATGCACCATCTGAAGATGTATGGGGTTACCTGCTAAATCTGGAGCAGTGTACTGATGCCCCGCAATTATTGGCTCTCATACAAAAGATCCAGCGCTCTACCAGTGGTGGTTTATCGCAGGGTGTGGGTGAGTTTTCCAAAAGAATCAAACTCTAAATTTTACTCACTCATCGTAGCGATGCATTTGGCTATTGCTTACAAGAAAATCTAAATAATTTATCGGAGTGCGTTATGGACGTCGCTGAGCTGTCAGAAAAGAACCAGTCAAATATGCTACATGGCGAGCATATTATTACACGTTTGACCTATATTAGCCGTTATAACAAAGACAACCCTGATGGGGAGGTCACGCGTATCCTAGCGCAAGCGCAACAGAATAATGAGCATAATGGCATTACAGGTGCATTGGTATTCAATCACAATTACTTTCTTCAAAGCATTGAAGGAGCGAGACCTGTCATTAATGAGCTATTACGCAAGCTTGTAAAAGACGAGCGGCATTTTTCCTTACAGATTATTGAATGTCGCGAGATTGAGCAGCGCCACTGGAATAAGTGGTCGATGAAATATCTTATCCCAAGTGATGAGAACAAAGGACTGGCGCTTAAATTTTCGACAAGCACTCAGTTCAATCCCTATCTGATGAGCGCCAACCAAATCATGATGCTGATTGATACATTGTCAGAACTTCAAGAGCAAGAAGAAAAAGAGGCTTCTACCAAGAAGAAGTCTTGGTTTGCTATCAGTTAATTGACGTTTATAAAGGTGCCAACACCCTATCACATTGCATAAGAGACCAGAGATGACATCATCAACTTCAGATGCGCATATTTTAATGAGTATGACGTACGTGAGCCGTGCAAACCCAGACGTATCAGCGAAAGACTTTAATGAAATTTTGCAGCAAGCCCAAGCCAATAATGCGGCAAATGGCATCACGGGTATGTTGACCTTTAATAAAGACTATTTTTTACAAACGGTTGAAGGACCTAGAGCACAAATTAATCGTTTATTGTACGCTCTCATTGCCGATCAGCGTCATCACGATTTACAGGTGATTGAAACACGCGAGCTCAAGTATAGAAAATGGGCAAAATGGTCAATGAACTATGCTTCTCCAACCGAATCTAACGCCGCGATTTATCTAAAATACTCTACGACAGTTGATTTCAATCCGTATTTATTAAGTGCCGAATCCGCTCTTGATTTGATGACTGAGCTTAGCGCACAACGGGCTTAGTCTGTTGAATTAACATCGAATAATAAGCAGTATGGTACTTAAGTAATATGGCACTTAAGCAGTTCAAAATAAAAAAGGGACATTAAAAATGGCGTTCTGCTGATATAAATTTTTTTCGCCTCCCTAGGTCGTGTCCTCGATTTGAACAGAAGCGACTATCTGAAGGTTTATTGTTTATAGCATTAATACGCTTACCTGTATTGAGTGGATTGACTAATGTTGTTTAATTACTGCTTTTTATAATATTATTACTTACCGGATTTATCCATAAATTGGTCCAGATAAAGGTTTTTTAGGTAGATAAAAGATACAGTATTAAACTAAGTTCATTATTAATTATCTCATATGGTATAGTCTGACCACTATAAAGTTACTACATTGATTATTTCAATAAATATATAGATTTATAGTTAGAATCGGCCTTATTGTATTGATATTGTTGCATATTGACTACAAAGTTCATTAATTCCCTATTGTTATGAATACTGTTTTTGTTTATATTGTTCCTACTTATTAATGCCACTGGTAATAGCTTATCAACGTCACTAATAATAACGTTTTGATAAGCAATAAATGAAATTGACTATTAAGTTTCGTATTACTACTTATTATTTGTGAATTGGCACTCTTTAGCGCTTAATAAATAGTATTATATTTATTAGGTTTATATCCCTTATATAAAAGTTGGATTTATTATGAACAACAATACTGCCCTTGATTTAGACAGTTTAAACGTCGATGAGCTACGTGCCATCACTGAAAACGCCCAACAGTTAATTGCTAAAAAGCAACATCAGCGTTTGTATGATGCTTACATGCAGTTTGAAAAAATTGCCGAAGAGAGTAATAGCACCATCGAAGAGATTTTAAAGGCTGGTGAGACGTTAGAGAAAAAGCGTAATATCAAGTATCGCAACACCGATAATAATGAAGAGACGTGGACGGGTCGCGGTCGCAAGCCACTATGGTTGGTTGATGCACTAGCAGCAGGTCGTGACATTGAAGATTTCGCTATTTAATCTGTCAAGATTCGAATAGCAATGCTAGGCATTACTTTGTCCTTATGACTTTCATAACGATTGAGTCAAAAGTGCATTAGTAGACAGAAGTCAGTATCTTTATTGCCAATATTTTGGTAAAAAGATACTGGCTTTTTTTCTGTCATCTGTATGCTATTGTTTGTTATGATAATGACGTTTTTACCTTATATAAGAGTTGTGTAACCGTGGCCCAAGTCTCTGCGTCGTCTCATAAGCGTCCCCGTAAGCTGTGGTGGCTATTTGGGTTTATATTATTTGCGCTATTTGCCTTATTGCAAATGCCTGCGTCGTGGCTACTTGAAAAATATGCACCTAATAATCCTTATGTGCAGCACGTGTCGGGCAACTTATGGCAAGGCTCAGCGATTTGGCAACTGCCTTTGTCAGCAACGCCTCTGACAGGTGCGGCGAATTGGTCGTGGCAGCCGTGGCAATTATTTTTGGGTAAGTTGGGTGCAGAAGTCGATATCACGACAGAGCAGACCAGATTAAACGGTCAAATAAAGCTGGGCACCAGCGCATGGCAGATTGATGATATGAGCGGCAAGATTGCGCCGGAAACATTGGCCAGTGTGGTCGATTGGCAGCTGCCCAACACACCGATTCAAGTCAATGCGGTATCGTTAAAACGGCAGACCGGTTCGGATAATGATTCCAATAAAAAGTCTTCTGGTTTCAGTGAAGCTGATGGTCAGTTGACTTGGGTCGGCGGTGAAGTAGGTTATCCGAGTGGTGGTAAGATTTTTTATATCACTATGCCAGCGATGCGTGCCGAGCTTAGTACGGAACAAAAAAATGATAAAAATCTGCTGCACGTTAATTTATTAAATAATCAAGATAAGCGCTTAGGGGATCTGTATGTCGATGGCGATAATATGCTAGATGTTAGCTTGACCCAGCGTTTATTAGAAAATATGCCTGAATACAAAGGACAAGCCCCGCAAGATACGCCCGTTGTCAGTGTGCGCCAGCCATTGTTAGCCGGTTTGGGGACGCGCTAGATGTCTACTGCTACCTTAAAACCCATCATCAATGTTCTCAATCGCTGCGCTGGTTGGCTGCTACTATTAGCAATTGCTTGGCTGTGCTGGACGGCGGCACGGCTATTGTGGTTGTTGCTAGCTGCGCCTTTGGCACCAGCTTTACCGCTAGCTCCTCTACAAAACGCTAATACATCTGGCGATGATTACAGTGGTCTGTTTGCCATTTTTGCCGACCCCGATCCTGTCGCTGCGGCGGTACAGCCACCCCCTAATATTGGCTTAAAAGGGGTTTTGCTAGCCGTGCCAGAGAGCATGTCGTCCGCCTTATTAGACGTCAATGGCGAGGTCAAAAACTATCGCATCGGTGACAGTCTAAAAGACAGTGACTATACTCTGATCGCTGTCGACTGGAACGCCGTTATCATCGCCGATGCCCGTGATCAGCAAACGGTCATTAGAATGGCAGAGGCGATGGCACTCGACCAAAGCGATATGCTAGCAGGTGCCGTCAGCAATCAGCGTTTGCCAAACAGCAACGCATTGCCCAGTGCTCCAATGCCAGCACAAGACAATACTGAGTCCACAGCAGAGACGACTCCTGAGAGCAGCCCGCAATCTGCTATTGATGAGGCCATCACGTCACTGAAAGAAAATCCAGCCAGTTATCTGAGCAGGATGGGTGTCATGGCCTCAGGCGAAAACTATCAGGTAACGGCAGCGATGCCTTCAAAACTACGCAATCGTCTAGGACTAGAGCCGGGTGATCAGGTCTTGACCGTTAATGGTCAAAGTGTGGGCAATAATCCTAGCCAAGATGCTGGTATCCTGCAACAAGTACAGCAAGCAGGCGAAGCGCAAATAGAAGTCAAACGTGGCGAGCAAGTGATTACGATTCGCCAGCAATTTTAGGCAAGCAATGTTTTATTAAGCTCTTTCTTATTAGGCCGTTTTAAGTAAATAATGACCATCTGGTTGGGGCTATGGTAGCAACACGCCAGCTGACAATATTCAGTACATACTAAGCGACATCACTGTAGGTAATTATCAATATGGTACGTTCTCATAAATTTTCAGTCACGCCTTTGCACCATACCTTACAGCGCTTGATGCGCCTATGCCGTCCTCTTTGCCTAGCAGTACCGCTATGGGCGGCCAGTACAGGTCTAGTTAGTGCCGAGAGTTGGAAAGTCAACTTGCAAGATGCTGATATTAAAGCCTTTATTAATGAAGTGGCGACCATTACCGATCAAAACTTTGTCCTTGATCCACGTATCAATGGCAATGTGACGGTCATCTCCAATAAAGCTTTGTCTCGCGATGAGATTTATCAGCTGTTTTTGAGTGTGATGCAAGTCAATGGTATTGCCGCGATTGACTCAGGTACAACTGTTAAACTGGTGCCGGATAACGTCGCCAAGCAGTCTGGTGTGGCCGTCGATTTGCGCGGTGATAGTGTCGGTGAAGCACTGGCAACTCGGGTCATTTATTTGACCAATACTCAAGCGGCAGAGGTGTTGGGAGTCATACGACCACTCATGCCACAGTCTGCCCATGCTGCTGCTGTGCCTGGTGTTAATGCGCTAGTATTGTCGGATCGCGCGGATAGCTTGAATCAATTAACCGCGCTCATCCGTGATTTGGACAGCAACGTCAATGACAGTTTGCAAGTGATACCGCTACGACATGTCGATGCAGAGCGCATGATGGAGTTGATCAGTGCTTTGGTGGCAAGTGCCGGTAGTGGGCAAGCACAAGGGGGCAATAATCAGCTGAAAGTCATTGCCGATACGTCCAGTGATAGGCTGCTGGTCAAAGGCAGCCCTGAGATGATCGCCAAAGTCCAAGAAATGGTCAATCAGCTGGATACCACACCTACAAGACGCCTGAGTGGTTTGCGGGTTTTTCGATTGAAGTATGCCAGTGCTGGTCATATTGCAGATATGCTACGTGGCTTGCTAGCCAATCAATCTATCAATAGCGCTGGCGCGACCTCGACATTAGAGGCCGCCTCGCTAAATGATGCAAGTACGACAGGTGCATCGATTAATGGTGCAGCCAGTGATAGCATTGGTAATAGCAGTACAGCAGTAGTGCCTGCTAGCAGCGCAAGTGGAACGAGTACGGGAGTGGGCGGTCGGCCGTTCAGTATCATCGCTGATGAAACGCAAAATGCTGTGATCGTTAATGCCGCACCCGAGCTGATGTTTGAGATTGAAGACGCGGTCAGCCAATTAGACAGTCGCCGCGCACAAGTATTGATTCAAGCCGCTATTGTCGAAGTATCGGGCGATGATGCGACCCAACTGGGTGTGCAGTGGGCGCTGGGTAATGCCAACAGTGGTTATGGGGTAGTAAACTTTAACAATGTTGGTGCTAGTGCGACAACCCTTGCGGCTGCCGCCTTAGCAGGTACTGGTACGGCAGGTATCAGCGCTGCTGCCAGCTCTATCGCTGGTGCTTTGATAGGGATTGGAGACAGTCGAAAAGACAGTCAGGGTAATACTGAGTTTTATGGTGCCATCTTACAAGCACTGGATTCTTCTACTAGTGCCAATCTACTGTCTATGCCGTCAATTTTGACATTGGACAATGAGAAGGCGAGTATTTTGGTTGGTCAAAACGTGCCTTTTGTGACTGGCTCTTTTACCACCAGTGGCAACAATTCAAACAATCCATTTCAAACGATTGATCGCCAAGATATTGGTATTAATCTCAATGTCATTCCGCATATTGGTGATAATGGCACAGTACGCTTGGAGGTATCGCAAGAAGTATCGTCAGTCGTGCCAGGTAGTACGGGTAATGCCAGTGGTTTGATTACCAATAAGAGCCTCATCAACACGACTATTCTAGCCGACGATCAACAGACCATCGCTCTAGGCGGTTTGATGCGCGATAACACCACGACGCGCCAACAAAAAGTGCCTGGTTTGGGTAATGTGCCTTTTATCGGTCGATTGTTCCGTTCTGACAATGACAACACGCAAAAGAGCAACTTGATCATATTTTTACAACCAACCATTTTACGCGATGGCGGTGCAGTGGCGAGTGTGACTGAACGCAAGTTTAACCAAATGCGTGTCCTACAGCTGGTCATTGACAAAAACGGAACGATTAAGCAGTTGCCCTTAAGTGGGACAGAAGGCTGGGATGGCAATGTCGATGCAGATTACGAATTGATGCCACTCAATCCGCTCGTGCCGAGGCGCAATCAAGCACCAAAAGCTACGTCACAAGGTTTTACTAAAGTAGATAGTCCAAGTAGTGGTATCACGACTTACCCTCTCAAGCGTTAAACGCAAGCTCAATCAGGCTATCGTCTCGTGCGGTTTTATTAGGGTCTGTTGAGCATTCAAATATTAGGACTGCTGATCGCTAAAATCGCATCAAACCTTTTATCAAATCAGGCGTAAACTGACGATAATGTCCAGACCTTAGCTAGGTTTATAACAACGTTTGGGGCGATTTTAGTATCAGCCCCAAGTATACAAGCAGGGGCAGGACTATTTTTTGCCAATACATGGCGAAATTGTCTAACCTAGAACGACTAGGCGTCAAAAATTTCACTGCGTATTGTCTAAAAAATAGCCACTGCCAGTACCACATTTGAATGTTCAACAGACCCTAAAAATATGACACCGTACATAAGCTTGCGTATTCATAACACAGATAAACACAGCCACTACTATATCCCAGTATACTAAGTAATTTAGATACACCGAATATTGATAAAATAATATGTTAGTGCACTCTAAAAGATAAATAAGCTGTAAAGGGGTGGAGGTGATGGCGCATCGTATTAGCAAAAAAAAATGGCTTATGTTAAGCGCAGTTGGTACGGCTTTATTACTAATACCGCGTCGTAGCAGCCGCCAAACAGGTAACAGTCGACAATCAGACAGTCACCCACAAAGCGAGATTAACGAACAAAACGCATCACGATCATTCAGATGCTAAGTGTGGACTTTTCTCATGGTGATTTTGCCTATTTAGGCACTTTCGTTCAGATTGAGGACATGCCCTAACAACGATTAAGTTTGGAACCTGTTAATGACTGCTCTTGACTCACCATATATCGCGCCGCATTCATCGTATGCTTTGCCACTGATTGACACGCATACGCATTTTGATGCGCCAATTTTTGATAATGATAGAGCGGTACAAGTAGAAAAAGCGTGTGAGCAAGGGGTGCGCCACCTTATGTTGGTGGGTTATTCATATGAGCATTTCGATCGTCTGTATGAGACTAAACGCCTAATTAATGAAGATTTTCAATCGATTACAGCGCAAGCAGCTATAGTGCAATCATCGATAATTAAGGTTGCTAACCAGAACAACTCGTCTCTAGATGCTCATATTGCACTGGGTTTGCATCCTTTTTATATCAAGCAGCATACAGAAGCACATCTGGATAGTATGGCAAAGATGCTCGCTGACGAGCGCCCATTAGCAATCGGTGAGATTGGCTTAGATACTTTTACAGATGAGATGAAACAGCCTGATGTTCTAGCCAAGCAAGAGTATTTTTTTAAGGCACAATTGGATATGGCAGTGACCCATCAGCTGCCGGTGATGCTGCATATTCGAAAAGCTCATGCTGAAGCGTTAGCCATATTGAAAGCACATGATTATAATGCGCATAATTTGGGCGGGGTCGCGCATAGTTTTAGTGGTGGTGAGCAAGAGGCAAAGGCTTTTGTAAAACTAGGATTTAAGCTCGGCATTACTGGACAAGTCACCAATCCAAATGCTAAAAAACTGCGTCGCGCGATTCAAGCAGCCGTTGATAGTTATGGTCTTGAGTGCTTGGTGATTGAAACTGACTGTCCAGATATGACACCCATTATGTGTCAGCATTCAAACAATAGCCAGTTAGCGCTTGGGCAAAATTCAGACAATGAAGGGGATGATACTTCCGCTCATAATATAAACGTTCCCGCCAACTTACCATGGGTGCTGCTGAGTCTGAGTGAGTTACTCAATGTACCGTCATATCGCCTTGCCGAGCAACTATGGCAAAATAGTTGCGATGCCCTACGTACTGACTGGCAGTATCCTATACCGTCAAAAGGGTAACGGCTACTAACAGTAAAAAGTAACGTGATAGAGAATAAAATAAAAGCAACTTGAGTTACCACCTTTAAAAAGAGCGTTTAATCTGTTATGAATGAAGCACAATTATTTGACCAGTCGTTTGTAGAGCCTAATACCGTTGAGCATTCTATCGCTCATGACGACAGTGATCGCGCAAGTGAGCAATATGAGCGGCGTTTCCAAGGAACGCAAACTCTTTATGGTCGCTCAGCCGTTGATACTTTTGCGGCAGCGCATGTGTATGTGATTGGCGTCGGGGGCGTTGGTTCTTGGGCAGCAGAAGCCTTGGCTCGTACCGCAGTTGGCATTATTACTCTGATTGATTTGGATGTATTGGTGGCTTCTAATGTCAATCGGCAATTGCCAGCGTTAGACAGTACCTTTGGGCAAAGCAAAATTGCGGCGATGGGGCAACGCCTTGGTGAGATTAACCCCAAGGTCACCATCAACTTAATTGATGATTTCCTGACAGTCGATAATGTTGCCGCACTCCTGCCGAGCCGTGAAGAAGCAAAGGCTGCCATTGCTCAAGGTCATCCTATTGTCATTCTAGATTGTGTCGATGATATGCAGGCCAAACTTGCTATCGCCCTACATTGTCGTTTCAATAAATTAAAATTGGTCTGTGCAGGCGGTGCGGGTGGTAAGATAGACCCTAGTAAAATTACGGTAAGTGATTTGCGCGATAGCTATCAAGATCCACTACTGGCCAAGCTTCGCAATAAATTACGTCACGAAAAAGGCATTAATAGCGCTCTAAAAGAAAAATTTGGCATCAAATGCGTCTATTCTACAGAACCACCACGCGTCGATAAAAGCTGTCAAACGGGCGGTTTACATTGCGGCGGTTATGGTTCAGCAGTAGTAGTGACATCGGTCGTGGCAATGCTGATGGTGAGTGAAGCGTTACAATTGTTGATAAAGCAGACGAACGTCTGATTCTAATGAATGGAGTCCACCTTGACGATACCCAACTCACCTAAGCGCAGCTACCCAGTCGCCGCAGATGAAGTAGATCGTATTAGTAAGCTCAAAAAATATCAGGTGCTCAACCATAATGATGAGCCTGCTTTTTCTCGTCTGACTGAACTTGCTAAGTTGTTTTTTGACATGCCAGTTGTCACTATTACCTTTATGGATGAAGAGACTCAGTATCTAAAATCTGTACATGGGCTTGTTGATATATGTACGACGGCGCGTGAAGTGGCTATCTGTAACTATACCTTGCTGTCGGATGGGGTGTTTGTGGTCGCAGATTTGTCAAAAGACAGTCGCTTTGATCAGAATCCATTGGTGACAGAATCTACGCATTTACGATTTTATGCGGGTGCGCCCATTATCATGCATGAAGACAATAAGACGTATCGTCTAGGCTCTTTCTGTCTGATGGATACAGAGCCTTATTATGGCTTTGATGCTAAGCAAGAAAAATTATTGGCCCAGTTCGCGATGATGGCTGCCGATGCTTTACAACTACAAGATAAACAACGTGTCGCCAAGCATGCTAATGAGATGAAATCGGACTTTTTGGCCAACATGAGCCATGAAATACGGACACCGATGAATGGCATTATCGGCATGGTAGAGATGCTTAGCGAGACTAAGCTCAGCCAAGAACAACAAGAGTATGTGGACAATATAAAAGTCTCAAATGAGCATTTGCTAGCGATTATCAATGGTATTTTGGATTTATCGAAAGTTGAGTCTGGCAAAATGACCATTGATGCCATCCCGATGAACTTGTCTACCTTATGTAATGAAGTAGTCAGTCTCTTTGCTATCAAAGCCCGACAGCGCGGCTTGATTTTAGACTACCATTATATGGAATCGCTATCACCTTATGTGCAAGGGGATCCGGTACGTCTCAAACAAATCATGGTCAACCTTGTCAATAATGCCATCAAATTCACCCGTGAAGGTGGGCGAGTGAGTATCGATGTTAAGCACGTGCCCAATTGTTGTTATATCAATGACAAGTCTAAAAATGACAAGTCTAGAAATGATGAATTTGATGATGTTTTGACTGATGAGACCATTAGTGGTGACAGTATCATTGAAGAGAGCAATACCCAAGAAAACATGACCTTATATATTCAGGTCACCGATACAGGCGTCGGTATCAAACCTGAATCAGTTGACGCGATATTTGATGCTTACAATCAAGCTGATAAATCGACCCATCGTCTGTATGGTGGTACAGGTCTTGGGTTGTCTGTGTGTAAATCTCTGGTGGATCTAATGGGTGGGTGCATTAATGTAGATAGTGTGGTCGGTGTCGGGACTACCTTCACGGTATTGTTGCCGCTACCTACTATCGGTGAGGAGCAGTACGAGAGCTGGCAAGATTCAAACGACTTTACTATGATAGTGCCCACTCAGGAGCGTTCTGGTCATATATTGTTAGTTGAAGATGACAGTGTCAACGCGACGATAGCCAAAAAAGCCCTGAATAATAGTGGTCATACGGTTACGCATGTCACCGATGGGCAGCAAGCGATTGAGACTTTTGCGTTGTACCCTGAGCGTTATGACCTCATTTTGATGGATCATCATATGCCGATTATGGATGGCGTACAGGCAACCATTAAGTTACACGAACTTTATGATCCTCAAGTGCTGCCACCGATTATCGCTTTGACCGCTAATGCCATGGATGGCGAGCGCGAAAAATATCTCAATGTGGGCATGCAGGATTATTGCACAAAGCCCTTTAAACAAGAGCAGCTAAACGCCTTGGTACAATATTGGCTGATGCATAAGCAATCGTCAGCTGATTAAGAGAGTAAGGCAGACTTAATTTGCCAAGATATAGTCATAGCACTTTTAAACCGCTACGGTGTTACCCATCCTAGATGTACGCAGTGTACTATCTGCGGTTGGGCGCCTTGTAGCGATTCTAAAATTCCTTGACTATAGATCTACTAAATCGCACGAATGCATTCTTTATTGTGCTGATTATTCAAACCGTTTTAGTGCTTGTTTATGATGTTTTTTCGATGACTTTCTGACAAGTAATAAAAAAGCTTAACCATTTAATAATGGTTAAGCTTTTTTTATGCGTTACTAGGGCGCGTCCCCAATTCAATCGAGCATTCTCTAAATGCGCTAAAAATGGCTAAATTTTGCCAAATAGCTTATCAATATCTCGATATTATCTGCGCTATTTTCCTCGTTTGACGACAATTTATCTCATTTTTATCGCCATTTTTGAAATGAGGACATCCCCTAAATCAAGTCGAGCGATTAGTTGACGCGAGTTTGGTAGTCACCAGTACGGGTATCGACACGGACGACTTCACCTTGCTGAACAAACAATGGTACACGCACAACTGCGCCTGTCTCTAACTTAGCAGGTTTGCCGCCACCACCTGAAGTATCACCACGTACGCCAGGATCTGTCTCCGTGATTTGTAACTCAACGAAGTTGGGTGGCGTGATCGACAATGGACTTCCATTAAATAGAGTGATGGTACATACGGCATTGCTGTTTTCTTTTAGCCATTGTACTGAGTCGCCCATTGCTGTTTTGTCAGCTTGGATTTGCTCAAAGCTTTCAGGATGCATAAAATGCCAAAACTCGCCATCGTTGTATAGATAGTTCATTTCAGTGTCCATGACATCAGCCGCCTCTAAGCTATCACCTGACTTGAAAGTTTGCTCCAATACTTTACCACTACGAAGATTGCGCAACTTGACACGGTTAAAGGCTTGACCTTTACCAGGTTTGACAAACTCGTTTTCAAGAATGGCACAAGGATTGCCATCGAGCATGACTTTTAGACCGGCTTTAAATTCATTAGTAGAAAAACTTGCCACAAGAAACTCCTAAAGGTTGCGAATATATGATCAGTATTTGGGTGTGGAGATAACTGTGCTAAGCGCTGTCGTCACGCCAACTATTCATGGATGACTGGTATGCTTTGATAGGGTACTCACTAAGGGCGTATAATGACGCCTTTTAGGCACAGGTACTAGGTTGTCATGATAAACCATTTAATCACACAAAAAAACTGGCAAACGCAATTATCCGAAGGCATTACCAGCATTGATGAGCTGCTTAGTATCCTAAAACTAGAATCCTTGCGTGCTGACGTTTATGTGCCTGAGCATTTTGAGCTAAGAGTGCCACGTGCTTTTGTCGCAAAAATGACCGTTGGCGATAGCAATGACCCTTTGCTAAAGCAAGTGCTACCTGACCAACAAGAGCAAGTCACAGTGACTGGCTACGTGGCAGATCCTTTAGCCGAAAACGACCATAACCCGACCAAAGGCTTATTGCATAAATATCAATCAAGAGTGCTGTTAACGATTACAGGTGCTTGTGCGATTCATTGCCGTTACTGTTTCCGTCAGCATTTTGATTACAGTGCCAATATGCCCACTGCCGATGCCAAACAAAGCATCATCGACTATATTACTGCGCATCCTGAGATCAATGAGGTGATCTTGAGTGGCGGCGACCCTTTAAACGTGACCAATAGACGGTTGTTTGCTTGGTTAGATACCTTGGAAGCCATCCCACAACTGACCACCATTCGGCTACATACTCGTTTGCCAATAGTGATTCCAGCACGTTTGGATGCGCCATTATTAGAGAGGCTGGCACAAAGTCGCTGTCATATCGTCATGGTCATTCATTGTAATCATGCTAATGAGATTGATGTGCTCACAGCAGAGTATTTGCAGCGGGCGCGAGCAGCTGGCATGACTTTATTAAATCAGGCCGTACTTCTAAAAGGCATTAATGACAGCGTTGCTGCTCAAATCGCTTTAAGCCAACGCTTATTTGCCGCTGGCGTATTGCCTTATTATTTGCACGTGTTGGATAAAGTGGCAGGCGCAGCACATTTCGATAGCGACGAGCGGTCAGCAGTCGCGCTTTATTGGT
Organism: Psychrobacter sp. Pi2-51; assembly: GCF_904846665.1. Taxonomy (NCBI): domain Bacteria; kingdom Pseudomonadati; phylum Pseudomonadota; class Gammaproteobacteria; order Moraxellales; family Moraxellaceae; genus Psychrobacter; species Psychrobacter sp. Pi2-51. The sequence goes on from NZ_CAJHBP010000008.1 coordinate 51,840, forward strand.
CATTATTGGCAGCATTACCCGGTTATCTGGTACCTAAGCTGGTCAGGGAGCTGCCAGATAGACCGTTTAAGGTGCCGATTGACATTTACAATGGGGCTTAAAAGTTGCATGATGACGAGGCAATATTATTTATGGACAAATAATGACCAATAAGTGCATAAGCAGCTGTTATTACGACCTTCTATCGATAGCTAACGCTTACCCGCTTGCTAATAGTTTGTGCAGCTATCACTGCGTAATGACTAAGGATAGTAATGATAACTTTATCGGATTTTCAAGAGCATCTGGCTTCGACAGAGCCGTTACTGCCTGCTTCTAGCCACTCGACCAACGGTCAAGAGCAGCATTTGCGCAAGTGGGTGGCACTTTTGCCATCGCAAACAGAAGCGCAGCAAGCGGAGCAATTGGAAAAAGTACTCACAGAGTTGAGAGTGGCTGACGTAGATGATCAGCAACGTTTCAAATTAATTCGTATCGTCCTTGATGCTGCCGATCGGCTGATTGCTGCTTTACGTCAGTCTTACGTCCATGAGACGGGAGCGCTGAGTGATGCTCAGTTGGACTGTGTTGCTCAAGTAAAATCTTTATATTATCTGGTTATTCTGGTCTGCGACGGTGTGATACGCCGCGAAATATCGTTGTTAGACAATCAAAAAACGCCGGCAAGTAGCGGCTGGCAGCGCCGTTTTACGGGCGAAAAATCTGCGCCAATGACGTTAGCCATCGTTATTTACCAGACGATGTTAACGTACCAAAAACTATTGATGGAAGAGGCCATTTGTTATCAAAAGCCACCGTCATATGTCTGGGCTGCACTCAATCGATTGTATTATCTTGCCTGTCAGCGCCATGCTGCAACGCTTGACTTAAGTGTTTATGTCGTTACCAACCGCGCGGACAGTATACATCGATTGTATTGTCAAATATGTTTGCACAGCTTGCTCAATGTGCGCGGATTGCGTCGTTCTAATATCTTGCTGGTCCATCGCTTATTACCGGAGTGGGCTGAACCAATCGTTGCGACCATAGAGCCGCAAACTGAGACACGCGTCTTTGTCAATTTGCATAGTGAGAATCCACCTACTTACTTGACCGCCCACTCTAGCATCAATCCCTATGAGAGCCAGTACGACTGTCTCTTCATTGAGCTGGCATCAGTGATAGAGCATCTAAAATCACGCCAGCAAGCATTAATCAATGAGGGTAGCGAAGGCGTTGAGTGCTGTTTGCTGAATAAGATAGCAATGGCGATAACCTATCGCTATATGCAGCCGCAATTAACCGTACCGAATAAGTATAGCGCTAAGCAAGATGCCACAATGGTGATTGGATTTAATGATATTCATTATCATGCTAGTCATGCGCAAGGATTGATAAGCTTGATCGGCACCAAAGAGCTGCCGGATGGGGAGCGACCTCGCTATGATACCGTACCAAAAAAACCCGTGGACAGTAACTTATCAATCTTTGAAACTTTTGACAGCAAAAATGTCCTTTCGCCTTTTCGCACGTTGCAGCTGATGGTAAATCCTGTTGATGTTGATGTTCGTCCTACCATTACCACTCCGCCACCGTTACAAATAATGAGTCTCTCTTTATTATGCCGTTCTGAGACGACCACCGCTGACTGGTCGATTGGGGTTGCACGCTGGCTCAATCTTGATACTCATAATCCAGAGGTAGAGTGGCAAGTCCTTGGTCACAAGTTAATCACTTGCGGGCTGCGTCTAGAGGATAGGAAGTCACGCAGTCAGCATTTTGTGCCAGCCTTCATTGTCGCTGGCGATGATCAGCTACAGACGACTTGCAGCTTAATAGTGCCGACCTTTCATTTTCAGACCAATGATAGAGTGATCATGCGCTTGCATAATAAACAGAAATTGTTACGTTTATTACATCCCTTATTGGTGACCGATGAGTTTAGCCAGTATGAAGTGGTACAACTGTAGTCTGCGCAAGTATTTATTTGGATAGTGATATAGTCAATCCTATATAAATCGGCGGCGGTGGCAGCCTCTCTAAGTCTACTATTTGCCATACTTCAGCATGTCCAAGTTAAGTTAATATGCAGTCGGTTAAATTATTGTCTATAATGAGAGATACTGCGACTTACATTTTTATGGTCTAGAAATACCTACCTACCAAGTCAGTCATCCTAGACCGCATCAATAAACCAGTATTTTCAATACCCGCTGAGCCTAATACTTGTAGTGCTTGCTTATTTGCCGTGCTATTTTGATGTTAGAAAAAGCAGCAAGGTATCGAAATTAAGCGATAAAAATAAATACGATCATAAGATTCAAAAGGCCTCCTATGCGTACTCAGTCCGTCTTAAATCTACTAGTTATCGATGCCGATCAGCTCTATGCTGAGCGTCTGGTGGATTTGCTAGATTCTTATTATGACAGCATCAATCTAGGCTTTTTGGATGACAAGGAAGAGTTGCTCAAATCACTCCGCCAGCCGTGGGATGTTTTAGTTTTTGGCCAAGCCTATGATATGAGCTTTACCGACATGGTGGGAATCGTGCAAGAGCAGAGTATTGATCTGCCGATGATCTGTCTGATGAGTGCAGAGACAGCTCCGACTGCTCATAATGAGGACGGTTTGCCTTCTGTGATGAATGGCACGATGGTTAAGGCGCTTAGGGCAGACCAAGAGACAGCAGTGGTGATGGCGATTTGCTTACAGCATGATAATTTGCGTAGCCGCCGCCAGCTAAAATCTCTGCATCATGTACTGTCTGAGGCAGAGCAGCGCGCTAATATTTTAATCAAAAACTCTAAAAGTGCGGTTGCCTATCTTGACCAAGGTATTCATATCTTTGCCAATGACCCTTATCTTCAGCTATTTGGTTTTGAATCAATGAACGATATCATTGGTGTACCCGTTATTGATTTGATCGCAGGTGGCGACAACGTCAAAGCCTTTAAGCAGTTTTTGCGACAGTTTGATAAGGGTAGCCGTGAAGAGGTTGAGTTCAAATTCGAAAGCCTACGTAAGGATGGCAGTACCTTTGAGGCAAAACTACAGCTGGCAGCAGCCACCTTGGATAGTGAGCCAGTTACTCAAATTATTATCCAACAAAATAACAGTAATAGTGCTGAGGTTGCTAAGCGCTTGGCAGAAGCTGAGCGTAAGGATAGCTTGACAGGAATCAACAACCGCCACGGTTTTGAAGAGCAGTTGATGACGGTACACCAGCAAGCAATAGATGGCGTACTGACTGCAGGGCTAATGTATGTTCGGCTCGATAACATTGGTAAAATTAGAAGTAGCTTGGGTTTGCAGGGTGTCGATACGACGGTCAAGCAGGTAGCTTATACCCTAGACGAGCTGGTGCCAGAGGGTTATGTAAGCCGCTTTAGCGATACAGCATTTACGATACTAGTAGAGAATCAGACAGCCGCAGAGCTCGAACAGCTCGCCGAGCACATTGGCTCACGTATTAGTGAGATGCTCATTGAAGTCGATAAGCGTACGACAAGCACCACCGTTAGTATTGGTATTGTCAAAATCGAAAAAAATACCGCTGAGCCTAAGATTGTATTAGAGCGAGCGATGGATGCCATTGCTCAGATTATGACTGAGACCTCCAATAAAGGTGGCACCTATCATTTATATGATCCGAGTGAGCATGCCAATAGTGATGACCATGCGCTCGCTGAGTCTTTAGTCGATGCCATTGCCAATAACCGCTTTGAGCTATCGTTTCAGGCGATATATGACATCAATAATGACCGTAGTGACTTTTTTGAAGTCTATCTGCGGCTGCCATTGGCAGATGCTGACAATACCGTGTTGACACCTCAACAATTTATGGCGGTTGCTAAAGCGCATCAATTGCTAGAAAAAATAGATCGTTGGGTACTGATTAATGCCTGTAAAAAGATAAATGACGTCCGTAAGATCCATCCTGAAGCACGATTATTGATACAATTGACCAGTGCTTCGCTAGTTGATAAAAAGCTGCCAAACGTTGCCAGTCAGCTGATTAATGCCGTTGGCGGTGCTGCAGGAGCATTGACGCTACAATTTAATGAACAAGATATCGCTGATCATTTAACGGTTGCCAAATCTCAATTTGAAGCACTTGACCAAGTGGGCTGTCAGCTTGGTATTACTAACTTTGGCTCGTCTACTAAGTCTGTTGAGATTGCCAGCGTTGTCCAGCCAGATATCGTACGTTTGGCTCGTAGTTACGTGCAAGATATCGATTCTGCGGATAATTTAGAAGCCGTTAAGTCTCTTATCGTGCGTACCAACGCGGTTAAAATCGATGTGTTGATGCCTTACATTGAAGAGGCGGCAACCATGTCTGTCGCTTGGAGTGTGGGTGCGCGTTACCTGCAAGGGTATTATTTGGAAGAGCCAAGCAGTACAATAAAAGTGGCTAGTGGTACATAAGAGCACCTAATCTTGTGTAACCATACAGGTATAACCCTAGACGTTTCTTAAGCGTTATTTATTGGTTTAGATGCCGATAAATGATGCTATATTTTTAAACAGCTATCTATGCGTGCCGACCGATTTTGTCTGATTTTGCATTGCATTATTATCGATATCGTCTTATATAGCTGGTGCTCCTCAACTAAAGATTGTCAAAAATGTCTATTATCAGTAAGTCATCATTGAGCGGTATTTTTACCGCTGTTCTACTGCTCACCGCCTGCGGGGAAAGTATACCACCTGATCATCGCGCGCCTGTCACGCTGCCACTATATACTGGAGGTAACGCTGTCAATGGTGCTCTAATTTATAAAGAGGCTTGTGGTCAGTGTCATCAGCTTAATGCCGGTCTCAATAAAAAAGGCCCGCAGTTGATGAATATATATGGTGCGCCCGCCGCAGAGCTAGAAGATTACACCTATAGTGATGGGCTAAAAACATCAGGTTGGATATGGGATGCAAAAACGCTTGATCCTTATATTGCGGATGCGGAAAAAGCCATGCTAGATTCAAAAATGCTATCAAACCCTATGCCTGATGCTAAAGAGCGTGCGGATGTGATCGCTTATCTGTCAACGCTTCGTGCCGCCGCGCCCCTAGTGGAAGATGAGGCAAAGTAATTCCTGATTTATACTCATTATCCAAAAAACGAGCCAATAATTACTATGACCCATACAGCCATCGACATGTCCCTTTCCTCTACACGCCCGCCAACGTCAGAGATACTCAGTCAATCTGCGCCTAGTGCTAGCGACTATCGCCATAACCAGCAAAAAATCGCCCAGCTTATGGCACAGTTAAACCAAATTGTGTTGGATAAACCTCAAGCCGTTAAGTTGGCGCTAAGTGGTATATTGGCAGGTGGTCATTTATTACTGCAAGATATACCGGGTATGGGCAAGACGACCTTGGCGCAAGGGTTGGCACAGTTATTGGGTTTGAGCTTTAGCCGTGTGCAGTTTACTAACGACATGCTGCCAGCAGATATTTTAGGCATGAGTATCTATGACCAAAGTAAACAGCAATTTGAGTTTCGTTCTGGGCCTATCTTTACTCAGCTGTTACTTGCAGATGAAATCAATCGCTCCAGCCCCAAGACGCAAAGCGCATTATTAGAAGCGATGGAAGAGCGGCAAGTCACCCAAGATGGGAAAACCTATCCTTTGCCGCAGCCGTTTTTTGTGATTGCAACCCAAAATCCTTTGCAGCAAGCAGGTGTCTATCCACTCCCTGAATCGCAGCTAGATCGATTCTTACTATGTTTGTCGCTCGGTTACCCATCACCTGCGGCAGAGCGTGAGCTCTTAAAAGGTCAGGATCGCCGCGAGCTATTAAAAGAGTTGGATGCCGTGCTAGATACGGACGCTGTGTTATTAGCCCAGCAAGGGGTCAAGCAAGTTCATGTCGCGGATGTGGTTTTGGATTATCTACAAAGACTGGTGGCAAAAACACGAGCAAGTCAAGAGTATCATGGCTTATCACCGCGTGGTGTGCTGTCACTACAGCGTGCTGCACAAGCTTATGCCTATGTATCGGGGCATATGGAGATGACGCCTGAAGATATTCAAGCGGTGTTCGCTGCGGTCACTGATCATCGTCTCGGTCAGCGTTTTGTGCCCGCGTATGTGACGGGAGGACAAGCGACGCAGACCATCGCACAACGCATATTGGCAGACGTGGCTGTTATTGTTTAACCGTTTGATTTTTTATAACGTGCGTTTATGTCCAAAACTGCTATTCAATTGTGAATGAGAGTATTAATTTTATGGTAAGGATAGGGTAATCATGAGCTTTTTGCCAAAAGCCTTAACCGTACCAGCTACTTCAGCATTAAGCCGTTGGTTTGCCTCGCGTGCGCCTAAAAGTGATAGCGCCACGCTCAATTTGCGCAATGTCTATATCTTTTTTAGCCGTGAAGGGATGCTATTTGCGGTGTTATTGGTCATTACCTTTATTGCTGGCATCAACTATGGCAATAATCTGGTGCTGGGCTTATGTTTTTATTTGATCAGTGTCTGGCTGATCAGCTTTCATGTAACCTTTGCCCATATTTCAGGTCTAAAAGTACAATTAATAGAAGTGACCATGGCAGAAGCGGGTGCGCCTGTTTGGGTGACTTTGCAGCTGCGCAGTGAGAGCCGCCAACCAAGACGGCAGTTGTTATTTGGCTTTGAGCAGGTTGATAAAGAGACGGATAAAAAATCCAGTAAGAAAATCAAACCTAACGTAGATAGTCAAAATTCTGTGCTCGTTACACGGCTACAAGGTGAGCAGATTATTCGTTTGCCAGTACAGACGCATAGTCGTGGGCAGTTTGAATTACCACGCTTAAAAATAAAAACCGTTTATCCTTTGGGCATTATGCGGGCATGGTCTTATGTCTATTTTGCGCGTACGGCGTGGGTCTATCCAAAACCTGAAGCCTTTGACTGGCAGGCACAATATGCAGTTGCAAGTTTGGAGGACTTACCAACAGGCGGGCAATATCGGCAAGGTCAAGATGACTTTGAGCGGCTCGATAATTATATCGAAGGTGAGTCGCTGGCACGAGTTTCTTGGGGGCATGTGGCGCGCGGTCAGGGTATGTTTACCAAGCACTTTGCTGATCCAGTCGGTCATGAACAAAGCTTAGATTATGCCGATATGCCAGCGGTGCATCATGAGCAGAGGCTGGCTCAGATGACGTATGGGGCGATGAGGTTGGGTGAGCTAGGTGCGCCATTTAAAATGCGCTTGCCGAGTGATGCCTCTGCTGCTGCCCCAATGGGAGAAGGTGATAGTTTTGCGCAAGCGTGCTTGCTAAGGTTGGCAAAAACGCCATGACCAATATCTCTAAAATAGATGACTCAAAAAAACCGGTAGAAGTATTTACTGGCTCTTCTAAATCAGACTTTATAAATTCTGCAAGCTTTGAGCAGTTGGCATTGGGTCAAAATATCGCTTCTCATACTGAACAGGCTAGCGATACTAAATGGACTCGCAAGCTATTTGCCTTGCCAGCGTATTATTGGGTATTAATCGCCCAAATCATCGTCATTTTACCTCATGCCGCGCATCTGCCTTTATGGCTGATTGGCTTTGCTGTGGTTAGTATCGCCGCCCAACTACCGCGCATCAAAATTAAGTTCAAAAAATTGCGTCATTTAAAACGCGTCTATCAAGGCATGCAAATGCTCGGCTTCTTGCTGGGTCTTGTCGGTCTATGGCTGACGTACAATACAGCGTTTGGTCTCGATATGGGCGTGGCATTTTTAGTGCTATGTCTCATCAGTAAGCTGTGGGAATTGTATAAACGGCGCGATGCTTATGTGGTCTTAAATTTATCACTGTTCGTGCTTGCCGCGCTGTTTTTGATGGATCAAGGTCTTGTTACGACTTTAGAGGTAATCGTCGGTGCTGTCATTATCTTGTTGGCATTTATTGCGCTCAATGACGATGGTAATACTCGCGGTGATGGTCGTCTGCGCACTTTGGGTGTATTAGGTCTTGGGGCACTGCCATTATTGGTTGTATTGTTTTTATTCTTCCCGCGCTTACCACCGCTATGGTCAGTGCAGCTATCAGGTCAGCAAGCAACCACTGGCGTCTCCGATAGTATGTCGCCCGGTGACTTTGCTAATTTGGGACAATCGACTGAGCTGGCCTTTCGGGTAGAGTTTGCAGATAAGCGCCCACCGCAGCAGCAGCTGTACTGGCGCGGCTTGGTGTTTAGCGACTTTGATGGAATTACATGGCGTCCTAGCCCTCAGCAACAACAATGGCGGCCTGCACTGCAAATGCCTGTTTGGATTGAGAACGCCTTTGCTACTATCCCCGATGAAGTGAAAGTTGCGCCTACCAGCTATGAGATTATTTTAGAACCCACACAACAAAGCTGGCTATTTGGCCTCGATTATCCTTTTGCCCAGCGCCAAGACATCAGTATTACTTCAAACTTTACCTTATTAAAAGACCAGCCCGTTACTCAGCAGTTCCGTTATGACGTATTACAGTTTGCGCCGATGCGTATTGACCCTGTTCTGTCTGAAGCGTTGCGGCGGCTGAACCTTGCTCTGCCAGCTGACGGCAACCCACAAGCACGCGCACTGGCAAAGCGATTATTTGCGCAATCTGGCTCAGATCCAGTGCGCTATATAGCGGCTATTGAACGCTGGATTAATCAAACAGAATTTCGTTATACACTATCACCGCCACGGCTGAATAAGAACCGTATTGACGAGTTTTTATTTGAGACCAAAGCGGGATTTTGTGAGCATTATTCTTCAAGTTTTACCTTTATGATGCGGGCAGCTGGTATACCTGCACGGGTCGTGGCAGGCTATCAAGGTGGCGAGCTAAGCCGCGGCGGCAATGTTTGGGAAGTTCGGCAGAAAGATGCGCACGCTTGGACGGAGGTTTGGCTTGAGGGTCAAGGCTGGGTACGTGTTGATCCGACAGCTTTCGTTGCACCTGAGCGCGTCGAGCAAGGCATGGATGCGCTGACACAGTCGCAGGGAGCGGCGATGTTCGGTGATGGCGCTAGTGCGCAAATCAGCTATCAGCAATATCAAATGCTACAAACCTTACGCCGCCTCTCAGATCAAGCCAGCTACTATTGGCAAAAAGACGTCGTCGGTTACGATCAGGATAAACAAGCTGACTCGCTACTCAAATGGTTTAATATCCGCTCAGTGATGCAGCAAATTATTTGGTTGGCAGCGAGTGTTATCACTGTCATGGCTATTTTAATCTTTGTCATCTGGCAACGTCGCCGCAAACGCTGGCATCTAGCCGATCTGCCGCTTGCACAGCTATCAAGACGTATTGGTAAGGTGGATAAATCGCTGGCTCGTGATGACAGTGAAGGCCAACTGGCATGGCTTGAGCGCGTGGCACTGGCTATTGATTCAAATGCCGAAGGTGGTACTGATAGCCGTTTAACAGACAGCGGTCACTCAGAAATTGTCCAAACCAAAATCATGCAGATTCAACAAGACTATCGTCAGCTACGCTATGGGCGTCTCAGTACACTTGAAATCAGTGATAAAGAATATCAAATAGTGCTTAAACAGCTCAAAAAAAATGTCGGTGAGTTATTTTGATGACTGTTTGTGAAAGCGTGGTTTAGCGCATGAGAAGAAGTTAAGGGTAATAAAGGAGGTGGCTGTATGGCAATATATGTGGATTTTGTGCAGATAGAATTTAAAGGCTATAAATGGTGTCATATGTTGGCTGATACGCTGCAAGAGCTGCATGAGTTTGCCTTATTGATAGAAGTAGATCAGCGCTTATTCCACCGTCATGCCAGTTATCCGCATTATGATGTTACGGTACAAATGCGCGCGACAGCGATTGAATATGGCGCTATCCCTGCCGGTCGAAAAAAGATTATCGAATGTGCTAAGAAGTTAAAAATAGAGCTACACGAGCAAATAGCACAGTCTAAGAATGGCTAATAAGTTAATCTTTTAAAGATATAAAAAAGGTGGGTTATGCTTTTGCATCCCACCTTTTTTGTGTTCATATTTCCATTTATAGCTTATTTTGCAATAGCTGCCTTACTGACACCATCAAGCGCTTTTGCGATGTTAGCTATCTCGGTATCACAACCTTTGATGTTATGACGCTCTTTCAAATATTCAGGATTGTTGTACGACAACCAGACTTTTTTATCCGCATCTTCACTGATAAGGATTTTTTGTGGTAAGTCGATGGCGACGCTTTGCTCGCAATTCATCAATGGCGTACCCGCTTTTGGGTTACCAAACATAATTACCTGCGTCGGTCTCAATGTTAAATTGGCACCCTGCGCATTTTTTTGATGATCGACGCGCGCAAATACTTTCATGCCTCTACTTTCGATAATCGCCGCCAGCTTATCAGCAGTATCTTGCACGGAATGATTACTTTGCATCGTAACCAAACCCTTTTCAGCATTGATAGCAGTCATCGTTTCTGGTGTTGATGGCATCTTATCCGGCGCGTTTAAAATATTTTCAACGCTGGCGCACGAGGACATGGCCAAAGCTAAGGCAGCGATAGAGACAATCTTAATCATAAAAATTCCTTTTATTATGGTAATTTATTTAGTGAGTGATGCTTGGTTTTGTTAAGCGATCTTCTTCTAATATTACAGATATTTCTTAATGATAGTGGATAATATTCATTTTAAGTAAAACCGAATGTTAAGTAAAACCGAATAGTGGCTTTGCATGTTCATGCTAAATGCTCCGATAGATAATCTACCAGTAATCGAATCTTTGGCGATAAATGACGGTTGTGCGGATAGATAGCCCAGATACTTTCTTCAGGCTCTCTATAGTCATCCAGCAAGCTTATCAGTTCACCAGATGCTAGGTATTTTTGCACATAATAATCTGGCAGCTGGACGATGCCCAAACCTTTTAGCGCAGCATCAACTAGGCTATGACCACTGTTATATTGAACGCTGCCCGAAACGCGTAGATTCTTTTCTTTATCAGCATTTTTTCCAGAATCTATTTTGCCATCTTCTATAAAGTGCCAATAGTCACGTGTGCCTAGCAGACAATTATGTTTACTCAGCTCACTCAAAGAGTGCGGTGTACCGTGTCTCTCAAGATAAGCAGGCGCGGCACAGACAAAATTCGTACGACGGCTGATTTTTTTTGCCATCATGGTTGAATCGCTTAACTTGCCAATACGAATCGCCAAATCATAGCCACCGTCGATCAAGTCCATTTTTTGATTGCTCAAAAAAGCCGTTACTTCGATATCGTTGTATCGCACCATAAAATCATTGACCAGTGGTAATAATTGCTGCTCGCCATAAGTGACAGGAGCGGTCAATTTAATCCTGCCTTGTGGCTTTGACTGTAGGTGGCTCACTGCTTGTTCAGCGGCATCCAAGCCATCAAGCACACCACGGCAATGCTGATAAAACACGCGGCCTTCTTCGGTCAGTGAGACCTTGCGCGTGGTTCGATATAGCAATTTTATATTCAAGCGCTTTTCTAACGCGCTGATCTGCCGACTGACTTGCGCAGTCGAGAGGCTCAATTCTTTTGCGGCGCGCGTGAAGCTCTCATATTCTGCCACACAAACGAATTCGCTAATACCATCCCAGCGCATGATTGTTACCACTGTGTAAAAGATATTTGCAAATATAGCATATTGTTATCACCTCAGAAACAACTATAATTATCGACATAGCATGAAATGTTTTACAGACTGCTACAACTGTAGCTTGCCTCTATTAGGTAAGCACTATAAGCTGAATAGGTCTGCGCTGAATAAGCGATAAAATTAATTAAAAAGAGAGACAACTATGTCAGATAAATTTATCAAATCGAAAGCCGCCATTGCTTGGGGTCCAAACCAGCCGCTATCTATCGAAGAAGTGGATGTGATGTTGCCGCGCAAAGGTGAAGTCTTGGTAAAAATCATCGCCAGTGGCGTTTGTCACACCGATGCGTTTACCTTATCTGGTGAAGACCCAGAAGGCGTATTCCCAGCGATTTTGGGTCATGAGGGTGGCGGTATCGTTGAGCAAATCGGCGAAGGCGTGACCAGTGTCCAAGTTGGCGATCATGTTATCCCTTTATACACCGCAGAATGTGGCGTCTGTAAAATGTGTACCTCAGGCAAAACCAATTTGTGTTCAGCCGTGCGCGAGACCCAAGGTAAAGGTCTGATGCCAGACGGTACCACGCGTTTTTATAAAGATGGTGAGCCAATTTATCATTACATGGGCTGCTCAACTTTTTCTGAATATACTGTCTTGCCAGAGATTTCATTGGCTAAAGTCAATAAAGAAGCGCCATTAGAAGAAGTTTGCTTGCTAGGTTGTGGCGTCACGACTGGTATGGGCGCGGTCATGAATACTGCAAAAGTCGAAGAAGGTGCTACGGTTGCTATCTTTGGCATGGGCGGTATTGGTCTGTCAGCGGTCATCGGTGCTGCCATGGCAAAAGCCAGCCGTATCATTGCGATTGATATCAATGAAAGCAAATTTGAGCTGGCCAAAAAACTAGGCGCGACTGACTGCATTAATCCAAAAGATTATGACAAACCAATTCAGGAAGTCATCGTTGAGCTAACCGATGGCGGGGTTGATTACTCATTTGAGTGTATCGGTAACGTCGATGTGATGCGTTCCGCGCTTGAGTGCTGCCATAAAGGCTGGGGCGAGTCGGTCATTATCGGTGTCGCTGGTGCTGGGCAAGAAATCTCAACCCGTCCGTTCCAATTAGTGACTGGTCGAGTCTGGAAAGGCTCAGCATTTGGCGGCGTAAAAGGCCGTTCAGAATTACCAGGCTATGTTGAGCGCTATCTAGCGGGCGAAATCCCACTACAAGACTTCATTACCCATACCATGCCATTAGAAGACATCAACGAAGCGTTTGACTTGATGCATAAAGGCGAGAGTATTCGTACGGTTATTCATTTTTAAGAGTCAATCTTAAGGTAGTAGTTTTAAAATGAATATCGTGTCATAGCATTCATAAAAATGCCGCTTCTATTAGTAGAAGCGGCATTTTTTGTTTTATTGCTAAAAAGTTTGATTGCTAAAAATCAGAAGGGTTATTTGCTCTGATTATTAAGAATAATCTGATTGGTAAGCGTATCTAAATCTGATGCTATAAAATCAGGTGTGGGAACATTCGACGCTGATAGCAACTCATTATAAGGTCGCGTGAGAAACGCAGCGTGGCAGCCAGCCGCTTGCGCGCCGATGGTATCCCAAAGGTGACAGGCGACCAAACACAACTCTGACATTTCAACAGACAACTCTTTGGCTACCATCTGATAGGTTTCAGGTGCAGGCTTGAACTTGCCAACAGTCTCAACGCTGAAGTGCTGCTCAAAAAACTGACTTAGCCCTGCTTTTTCTAATGGTGTTGGCGATGGACTGCTCGCTGAGTTGGTCAACGTCACCAGTCGAAACCCTGCTTCAGTTAGCTTGGTTAATGCTGGCACTGCATCAGGGTGAGCTGGCATTTTGCTCATACGCTCTTTTAACTCATCGATATCGCTTTTTGTCAGCGTGACACTATGAATATCAGCCGTCATCTGTAAGGCAGCGACGCCAAGTTCGCCAAAAGGTGTATAGAGACCGGATAAGGTCATGGTTTGAGAATAAAGCACCAATTGGGCAAACCATTCTCTCAGTATTTTTTCATTGTCAAATAAGCGAGAAAATAAAGGCGCGAGGGTATCAATATCGAGTAGCGTCTCATTGACGTCAAATACGATGATCGAAGGGGAATGCTCAGAAGACATAAGAGATCCTTTTATTAAGAGTCAATGTAATAGTCAATGTAAGAGCTAATAAAACCTAGTCTGGCATGTCAGCCAACTGCTGCAAGATACTCGTGAAGTTCTCCACGCCTTGAGCACCGCTAACCAAATGACGCTCATTGAATATCACCGCAGGTACGCTTTGGATACCTTGCTGCTGCCAATGTTGCTCAGCGGCACGTACTTCTTTAGCAAAACGTTGGTCTTCCAGTACTGCTAGCGCCTCGCTACGATCAAGTCCAGTCTCCGACGCAATATCCGCGAGCACGGAATGATCAGAGATGTTTCTGCCATTGGTAAAGTGAGCGGTGAACAATGCTTGCTTTAACTCATGCATGCGACCTTGCTGATGCGCCCAATGTAAAAGCTGGTGCAAGTTAAAGGTGTTGTGCATACGCATGTCATCACTAAAGTTGAACTCAAAGCCAACTTCACTACCAGCTTCCGTCATTCTTGCTCGGCTGGCGTCAGACTCTTGCTTGGTTGAGCCATACTTTTCGGCAATATGCTCCCGAAAATTTTGACCTTCGCTTGGCATATTAGGGTTTAGCTCGAACGGATGCCAATGAATCTCGTACTCGGTATTGGTTTGCTTGAGTGCTTCAGCCAACTGTCTATAACCAACGACGCACCAAGGACAAACGACATCTGATACGATATCTATGCGTAGGGGCTTCTCGATATTTTTCATATGACCTCTCATTATTTACAAGTTTGTTATTCATGATTTCGTTATTTATGACAGTAATTATAGTCAGTAAAAGTAATATCGATACATTACATACTGCTGACATCAATTTTTCTTGCTTACTGTGCCTGCGCAGACAGAGGCAACAAAAAATTGATATCAGCAATACCGTAGCGTTTTTAGGATACTTTGACTATAACTACCCTCTTATTCAATAAGATTTTAACTGAAAAAACTGCTGCTCGATTGTTTTCGAACAGCAGTCTCTCTTACAGCAGTATAAAAACACCAGAGGGGTCATTACAACCCCAAATTGGCGGTTTAATTAGTCTGCTTTGTGCCATTCAAATTTTTGGAATGGCTTATCGATTGGCGTGTTAGCAAGATGGTTGGTGTAATTGCTCATCACTTTTTGCGCCGCAGCAAGGACTACTTCTAGGATTTGACGTTTGGTAAAGCCAGCATCCAAGAATGCTTGTACAGCAGCATCATCTACGTTACCGCGACCACGGACTACAGAGAGTGTAAAGTCACGTAGCGCTTCTAATTTCTCAGTCGGTAGTGTAGTTTCATTGCGCAATGCTTCGGTGATGGCATCATCCACTTTCATGCTTTTGGCGATACCAGTATGTGCAGGTACGCAATAATGACAAGCATGCTCGACGTTGATGGTTTGCCAGACAACGGTGACTTCTTCGTCATCGAAACTGCTGTCCAAAAACAACTCATGTAGACGTTGATAGCCTTCAAGCAATCCAGGCGCTTCAGCCATCACAGCATGCAAGTTTGGAACCATGCCAAATGCTTTGATAGAAACGTCTAGCAAGTCTTTGCTCTCTGCTGGTGCGGTTTCTTTGTCGTGTAATGTAAATTCGGTCATACAAAATCCTTAAGATAAATAGTTGTTAGGTCGTTTTTAAAGTGTTGTAGCTTATATTTCTTAGAGTAGATACCTGAAATCAGATCTCTTAAAAAGGACAAGTCAATTTGAGTGAATACTCAATTTAACATGTCAATCTTCTCTAAGTGAATCAACTGCAACCACTATAAACAAATTTGAGTGATTGCTCAACAATGAATTGTGAAGATATATAGCCAATTTGTAACGGCACCAAAAATGTGACTCATAAAAGGATAATGACTATATTGAAGATTTTACCGAACACATTTAAAACTTGTTCGATTGTCTACTGACGAATATAGAAAACTGACCAATGTAAAAAAGAGTCATCATC
This sequence comes from Psychrobacter sp. Pi2-51, assembly GCF_904846665.1. NCBI lineage: Bacteria > Pseudomonadati > Pseudomonadota > Gammaproteobacteria > Moraxellales > Moraxellaceae > Psychrobacter > Psychrobacter sp. Pi2-51. Next base: position 67,470 of record NZ_CAJHBP010000008.1, read on the forward strand.
ATAAATAAGATGCCCGTTAGCAGCATCACTCATGTCTCGACACTCTCTATGATTAAAAACTACCTATGATTAAAAACTACACTGTAATAACTACAAAGTAAAAACAAAACAACTTTTTTGATGCGTCATAATAAATTTATCGATGCCGTCTTTTGAGGCGTATTTTACCATTCCATTATGTTCATCTGCCAGCGAGAAGCCAGCATGTCTACTTTGACCTTAACAATCAATAAACAGGATTATCAGCTCGATAATCTTGACGCCCGTACGACACTGCTCGACGTCTGTCGTCAGCACTTACGAATTACTGGACCTAAAAAAGGCTGTGACCACGGTCAATGCGGGGCTTGTACGATGCTCATCAATGGACGACGGGTTAATTCTTGTCTGACACTTGCGGTCATGCATGATGGTGATGACATCACAACGATTGAAGGCATCGGAATGCCGGATTCATTATCGGCATTGCAGCAAGCCTTTAAAGACAACGACGCATTTCAGTGCGGATATTGCACCCCCGGTCAGATCTGCTCAGCGACCGCATTGATAGAAGAGATCAAACAAAATTGGCCAAGCCATGTCAGCACAGACTTGCAACATCCTGATGGTCTGCTGGTACAAGAAATCGCTGAGCGCATGAGCGGTAATATCTGTCGCTGTTCTGCTTATCCAAATATTATCAAAGCCATTTCACAAGTACTTAAGAATGAAGTCTCAGAGTCTACCTTTGAGGCAAACGATAATGCTGCGCAAAATTTAAGCGTGACAGGTATCTGGTCGCCACCACCGAGCGAGGCGCAACTTGGTAAACCCTCAGCGAATAATAAGACGGTAAATACTCAGACAGCAACTGCTACGACAGGAGGCCGCTCATGAAACGTTTTGAATATAGCCGTGCTGATGCACCAGAGCAGGCCGCGACATCTGCTAGTGCCAAAGATGCTTCTTTTATCGCAGGTGGTACCAACTTATTAGACTTAATGAAGCTAGAGATTGAGACGCCAATTAAATTGGTCGATATTACTCGTTTAGAGTTAGAACAAGTTGAGACTACTGCCGATGGTGGTTTACGTATTGGCACACTTGTGACCAATAGTGATTTGGCAGCACATCCTGACGTTATTGCAAATTACCCAGTATTATCCAGAGCAATTTTGGCAGGAGCGACAGGTCAACTGCGCAATAAAGCAACCACTGGTGGTAATTTCTTACAGCGTACCCGTTGCTATTATTTTTACCAGACAGACAGCGCTTGCAACAAACGTGAACCGGGGACAGGTTGTCCTGCCATCAACGGTGAGAACCGTACGCTGGCTATTTTAGGTACGAGCGATGCCTGTATTGCTCAGCACCCCTCTGATATGGCAGTGGCAATGCGCTTGCTGGATGCCACTATTGAGACAGTCAAAGCTGACGGATCGACTCGTGCTATTGATGTGAAAGATTTCTATTGCTTACCAAAAGACACACCGCATATCGAAAATGTATTGGAAGCAGGTGAATTAATTACTCACGTTGTATTACCTGCCCCTGTCAAGGGTATGCATACTTATGACAAAGTGCGTGATCGCGCCTCTTATGCCTTTGCGCTGGTATCTTGTGCGGCAGTCATTGACGCTGACGATAGCGGTAATCTGAAGACGGTACGATTGGCATTCGGTGGTATCGGAACTGAGCCATGGCGTAACGAAGAAGTTGAGGCATTATTAATGGACACCGATGGTAATAGCGATGTTATCGCGCAAGCCGCCGATCTGTTGTTGCATGATGCCAAAGGTAATGGTCAAAACGACTTTAAGATACCGTTGACGCGTCGCCTACTAAAACAAGTCATTCAGCGCGCACTAGCGGGCGAGGGAGCATAATTATGTCATTATTTGAATCAATCACTCAGTCAGAACCGACCAAAAAAATGACCATGGATGAGCCTGTCGAGTCTCTGTTTAGCAAAACGGCGAGTAAACTGGTTGGTAAGCCAATCAACCGTATCGATGGCTCGTTAAAGGTTAGCGGTCAAGCCCACTATAGTGCCGAAATCCATTTAGACAATAAAGCGTACGGTGTTTTGGTCGGTGCGACCATTGCCAAAGGTCAAGTCGAGAACATTGATAGCAGTTCTTTAGACGGCATTCCTAATATTGTCAAGGTTGTCACAGACCCTAAGCACTTTTTACGCAACTCTCAGCAAGGCGGATTAAAAAAAGCCCCGAAGCAGGGAGCGACTGAGATTTTTTATCATGGTCAACCTATCGCTGTGGTCATCGCTGAAACCTTTGAAGCAGCAACAGAAGGGGCAAATGCGCTTAAAGTTACTTATAAAGATGAGACTGACCAAGCGGCATTGAATTTTACTAAAGAGCTGTCTAACGCCCATGCAGTCGATGAAAAAAAAGGCTCTGACAAAAACTATGTCCAAGGCGATCCAGAACAAGGACTTATTGACTCCGAGGTGACGCTCGATCGCTTTTACCATACGCCAAGTCAAAACAGCTCTGCCATGGAGCCACATGTGACATTGGCGCATTGGGAGGAAGACAAGCTAATTCTCTATACTGCCAATCAAATGCTCGCGTCTTGTAAGCAGCAAGTCATGGACGCCTTAAACTTAAATAAAGACCAAGTTCAGCTGATCGCACATTATGTCGGTGGCGGGTTCGGTAGCAAGCTCGGTATTGCGCCTGAGTCTATTGCCGCTGCAATTGCCTCAAAAGAGCTTGGTCGACCAGTATTGATAACCATGACCCGTCCACAGGTGATGGAAGCAACGGTCAGACGCTCAAACACTCGTCAGCGTATCGCCATCGGCTGTGATAAAGATGGCGTTATCGATACATTGATTCACGATACCGTTTCTAGCAATTTGCCTGGAGAGGCATTCTTTGAGCCAACTGCTCTGTCTACCCATTACTTGTACCGCGGTAAAAACCGCCGTGTAAATTATGAAATGGTCGACATGAACCAAGTGCTATCAGGCTCAATGCGTGCACCCGGTGAAGCTGTCGGTATGATTGCCGTTGAATGTGCGATGGATGAGCTGGCTTCACAATTAGATCTTGATCCTATCGAGCTGCGTCGCCGCAATGAACCCGAAAAAGATCCTAGTAAAGACATTCCGTTTTCTTCACGTCAGCTGATCGCTTGTATGGAACAAGGTGCAGAGCAGTTCGGCTGGAATCAGCGCAATGCCAAGCCTGCCAGTCAATTAGAAGGAGACTGGTGGATAGGAACGGGCATGGCAGCTGCGGCACGTGGGAATCAATTACAGCCTTCTGAAGCGCGCGCAACCCTGCAAATCGATAAGTCAAAAGCACTCGGTGTCAAAGCAGTTATCGAGACAGACATGACCGATATCGGTACAGGGTCTTATACTGTGTTCTCTCAAGTAGCCGCAGATTTACTAGGACTACCCATTGATCATATTGAGATGAAACTGGGTGATAGTGCATTTCCGCCCGCAGCAGGTTCAGGTGGTAGTTGGGGCGCAGCAAGTGCAGGTAGTGGCGTCTACCTCGCTTGTGAGCAGCTGCGTGAAATGCTAGCAGAAAAAGTGGGTCTATACCCTGATACGATTCAGCTAGATAACGGTCAAATTAAGCAAGTAGGAAAGCACGATCTAACTGCTATAGAGGCAGCCAAAGAGAGTAGCCAAGCGTTCGCTGATAGCACTATCGATAAAATATCTGAAACGACCGGAGTTTCATTATCAGAGAATGTATTAGAAGAACAGTCAGAATCAGAAAAATATGATTTTGAGAAAACAGAGTCATATACGCTTGCCGACGTGGTCGCTAGCTATGAGGAGCAAAAAATCAGTGCCAAAGGCCAAATAAAGCCAGGTAAAAATGGTAAGAAGTATCGTCAATCCTCTTTTGGCGCGAACTTCGCTGAAGTAGCCGTTCATAAAGTCACGGGCGAGATTCGAGTGAAACGTATGACGGGCGCATTTGCCGCAGGTCGTATCCTTAATCATAAAACAGCAACCTCGCAATGCTATGGTGGCATGGTGTTTGGTATTGGTTCAGCATTGATGGAAGAGGTCATCCACGATAAACGTGATGGTCGTCTGTGTAATCATGACCTTGCTGAGTACCATGTGCCAGTTAATGCTGATGTTCCGCAGTTGGATGTGATATTGGTAGAAGAGGATGATCCTTATACCAACCCGATGCATATCAAAGGTATTGGCGAGACCGCGATTGCAGGTGCTGCTGCCGCGATTGCTAACGCTGTATACAATGCCGTCGGCGTACGTGTTTATGATTTTCCGATTACTCTTGATAAGCTACTTTACGAGATGCCAGAGTAATTTTTTAAGCCATATGTACGACAGGAACCCGCTTAATGAGCGGGTTTTTATAACTCAATCAGCAGTATATTTCATCACTATCAAAAAAATAAATATCAAATAAGAGGCGTTATGAATCAGGTCGCTGACATTCTTGAGCTGGCAAGTACGGCTAAGCAGCAAGGCGTTGATGCTGTACTGGCAACGGTCGTACGCACCGAGGGCTCAGCGTATCGTCGTGCTGGCGCGATGATGCTCATCTGTGAGGATGGTCGCTCGGTTGGGATGATCAGTGGTGGTTGCTTGGAGCCGCATATTATCAAACGTGCCTTTTGGCTTACTCGTGATGGTGCCAATGTGCAGGTTTATCAGACGGGTGATGATATTGAATATGCTGACAATGGTCAAGTGCAAGCAGGTGCTAATAAAAATGAAACTAAGCATGATATATATAATGAGCCAGATAGCGATTTAGACGACGTGGACTTTGATGAGTTAAATTTCGGCTTGGGCTGTAATGGGCGAGTGCATGTATTATTTGAGCGACTAACGACAGCAATGCCATTGTTAGCGACAATTTGTCAAGTTCGACGTAATCAGCAGCCGATTACTATGGCTACTTTAATTCGCGCTAATGATTGGCAGCATCAAGATTCTGTATCGCAAAAAAATGATAATTTAAAAATTGGTCTGCGCATTAATTTAGATGAATATCACAACTCGAAAGTCTTCTTAGAACAAGAGACAACAGATGCTTCAAGCGTGCTTACCTATACTGTGAAGGAATTAGTAGAATATAAACTGTTTGATAAAAATGCTGAGTATGTGACGGTGGAAAACGGCAAGGCAACAACAGAATGGCTCGTGCAAAGCCTGCAACCACAATTGCGTCTCCTAATTTGCGGAGCGGGTAACGATGTGATGCCACTGGTGACCATGGCCAAGCTACAAGATTGGCATGTGACAGTTATAGATAGTCGTGCGCAATACGCGACCCGCATGCGTTTTCCTCAAGCGAATGCGGTGATGTCGCTATCTTTAGATGACAGTGAGACTTTGCTTCAGCTGAGCCATAACGCCGCAGTCGCTCTGATGTCACACAGCTTGAGTCAAGATCGTGCTCGCCTAGCGATACTGCTCGAGCATCCAGACAATTATAGATACTTAGGACAATTGGGGCCGCGCTATCGTACCGAGCGCTTGATTAATGAAATCAGCGTCACTAAAACCGATCCTAAGATGTTAACTGAGGGTATTCGTAAACTGCATTATCCAATTGGCTATAAGTTAGGAGGCGACGGCCCTGAAGCACTCGCGCTCGGTATCATGGCAGAGATAAATGCGGTCATGCATAATCAAACTGCACCAGTATGTCTTTCGCATATCAATCTCTCAAATATAGTAGCGGAGAGTAGTGATAAGGATGCTGATATTATTCAGAGTATCGTATGAGCAAGAGTGCATTTACAGAAGGTACTGAGCGACAGAGCCAAAACCATGCGGTCATCATCTTGGCAAGCGGCCTCAGTCAGCGTCTCGGTCAACCTAAGCAGCTGCTCGTTAAGAATGGCGAGCCATTAATTCGATACATGATCCGATTGGCATTGAGCACCAACCCGCAAGCTATCGTTGTTGTTATCCCTGATAATCATCGTTTAATTGCCAGTGTAATTACAGAGTTGGCTGATCAACACCCATCGGTTCAAATAGTAGTGAACCCGAAACCTGAAACGGGTATGGCGCATAGTTTAAGTCTAGGTATTGAGACAATTGCTGCTTTTGAATCGACTTCAATCAATCGAGTGCTCATCATGGGAGTGGATCAAGTGTTACTAGACGAGTTGCATTTGACGGCTTTGCTCGCTGGCAAGCAGGCTGCGGTTGCGAGTAACTATCACCATTGGCAACCTTTAGAAAAACACCAAAGTCTGCATAAAGGCGCATCTGATATCATAGGTCTACCTTTAGCAATTAACTATAAACTGCTTAGACAGTGGCAGTCAGAATTGATAGGCGATAAAGGGCTTCGTAACCTAATCAGAGGATTGCCTGCCGATCAAATAGGTAAAGTCGATAATGATCAACTTAGCTATGACATTGATACGCCTGAGCAGCTAGCATATGCAAAACAGCAAGGCTGGCTTGATGATTAGCTTTACGAATATAATTTATCCCAAACCATGAGATGCGAGAGAATAAAATCATAAATACGATAGAAACTGAACGCCTCTACCTCAGACAATGGCAAGCAAGCGACTTTGCGACCTTTGCTGACATGAATGCTGATCCAGAAGTAATGCAATACTTTCCTAAGCTATTAACACCTAAAGTAAGTGATGTCATTGCCAATAAATGCCAGCAGCTTATTGCAGATAATGGCTGGGGGCTTTGGGCAGTTAGCCTAAAAGGTGATGAAGAAAATAGCGGTGGCTTTATCGGGTTTATAGGCTTGAATGACACGCACGCAGATATGTCCTTTGCCCCTGCGGTTGAGATTGCATGGCGTTTGAGCAAAGAACATTGGGGACAAGGGTATGCTACTGAAGCAGCTCGTGCGTCTTTAAATTTTGCCTTTACTGAGCTAGGGCTTGAGGAAGTGGTTTCATTTACGGCGGTCATTAATAAGCGCTCGCAACTGATCATGCAGCGCATTGGTATGACGGATACGCAAGACAATTTCTATCATCCTGCGCTCAAATCAACACATCCACTTGCTGAGCATGTGTTGTACAAGATATCTCGTCAGCAGTGGGAAAATATATAGAAAACTTACTATAAAAGGGCTCTGTATTGTTTATTCGTTTTGACCAGTCTCAATCCGCGAAAATGTCAAAATGTGCCCCTTAAAAGGCAAGTCTAGATAAGTGGTATTTTCAGGCTTGACATGTTGACTACTAAAGCCAAACTCAGTCATCTTGTTGGTCAGCTTGTTTTTGCGACCGCGCCCCGGATCGACCACGATGACCTCGCAGGTTGGCATAGCATGACGGTCAATGAACTCAGCCAGTATATCGATGTGCTGATCTTCATAAAGCAAGTCACTGCCGATAATCATATCAAACTTGCCAAGATGGCTATTGTCTTCTGCCCAGTCTAAACGCTCAAAATTGATCTCTTTGTTATTATTCAGCGTGGTATTTCTATCAAGGAAATACTCAACCGTTGGATGATAGTCGGTCGCTGTGATGTCAGCATGTCTGTGATTGAGTAGCAGACTAGAGAGCGCCATACCGCAGCCAACTTCCAAAATACGTTTGCCTGCAATATCGTAATCGAGCATATGATTGGCCAGTACCAAGCTTGACGGCCATATCACCCCAAACATCGGCCAAGAAGCAGAGCAGATGCCCAAATTTAACGCTTCATCGTCAGGGTCACTAAATTGTTGGTTGTCACGTAAGGTGCAAATATGGATATCGGTGTTGCCAATTTCAATCGTTTGATAACGCACGCGCACAGTGGTCAGCGAAGTCATAAACTGTCCTAAAAATAAGCAAGAATGCAAAGTTTGGCAGAGGTTGCCACTTTCAGTAAGGTAGGACGTTGGACGAGGTGATTTAAATCTTGGAGGCTTTATATTTTATAGAAGCTAGGGTTTTATGGAAACTTAAACAGCAGTAAGAAAACATCTTACATGCGTGAGAGGAGTATGACCTAAACGTTGACAAGTTGTTGTTAATTCTGAGGGTATTCTTATTACTGTGTGAAATTGACTAGAATTAGAAAGCAGTAGAAAAATGAATGGCATGAGAGGAGTTGGTGTAAGAGAGGGCAGTGCGCTTAATTTTATATAAGCGCACTGAGTATTACTCTAGTGTGAAAGGTTGATATTAAGCAGTATATCAATTGGTTCAACTGAATTAATTCAGAAATCTTAGTCCAGAGGTTTTTAGTGCCCATACCAGCTCTACAAAGGCGCGGCTATTGGTCAAAGGTTCGCCATCGATGATGAGAACGTAGCCAGCATTATCTATCCATAAAAACACAAAGCTGGTCTCAGGAATGAGCAGGTCAACTTGCTGAAAGAATGAGATAGCTTGGCTTTCTACTGCCCAGCCACGTTGCTTTTGTCGTAGCATAAATCCTGAAAAATCAGCCGCCGCCACACTGAGCATATCTGCTTCTTCTTGGCTGTAGCCAATACGTGCCAAGCAAAATCCTTCATCAGAGCCAATGGCAGCGCGGCGTTTGCCCGATAAGCTGGCAACGACATAGGGCAAAAACTGATCTAATGGCAGATTGGGCGCTGGCAGTAGGAGAGACAGTTTCTCAATCCAGTCATGTTCTATAAAGCGCTGTAGCCAAATGTCAGAATAACGCTGGAGCCAATCAGCAGCGAGCAATGTCTGATCATAAGACAATAAATTCTGTAATGCTAGCTGCTCAGCAGTCGGTTCGTTTTGTGAAAATGCTTCAAAAATACCGGCTGGGGTCAGAGTCAAATATGTTTTAGCAGCATTTAAATAAGAAGACATAGTAACTACCATTATGATGAAGGTTATAGAGTGGTGATAAATTAGGTTTGAACGGTTTGATCAAGGTGCTGTTGGCAATTATCCCAACGCGTATCGAATTGCCAATCACTTTTGCCCAAGCGAAACCATACTAAGGAAAACGCCAAACGATCATTGCGCGCGATACAGTGGGCAAAAAACTCATTTTCGATTTGCTCAATCGTGCCCCAATTTTTGTCATCACGCGCTTGCATCAGCTCCGTCGTGATGTCTTTAGCGATTTCTTTGGCATCATCGCTACTGATACGTAACCGTTGTTTTTGCTCATTTAGAGAAGGGGATATCAAAACGCTCCAGCGGGTCGCGAGCATACTATTGCGTTGAATATATCTTTTCTTATCGATACAGTCGCGGAACCCTTGTTGAATATGAGGGTGCAGGCGATCTTTGACACGAATAAACAAGTTATTTACATCGTAAGGAATGTCGTACCAGCAGCCATAAAAGAAGTCTGCAACAGCACCTTGCAGCGGTTCTCTTTCAGTCAATAGTAGCGCCGCATTGATACGTTGTTCATGAAAGTGACGGTTATTGGGTGCCAAAAATACTTTGCGCGAGTAAAACCGAAATGCTCGGTGCGCGACTTTCTCATTCTCTTTGATAAGGTCTACATCAGACATAATGGTGTTCCTCAGTCCAGCAAGGTCTGCATCAAATCTATCATAAATTCGGCGTCTTCTTCATTCATCGCCTCAAACCCTTGCGGCATACCAAGCTCGGCTAAGGCTTTTTTACCATCATCATCGTTGTGCAGATTGAGAATCGCTTCTATAAAGATTTGTGCATCAGGGAAGCCATCTTTGATAAGTAGCACGTGGCTAATGTCAGCCAAGTCACTTTCGATGAGTACGGAGAGCTGGGTCTTGGTCAACCGCGAAAAGCTATGAAAAATCTCTGCCAAAAAGAACGCGGCTTGGGCGTCACCCTTAATGACTTTGCGGGCAGCTGCCTGATAGGTTTCAGTGACATCCCATGTCAGATCAGATTCTTCGATATCAACCGCTTCTAGCAATCGTAAGCCAATCAGTTTGACATCTCGGTTGTCTGCCATGGCGATGGTAGCGCCAGCCTGAATGTCTTCTAAGTGGTTAATGTCGCTATTTGCCGCTGCGGCAATGACCATTTCATCAGATTTTCCGATAGGGCGGGCGACCGCACGGTAGCCTTGCTCACGGATTAGGGTAGCTGCATCAAAGGGATTGGCGTAAATGACCTGAATGTCACCCGCATTAATGACTTGCTCTTGCTCAGCATGTGATGCAGGGATGTTCAAGTGCATATTTAAATTGGCACGTTTTTGGATCAACGTATTGAACATGTGCCAGCCTGCAAAACGCTCAGGTGAAAAATCTGGGGCGATTAACATATTGTGTGTCGTCATGATTTAGCCTTCCTCGTTTTGTTTCATTTGGGCATATTGCGCCATTGCCGCTTCGATTTTGCTGCGTGATGGCTTGCGTCGTACGGATGTGTAGCCGACGGTTTCGCCATGACGAACGTTAGGTACGACGGTTGCATAGACCCAATAATGACTACCATCTTTGCATAAGTTTTTGACGTAGCCATGCCATTTTTGTCCTGCTTCGGCTGTGTCCCACAGATCTTTATAAGCCGCTTTTGGCATGTCAGGATGGCGCAAAATGTAATGCTGCTGGCCAATCAATTCATCGACATGGTAACCGCTAATCTGAACAAAAGCATCGTTGACGTGTGTGAGTATGCCATCCAAATCGGTACGCGATACAATCAATTTACCATCTGGATAAGGGCGTTCGATACCAGTGTCATAGACAGTACGCGACGTGCCATCATGGTAAGTCAGGGTAATCTGTTCGGCAGGCATATCAGGCTTGTGTGCATCAGGGATTGGAGAACCCATGGTCATCTCCTTCATTGGTCGTTATGTAGTCAATCCTGCATAAATTGGATACGGTGTCAGCCTTGCTTAGTCTACTATTTGTAGTACTTTCACTCGGCTTCCTTGCATCCAAATTATGTTGAACCGACTATATTTATAGTAATTAAAAAGCGAATAAATTCGATAAGCAGCCGCCGATCAAATGAGCTTTGCAAGGGCTTCTGAGGCACGTTTGATATCTAAGAATATCAAACCAAGCTTGGCATTTGGTTTTGCCATAATAGTGAGTACCGCCTCATCTCCCGATGACGTCATAATAACGTAGCCTTTTTCACCCTGAATCATAATACGATCGATACTACCACGTGCCAACTCACGACCTGCACGATCACCCAACGATAATAATGCTGCTGACATAGCACCCACACGATCTTCATCGACGCCAGTTGGCAGAGCTGAAGCAATCATCAGACCATCGTTAGAGATTAGGGCAGATGCTTCAACATCTGCTGATGAGCTGTTTAGGTCTTCTAGTATCTGTTGAAATGAATCGGTACGCATATCGCTTTCTCTGTACTGGTGATTGGTTTGTATTTATGAACTAGCTGAATTAGCCAGAAATATCCTTGTTATAAGAAAGGTATTATAATTCCTTACTAATAATATTGATATACATTTGCTTAATAAAAAGCGAGTTTTTTGGTTTTTTTTACCGTTTATCATCAAATGTTTTCCTTTTGTCTTTATTTTTTAGAGAGAAATGACATTTTTCTATTATGTCTAGTCGATGAGCGGTTAAACGTAACAGCTCAAATTTAGCCAACAAAAATTGCTTATAGAGTTTTATGATGGAGATATTTACTAGACTTATCAGTCTTAAAGATGATATATAGTTGTAAGATGAAAAATGTTGTCACTTCTAAATTTGCCATATAAGCACAAATTCAGTCAGCTTTTTTAATCCCATTTGTCTCTATACAGAATCTTGTATAGGGGCGATTTCAGTTTTACGTCAGCGTTCGTAATCCTCTTATCCGTTGTGATATGACGTGACGCTGACGTAAGTAAATATGATCCCCAGTTTTATCCTAAGGAAGAGATGTATGAGTATCAGTCAGGCCATCGAAAAAATCGAAGCACGTTATGCGCATCAGCCAGAGTTTATTCAAGCAGTAAAAGAGGTAGCGATTACGATTAAACCTTTATATGATGCCCATCCTGAATATAGTGCATTGAAAGTATTTGAGCGTTTGGTGGAGCCTGATCGGGTATTTGGTTTTCGTGTCAATTGGGAAGATGATAAAGGCGACGTACAAGTCAATCGTGGCTGGCGTGTGCAGTTCTGTAATGCTTTGGGCCCTTATAAAGGGGGTCTTAGATTTCACCCTACGGTCAATCAATCCGTGTTGAAGTTCTTAGGCTTTGAGCAAATCTTTAAAAATGCGCTAACTGGCTTGCCGATTGGCGGTGGTAAAGGCGGGTCAGATTTCGATCCTAAAGGTAAAACGGACAGTGAGATTCGCCGTTTTTGCTACGCTTTCATGCGTGAGCTACATCATTATGTGAGCAAAGACATGGATGTGCCTGCTGGTGACATCGGCGTCGGTGGTCGAGAAGTCAGCTACATGTTTGCGATGTATAAGAATTTAACACGTGAATCAACAGGTGTTATCACTGGTAAAGGCGTGGGCTTCGGTGGTAGCTTGATGCGTACAGAAGCGACTGGCTATGGTGCAGTTTATTTCTTAGAAAATATGCTTCTCGCCCAAAATGACACGCTAAAAGGCAAAAAGGTACTGATATCAGGGGCAGGTAATGTCTCATTACATGCTGCCGAAAAAGTGAATGCACTTGGTGGTATGGCAATAACTGTGTCTGATTCACAAGGGACTTTGCATGATGAAAAAGGCCTCAATCAAGAAAAAATCGATTGGCTCAAAAAGCAAAAACAGCAGAACAAACCATTAGCAGAGTATGTTGGTGTGCATGGTGGAGAGTGGCTTGCCAAGCAAAAACCGTGGCAGTTTAAGGCTGATATTGCGATTCCATGCGCCACTCAAAACGAAGTCAATGAAGCTGACGCCAAACTGTTCGTCGAAAATGGTGTGAAGTACGTGGTCGAAGGCGCTAATATGCCGCTCACTGCTGAAGCGATTGATCATATACGTTTGCACCGAGTCCATTATGCACCTGGTAAAGCTGCCAATGCGGGCGGGGTTGCAGTGTCTGCGCTTGAAATGTCGCAAAACTCTGTCCGTCAGTATCAAACCTTTGAGCAAGTTGATGAGCGTCTAAAAGGTATTATGAAAGATATCCACGACAGTGCTGCGACTGCTTCAGCAGAGTATGGTCAAACTGATAATGGTTATGTCGACTATATGGCTGGTGCCAATATGGTTGGTTTCAAACGTGTGGCTGATGCGTTGGTCGCTTTTGGTATTTTAAACTAGTCTTACTTATAAGTGGTAAACAAGCCTTAGTGGTTGGTTAGTATGGACAAATAGCAAAGCCCCAATCATTGAATGGTTGGGGCTTTTTAATTGAGATAAATCAAGATGAGTTATAGTCAGTTCAGAATAATATCGATATATTACTTATGGTCAAAGAACTCTAAAATGGGTACAAGGCAGCCGACTGTAGATTGTACAAGTAGTGCATCTAAGGAGGGTAACGCCGTAGCGGTTTAGTAGTTCACCGACTATAGATGCGACTGGTATAAATTTTCCTTGCTTGCTGCTATCACAGAGGCTACGAAAAATTCATCCCAGTCGCACTGTCTCTATTTTAAAGTAAACTCACTATAGCTATACCATCTCGCGCCATTTCCCTTGAATCATAATGCCTTGGATAGGATTTAGTCCCATCTGATAGGCCAGATCAGCAGGACGGGCGATATCCCATAGCGCCAAATCAGCATCACAGCCTACTTCTACTTTTCCTTTATTAGGTAGCCTTAACGCCTGTGCAGCATAAACGGTTGAGCCTGCCAGCACTTCTTCAGGTGTCAGGTAAAATAACGTACAGCCCATGTTCATCGTTAATAAAAGCGACGTTAACGGTGAGGTGCCAGGATTACAGTCAGTTGAAATTGCTATAGGAACTTGGTGCTTACGTAAGGCCTCAATCGGCGGCAACTTGGTGTCACGTAGCGTATAAAACGCCCCTGGCAATATCACGGCAACCGTATTGCTGGCAGCCATTTTTTTGATGTCTTCTTCTGACAAGTGCTCTAGATGGTCGCTCGATAGTCCTTTATATTCAGCAACCAAAGCACTTCCACCTATATCAGATAGCTGCTCAGAGTGCAGTTTGACGGGAAGATCTAATGAACGCGCTACCTCAAAAACACGCCTAATTTGCTCAGTATTAAAGGCGATGTTTTCACAGAAACCATCGACCGCATCGACTAAGCCTTCTGCATGTAGAGTTGGTAGCCAATCACAGACTTGTTCGATATAGTCGTCTGCACGATTTTTGTACTCAGTGGGTAGGGCATGTGCAGCCAAATAAGTGGTGCTCACATGAATATCGTATTTCTCTCCTAGCTGACGGGCGACCGTGAGCATTTTGCGCTCCGTGTCTAAGTCCAAGCCATAGCCAGACTTGATTTCGATACTGGTGACGCCTTCTTTCATGAGCGCGAGTAGACGTTTTTCACTTTGGGCAAATAGCGATTCAATACTGGCGGCGCGGGTAGCAGTGACCGTCGCGACAATACCGCCGCCTTGTGCCGCAATCTCTTGATAGCTAGCGCCTTGCAAACGCGCTTCAAACTCATTGCTACGGTTGCCACCATAGACGATATGCGTATGACAATCGATAAGCCCAGGGGTTATCCATTTACCATCTACATCTGTGATTTGGCTACCTTGATATTTAGACAAATGAGCAGTGATTTGATCCTGTGTGCCCACCCAAGCGATTTTGCCATTTTTAATACCGATGGCCGCGTTAAGTAGTTGACCATATGGGATGCTATCAGCGTGTTCATTTTCATCATCACTTGTCTCAATACCAAAACCATACTGCACTGAAAAGGTGGCGACATTGGCATTGATAATGACATGGTCAAATGATGTCATAGTAGACTCGTCGAGCGTCTGTTCTGTAGGATTTTTCAATACGGAGTTCTTTGATTCATTCATACTATGCTCCTGATTATTGTGAAGTCGATGATCTTTGTTGGCAAGATCTAAGCGCTAAGTAAGTGCTGCTCTATAATAGTGGCTAGTAAGCGCGCAGCAACTTTGCAGCTACGACTATCAACGTCAAAAGCAGGATTAATCTCAGCAATGTCTGCCATTTTTACTTTGCCTGATGCCATGATGGTTTTGACCATACGTTCAACGAAACCCAGTTCAATGCCGTAAGCAGCTGGGGCGCTCACACCTGGCACAACACTGGCAGGAAAGCAGTCCATATCGATGGTTAGATATATGATATCGACCTGATCTACAAAGCTTTTGACCCGCTCAGCAAGTGTATCCCAAGGCTGATAATGACAGTCTTCATCACTAATGACCTGTACGCCCAATTGCTCGGCACGATCGAAAAGCGCCGCCGTGTTAGAGAACCGACTGACGCCAATACAGCAATAGTGAAAAGGCTGACCATGTACATCAAGATGCTCGGCAATTTGGCGAAATGGTGTCCCAGAAGTCGCTACATCAGACTGACGGATATCAAGATGAGCATCGAAATTAATAATTCCGATAGTAGGCGCTGTGTTTGTGCTGATAGTTGCTTCGCTTGTATTTTCTAATGCCTGCCATAATCCCAGAAAGCTACCATAAGCAATGGCATGACCGCCACCAAGCCCGATGGGTAATCCGCTTTGCTTAATAATAGTACTCACTGCATCGGCATATTTGATCTGCGCTTGCTCAAGAGAACTGTCGGCAAAATCATCATCGTCGTGACAATGAATGTCGCCAGCATCACCCAATAAGGTTGATAATTGACCATCAAAACGTTGTTGTAAATCAGCGATGACTGGCAGCGTAGCAAAGGCTCGACGAATCAATGGCGGAGCAGCTCTAGCACCTATGCGGCCTTGATTGCGTCTGACGCCTTGATCACAGGCAAAGCCAATTAGCCCAATATTTTGATCCTCGTAAGGCTGAGCAAGTTGATACCAATAGCGGGCACGCGCAGTCTCAAATGGCTCTGCACGTCCTGTCCACTGGGTCATATCAGCAGGGGTGTGGCCAATGTGAGTGGTAGTCGTTGCTGTTGTTCTCGCTATTGTCATCGCTGTTCTCCGCCCATTAATATTTATTTAGACTCATACCAATCGTTACGTAGTGACTGCCAGTGTTCAGCAAGCGTACCGTCTAATACCAACTGCTTGGCTGCTTCGATATCAGGGGCGAGGTAGCGATCCTTATCATAGAAAGTCACTTGTTCACGTAGTTTCTGATGCGCGACTGTCAATGGCTCTGAAGTGTCTAATCCGCGATGAAAATCAATCCCTTGGCCAGCAGCTAATAGCTCAATACCGATGATGGTGGCGGTGTTTTGTGCCATCTCATATAGGCGGCGTGCGCAATAGGTTGCCATAGACACATGGTCTTCTTGGTTGGCAGAAGTTGGAATGCTATCGACGCTACCAGGATGGGCGATAGATTTATTTTCTGAGGCCAGTGCTGCGGCGGTTACATGAGCAATCATAAAGCCTGAGTTTACCCCAGCATTATCAACCAAGAATGGCGGCAGACCACCTGATAAAGTTGCATCGATCAGCAAGGCAACACGGCGCTCAGACATAGAACCAATCTCGGCGATTGCCAAGGCTAAGATGTCAGCGGCGAAAGCGACTGGCTCAGCATGGAAGTTACCACCTGATATGGCGACAGGACCATCTTCGTTATTAAAGATAAGTGGGTTGTCAGTTACCGCATTGGATTCGATTAATAAGGTTTTACCTGCTTGGTTGATGATATCAAGGCAGGCACCCATGACTTGCGGCTGGCAGCGTAGGCAGTAAGGGTCTTGAACTCTATCGTCTTGCTCGCCATCGTGTGAGGCGCGAATAGCACTGCCTTTGATTAATTGACGATGTGCTTTAGCGATTTCGATTTGACCATGATGACCACGTACTTCATGAATACGTGCATCAAACGGTGAGTCTGATCCTTTGGCAGCATCAATCGACATCGAGCCGACGATGGTCGCAGTTTCAAGTAAATCACGCGCTAAGAAATAGCCCCGTAATGCCAATGCAGTTGATACTTGCGTACCGTTGATCAGTGCAAGGCCTTCTTTGGCTGCAAGAGTAATAGGCTCAAGTCCATGCTGGGCTAGGGCATCAGCAGCTGGCACTTTTTTACCAGCAACAAACACATCACCTTCACCCATCATCGCCAGCGTCATATGTGATAAAGGCGCTAAGTCACCAGAAGCACCGACCGACCCTTTGGCGGGAATGTTTGGTGTGATTTGATTGTTAATTAAGGCCAGTAGACTATCTACTACCTCGCGACGTACGCCTGATACACCTTGCGCTAGGCTGGCCACTTTCATGACCATAATCAATCGCACTACGCCGGCAGGAAGTGCTTCACCAGTACCCACTGAGTGAGAAACGATCAGGTTACGCTGAAGCAGCTCAAGCTGATCATCACTGATACGCGTCTTTGCTAAGAGGCCAAAACCCGTGTTGATGCCATAGGCACTTTTGTCTCGTGCAATGATGGTACGCACATCTTCGTGTGAGGCATCTATTGCGGCATAAGCACTCTCAGGTAGTGTAAATATGACAGGCTGCTCATAGATATCACGTAGCATTTTAAAGCTAAGCTGGCGAGGGTGTAGGGTTAGTTGTTTGATATTATTCATAGGGGTAATCCTAGTTTTGTAAGCAGTATGGGTTATATTATTTTTGATTCGTATCTTTTTAAAATGAAGTTGTTGAAAGTTTTTAATCAACGAAATATCTATTATTGGGTTTGAATTTTTTAGCCAATCCAATTGAAGTACATAGCCAGATGTCCGAATGCTGCAGCCAATAAAATACTGAATACCACGCGCTCGAACCAAATGATGACCATTTTGCCAACAGAGATAGGAATCTCGGTCGCAAGCACACACGGAATCATGGCTGAGAAGAACAGCACACTGCTAATGGAAATGACCCCTGCGACATAGCGTGTCAGAATATCTGCCTCACTTAGTAGTAATGCTGGCAAGAACATCTCAGCCAATCCCGCTGACATTCCTTTGGCAGCGACGAGCGGTTCTGGTAAGCCGCCAAGCCATGTAAAGGGATAAAGCAGCAAGCCCAAGGCATCGAACACGGGCGTATATTTTGCTAATAGCAATCCTGTTAAGCCGACCGCGATGATAGATGGCACAATGGCGGCTGCCATCGTCAGACCATCACGAAAGTTAGACCATAAGATTTGTTTGAGGTCAGTGGCACGGCGCGAAGTAGACAAGCCTAAATCAAATGCTGCTGCTAACCGTGTACCACGTTTATGATCTAAAGCGGGACGTTCGACATGATCATCAAAGAGACTGATAGGTGGAATACGAGCGGTAATCGCAGTGACAATAAAGGTAATTACTAGCGTAGACCAAAAGAACACATTCCAAAACTCCATCAATCCAAGCGTTTTGGCAACAATCACCATGAATGCCGCTGATACAGTCGAAAACCCAGTCGCAATGATAATGGCTTCACGCGCTGAATATTGCTTTTGTAAATACACACGATTGGTGATGAGCAAACCAATGGAGTAGCTACCGACGAAGGAAGCAACGGCATCAATCGCTGATGAACCCGGGGTCTTCCAAATAGGTTTCATAATCGGCTGCATAAGTACACCGACCATTTCTAGTAAGCCAAAACCAACCAAAAATGCCAATATCAATGCCCCAATCGGTACAATCATACCAACGGGTAGCGCCAGTTTTTCAAATAAAAACGGCAGCATGTCCTTTTCCATCATAAAGGCGGGCGCTACGTCAGCCACATACATCACTGCCAGTATCAGACCAATGATTTTAAAAACAGTCATAATCATATGGGTGATATTTTTACGCCATGAGCCATCGATAAAAGGCTTACTTACCCCATGAAGCATGAGTAAAAATAATAATGTCACGGACAAGGTATGCTGCTGAGTCACCAGATAGGTCGCGCCATGATCGAACAAAATCGTGCTTTTTTCACCAATGGTAAATGGCACAAAAAACATGACTAAACCGATCGCACTGAATACGATAAGCTGTATTAATGCAATAGGGGTTGATAGCAGTTTTTTGGACGATGTCGTCGCGTTTTCATCGTTCAGACCGGGTGTCGTATTTTGCTCAATCATATTATCCTCCTTGATAAAATGTGCTTGACAGGCTACTTAATCATTGGCAGGTTTAAACCATAATCTTTCGCTGTTTTAATCGCCAGCTCATAACCTGCATCGGCATGACGCATAACCCCTGAGCCGCAGTCATTGACCAGTACTCGTGACAAGCGTTTGGCTGCTGCATCTGTACCGTCTGCGACGATGACCATGCCTGAGTGCTGCGAGTAGCCCATGCCAACACCGCCGCCATGATGAAGCGATACCCAAGTTGCGCCACCTGCGACATTGAGCATGCCGTTCAATAGGGCCCAATCAGATACGGCGTCTGAGCCATCTTTCATGCTTTCGGTTTCGCGGTTTGGACTGGCAACAGAGCCTGTGTCTAAATGGTCGCGACCAATGACGATAGGGCCTTTTAGCTCACCATTTTTGACCATTTCATTAAATGCCAAGCCTGCTTTATCACGCTCACCAAGCCCTAGCCAGCAGATACGGGCAGGCAAGCCTTGGAATTGAATGCGCTCTTTTGCCATGTCTAACCAGCGATGGATATGTTTGTTTTCAGGGAATAGCTCTTTGATTTTTTGATCGGTTTTGTAGATATCTTCTGGATCGCCTGATAATGCTACCCAGCGGAATGGGCCTTTACCTTGGCAAAACAGGGGACGAATATAAGCGGGGACAAAACCTGGGAAGTTAAAGGCATCTTTGACGCCTTCATCGAAAGCGACCTGACGGATGTTGTTGCCATAATCGGTCGTTGGAATATCCATCTCTTGTAGATCTAGCATCGCCTGTACGTGTACAGCGCAAGATTTAGCGGCTGCTTTAGTCAGTGCTGCATGTTGCTCTGAATCTTCTTGGACAGCTTTCCATTCTTCTACGGTCCAGCCACTTGGCAGATAGCCATTAATCAAGTCATGTGCTGAGGTTTGATCGGTGACTAAGTCAGGCTTCATGCCACCAGTATGCGCACGCTTGACCATTTCAGGTAAGATGTCTGCGGCATTACCAAGTAGGGCGATAGAGACCGCTTCACCCGCGTCGGTATGCTGTTTGATTAGCTCATAAGCGTGGTCAAGATCATCGGCTTGCTTATCGACATAACCCGTACGCAAGCGGAAATCGATACTAGACTGCTGACACTCAATGTTCAGTGAGGTTGCACCAGCAAAGGTCGCAGCTAATGGCTGCGCGCCGCCCATGCCGCCAAGACCAGCGGTTAAAATCCAACGACCCGCCCAGCTACCGTCATAATGCTGACGACCTGCTTCAACGAAAGTCTCGTAAGTACCTTGGACGATGCCTTGCGTGCCGATATAAATCCAGCTACCAGCTGTCATTTGGCCATACATCATTAAGTCTTTGCGATCCAGCTCGTTGAAGTGCTCCCACGTTGCCCAGCGCGGCACAAGGTTCGAATTGGCAATCAACACGCGCGGTGCATTTTCATGCGTTTGAAACACTCCTACTGGTTTGCCAGATTGCACCAATAATGTCTCGTCATCTTCTAATTCTTTTAATGACTCTAAGATTTGATCATAGCTTTCCCAGTTGCGGGCTGCGCGTCCGATACCACCATAGACGACTAGGCTTTTTGGATTTTCCGCCACATCAGGATGCAAGTTGTTTTGCAGCATGCGATAAGGCGCTTCAGTCAGCCAGCTTTTGCAATGTAGGGTGCTGCCAGTAGGCGCAGCGATTTCGCGGCTTTCGTCACGGCGGGTCAGCTTAGTCTCTTTGTTGGTTCCATGGTCAGTCGTCATGATCATATCCTTGTGATAGCGAATAGGGCGATACAGTAATCAAAGTAAGTGTTTTATAGTCAGGCTATAAACACAGCAAAATATCGAGTAGATAAAGCAGATTGTTTATGCTGCTGTAAAGTTGTATATACAAATTATCAAAGATACTTTTTTCATGCAAGAAGTTTTTATAAATAACTCAATTATTTTTGTGCGCATTTTGGTAGATAGGTAGGTGTCATGTGGTTTTGCTGACGTTCATGAGGGTATCTCGTGATATTATGACGCTATTCTTATTGGTGAAACTGACGGTTAAAGGCGAACATGACAAAAATGATTCCGGCGTATCAACGTATAAAAAACGCCATATTAGACAACATTCATTCTGGTAAATGGCAAGCGGGTAATGCGATTTCGACAGAAATGGCACTGGCAGCGGAGTTTGGTGTGTCGCGAATGACGGTCAACCGCGCGCTAAAAGAGCTGAGCGAAGAGCGGGTATTAGAGCGTCGGCAGGGGTCGGGGACGTTTGTCGCGCAGCAGCAGTTCAATCATACGTTTGTAGAAGTGCGTAATATCGCGCAGGATTTAAAATCTGCCAATCGCGATTATCAGGCACAAGTAGTGAGTAAGCGCACGCTAACTGCCGCTATGTTGGATGATGAATTACGGCGTAAATTTGGTATTGATAAGGATGATGACCGTATTGAACACGAAGTAGCTGTTTTATACGAGGTAAAAATCATTCATTTTGCAGATGGTCAGCCTATACAGTTCGAAGAACGTTGGGTCGATGCGAATAAAGTACCAGCGTTTATCGAGCAGGATTTTAGTGTGGTCAATACCAGTGATTATTTGATTGCCAAAAGTCCACTAGAGCGCGGCAACTATACTATTCGGGCCTTAGCGGCACTTGATGAAGTAGCAAGTGCACTACAAATTGCCCCGCAGTCACCGACGCTCGTATTGCGTCGCCAGACCTACTCGGCAGGCCAAGTCGTTACTTTTGTAAAAATGTGGCATGCTGGTGATCGCTATCAGTTTTCAGGTGAATTATAGCCAGCACCTTACGTATACTCACTGATTGTGTACGTTTTTTCTGTCTAAAGTGAGATACTATATCCATAAGCTGGTATTTAATGAGCAGCAATTACTATTTATTGAATAGTAATAGGATTTGCACAAGCGTTAAAAATTCAAAAATAAACTAGAAATAGCATTGAAAAATCGCCTAAATAACCTCAAATTGGGCAGTCAAAGCCGAATATTGCAGGACAGTTTATACTGTTCTCTTGTGCCGGCTTTCCCTATTTATTAGCTTTATGCGTTTTCACTTTATTCATTCACTCTTATAAGGACGTCTTATGAAACGTCGTACTCTTTTAGCCCTTGCCGCCAGCACTATGTTCCTTGCCGCTTGTGGTCAATCTACTACCAACGAAGCCGATACCACTGCAACTGACAGCACTGCAACAGGCGGTTCTGATTTGCTACAGCGTATCAATAATGGCGGCACCATCAACGTCGGTACAGAGGGTACTTATCCTCCGTTCACGTATCATGATGAGAGTGGCAAACTCACGGGTTATGATGTCGAAGTGACGCGCGCAGTGGCGGAAAAACTGGGCGTAGAGGTTGAATTCAAAGAAACCCAGTGGGATGCGATGCTGGCAGGTTTGGATTCAAAACGCTTTGATATGGTGGCCAACCAAGTCAGCTTGACGACGCCTGAGCGCTTAGCTAAGTACGATAAGGCTCAAGCTTATAGTTGGTCGGGTGCGGTTGTATTGGCACCAACGGACGATAATCGTTATAGCTCGTGGGAAGGTCTAAAAGGTCTACGTACGGCGCAATCACTCAGCAGTAACTATGGTGAACTTGCAGAGCGTTACGGTGCAGAGATTGTCCCTGTGGATGGTATGGCGCAAGCAATCCAGTTGGTCAAACAAGACCGTGCTGACTTTACGATGAATGATAACCTTGCAATATTAGATTATCTAAAAAAATTCCCAGACAGCGCGCTTGAGATTAAATTGGTTGCTCCTGCTAGCGAGCAGACTGGTTCAGGATTAGTCTTGATTAAAGGCGATGATGCTGTCGTAGCAAAATTAAATGAAGCAATGGCTGAGCTACAAGCTGATGGTACGTTGACCAAGCTTAGTCAAGATTTCTTCGGTGCTGATATAAGTCAACAAAAATAATGCTAGCTTCTATAACCTCATGGATAGCTGAATTGCTGGCACTGTTGCCATTCATGGATCCGGATCGGGCGCAGATTGTCATCAATTCATTTTGGCCAATGCTCAAAGGCGGTATCTATTATTCGATACCGCTAGCGTTGATCTCATTTGCGATTGGTATGGCGATTGCGTTGACAGTGGCGCTGATTCGTATCATTCCGCGTGCCAGCTGGTCCCATGAGATTGTCTACAGGCTTGCTCGTATTTATGTGTCTGCGATTCGCGGTACACCGATGCTGGTACAGTTGTTTATCATCTTTTACGGACTGCCTAGTGTTGGACTGAAGCTTGATCCGTTTCCTTCCGCGATTATTGCCTTTTCGCTCAATATTGGCGCTTATGCATCGGAGACGGTGCGTGCCTCTATTTTGTCCATCCCAAAAGGACAGTGGGAAGCAGGATCGACCGTTGGCTTGACGTATCTACAGACTTTCCGTCATGTGATTTTGCCGCAAGCACTACGAGTGTCGGTGCCGCCGTTGTCTAATACCTTTATCAGTTTGGTAAAAGACACGTCGCTTGCATCATTGGTGCTCGTCACTGAGCTGTTTAAACAAGCGCAGATTATCACAGCTCGTAACTATGAGTTTATGCTGGTCTATACAGAGGCAGCGGTGATTTATTGGGGTATTTGTTTATTCTTGACCTTTATCCAAGGCAAGCTTGAAACTAGGCTTGATCGTTACGTGGCGAAATAGCGCCAGATAGCGATAGGTTAGTATGACATTGCTTACTGACCTATTGCAGGATAGCTTTAGCATCATCAGTACAACAGGAACCTTTATGATTCAAGTCACCAATATTCACAAAGCCTTTGGTAGCAATCAAGTGCTCAAAGGCATTGATTTGACCATCCAAAAAGGCAAAGTGGTCGTGATATTAGGACCATCTGGGTCAGGTAAAACGACTTTTTTACGTTGTCTTAATGCGCTGGAAATTCCAGATCAAGGCGTGATTGCCTTTGACGATGACAGTCTTACGGTCGATTTTGCCACTAAACCTAAGAAAAAAACCTTGCTCGCACTGCAACGTAAGTCAGGTATGGTTTTTCAGTCTTATAATTTGTTTCCACATAAGACCGCCATTGAGAATTTAATGCTTGGACCGACAGTGGTGCAAGGACAAAGCAAAGCGCAAGCCCGCGAGCAGGCAGTGGTCTTGCTTGAGAAAGTTGGTCTGTCAGATAAAGCCGATCTGTATCCGTTTCAGCTATCTGGTGGTCAGCAGCAGCGTATTGGTATTGCTCGTGCGCTCGCTATCGAACCGTCATTATTGCTGTTCGATGAGCCAACGTCCGCGCTTGATCCAGAGCTGGTACAAGACGTCCTTGAAACGATGAAACAACTGGCGTCTGAAGGCTGGACGATGGTCGTAGTCACGCATGAGATTAATTTTGCCCGTGATGTCGCCGATCATGTGGTTTTAATCGAAGATGGTGTTGTCGTCGAAGAAGGCAGTGCCAAGCAGTTGTTTGAGGACTCAAAGCATCCTCGTACGCAAGCATTTTTACAGCGTATTGATCAGAAGTAGGCTTGAGATAATTCAAGCTGTCTATTAGCTCTTCTTATTGTAAAGTGTTCGTCTTTAAGCGATGAAACCAAGAAGCCCCAACTATGATGTCATGGTTGGGGCTTTTTTATAGAAACGGATAGAGTGTATTTTAAATGAGCAAGCAAGAAAAATTGATATCAGCAGTGCGTGATGGTTCGATGTTACTTTTCACTGACTATACTAGGGTCTGTTGAACATTCAAATGTGGAACTGGCAGTGGCTATTTTTTAGACAATACGCAGTGAAATTTTTGACGCCTAGTTATTCTAGGTTAGATAATTTCGCCATGTATTGGCAAAAAATAGCCCTGCCCTGAAAGGCTGATACTAAAATCGCCCCAAACGTTGTTGTAAACCTAACTAAGGTCTCGACATTATCGTCGGTTTACGCCTAGTTTGATGTGATTTTAGCGATCAGCAGTCCTAGTATTTGAATGTTCAACAGACCCTATATCTTTTGCCGTTGTTTTAACCAACGAGGTACGCGCGTAGCAGTACCGTTTAACACCGCATTTAATAAAGCCGCCAGCAAAATAAGCGCCACGCCCAAATACTGAATCCAAGACAAAGATTGATGCAGTAACAGCACCGCAAGCGCAATCGCAGTCAACGGTTCAAAGATCGTAAAGACTGATGCGCGAGTGGCGGGCAATTTTTCTAACGCTTTCATGTATAGCCCGAAAGGCACCACGGTACCCAATAATGACAACCCTAAAACATAACCCCAAGTCAGTAAAGGTAAAGTGAGCAGCTGCTCATAAGTATTATAGGTGTCGGGCAAGAATAGTAGTACACCGGCACTAATGATAATGGAGGTAAAGAATACCAAAGGGGCAGGGTGAGCATCGTGCATCGCGCGCTTGCCCAACACGCCATATAGGGAGTAGCACATTCCTGCTGACAAGCCGAGTAAAATACCCCAGTTGACTTGCGCTTGCTCGCCCAGCATCGTTAAGCCGACACCAAACACTGCCATTAATGCCAGCAAGACTGATTTGCGTGTAATGGACTCACTAAGCAAGAATTTCGAAAATAATAAGCTAAAAACGGGTGCGGTATATAGCAAGGCGACAGCAGGTCCAGCACCGACGTAAATCACCGCAAAAAAATAGCATAACGACATACCAAGCACACCTATCAAAGACTGGAGCGCCAGTCCGAGCCATTGCTTGGGTCGCAGTTTGATCAGATGTGGCCACAGTTTTGGTAGCATGGCTAGAATAATAAATGCTGCCGTGACGATGCGTAATATCGTCACTTGCCAGCCGCTAAATCCAATTTGATTAAGGTAGGTAGAAAATATACCCAACGTGCCCCAGCAGACAGCTGCCGTAATGATTTGGATAGTGCCTATCCATGATTGCCGCGCTGACATGACGCTATCGGTGTTTGCCATATTATTTTCTTCTTATTATCTAAGTGACACAAGGTTTTGTAAGATTGCCAGCGACTCAAGTCAAGCGCCCGAGCAATACTGAAATAAGAAAAGACAACCTGATGAAAGGCTGTCTTTTGTTTGTTTTTTAGTCTATCACTAAAAGAGAAGAAATGGCTACTAGGGCGTAGCCTAAATTTAATCAATCCACAAAAACCAATCTTGCACTCGGAGTTCATTTTGCTGAATAAAACATACTTTTTCAGCTTGGGTTCTTGGTTGATGTTTGACGTCGGCACCGCAGTTTTTTGAGCGCTGCTTTATCCATTCTACTTGCTCTTGTCTTAAGCTGGATTCCATTTTCTTACTATATAAGCGTCTGACTTCATCTCGAATGCTGCGATAGCTATCATTCAGTTCTTGATCAGAGCTTTTATACCTATCATTAATAAGCCCGACTTGTGACGCTAACGGCAAATAAGTAGCATTTTCTTTGTAGGAGAAAGTACCGCTATCTGTTGTCCAGTTACTGGCTACGTATAGCTCATTATTTGATGGCTCTATAAATCCGTTGAAATCTTCCCCCTCAAAAGTATAACCCTGAAATCCACAAGGAGTCACGCCATCTTTACATAAGCTATGCTTGGTCTTAGCAGGATAAAGCTTAATGGCATATGGTGATTTATCCAGTCTTTCATTGAGCAGTTTCGTTTGCAATAACCGTCCTAAATCTGGAGCGACCAATAGCATGTCATCGCAAGTCACATGCCCTTCTGTGCAGCCTTCATAGAGGTTCAAACGTTGACCTTGGATGTCCATACCTAATATAAATGTTGCTTCTAAAGGTGCTACGGCTGAGCTAAAAGAAGCGGCTAATATTAGGCCAGAGAACAATGTGATACGTCTGAGTGGGCAAGATGCAATTAAGGGCATGACAAACATAATGGGTTTATACCTGCATTAAAAAATTACTCAATAGACGCTTAGCACCTTCAGTGGCAAATGACTCAGGGTGAAACTGAACACCTTGAATAGGATAGTCTTTGTGCGCCAATCCCATAATCTCATCACCGGTCAATGCGGATTCATCAAAGCTCAAATCCGCACGGCTGTCATTGGCGACCACAGATGTGATCGTAAGGCAGCTTGGTATGGTATCGGCTTTTACGATTAGTGAGTGATAGCGCATGATCTCAAGCTCTTGCGGCAGGCCTTGATAGATGCCTAAACCATTATGGCGAATCGAGGATACCTTGCCATGCATCGGCACACTTGCCCGTATCACATCGCCACCGAACACATGAGCGATGCCTTGCATACCTAAGCAGACGCCTAGTAGTGGAACGGTCTTACCCAGTGTCTCGATGACCTCGCTACAGATACCAAAGTACGCTGGATCATCGGGGGAGCCAGGGCCAGGTGAGATGATGATTCTATCCAGATTCATCGCTTGCACATCTGCTAAGGTAATCTCATTGTTGCGTTTAACGATGACGCTGGCTTCTTTATCACTGTCCAAGGTTTGCAAAATCTCGCCCACATATTGGTAGAGATTGAAGGTAAACGAGTCGTAGTTATCAATAATTAAAACATTCATAGGTCATAAACTCTTTTGTAAAAATATAGCTAGGTAAAATATGGTCAATGTACGAATTAAGGCTGGTACAAATGTACAGCTACATAAAGCTGTCTAATACGACTTTCATCGCAGACAGTTTACGCTGAATCTCTAAGTATTCATCGGCTGGGTTTGAGTCATAAACGTTGCCACCACAAGTTTGGGCATAGGCAGACTCGCCATTGATGAATAGACTGCGAATAGGAATGGCAAAGATACAATCACCATTGAAATTAAACGAGCCTAATGCGCCGCCATAAGCACCGCGTCCGTCTGGCTCTAGCTCATTAATCACTTTGATGGCTTCTACTTTAGGCGCGCCTGATAGGGTACCAGCAGGGAAGTTGCTGGCAAGGGCACTAAACATGTCTTCGTCAGGGTGCAAGATACCAACGATTTCAGAAGAAATATGCTGCACGTGTGAGAAGCGTTTGATATCCATCAAGCTACGGACTTTTACCGTACCAAATCGTGCCACACGGCCGATATCGTTACGATGCAAGTCAACCAACATATTGTGCTCGGCAATTTCTTTATCATCGTTGAGCAATGCGCGGGCAAGCTTACGGTCTTCGATCACATCGACGCCGCGCTTGGCAGTGCCTGCAAGCGGATAGGTTTCCATTTCACCTTGGCGCAAGCGGAATAGCAGCTCAGGGGAAGCACCGATAATGCATTGCTGAGCAAATTTCATAAAATACATATGCGGTGATGGGTTGACAGCACGCAGCTTTTCATAAATGGGCATCTTGTCACCGGCAATACGATACTTAGACTTAAAGCCTACCTCACACTGAAAGATACGCCCAGCGATGATGTCCTCTTTGACCTGCATAACGACATTGGCATGCTCCTCTTGGCTCATGCCATCACCTAAGAACTCGACTTTCGGCGCTTCATAGCTAGGCGTTGGCTCATTGAGTAGGGCTTTGATTTGCTCAATACGGTTTTCTTGCTGAGCGGTCGGGTAATAAAAATAGAAGATTTCCCCCGTCATTTTATCTAGGGTCAATCCATCTAAATACACACCAAACTTAAATGGCTCAAAATCTTCGCTGGCTTTTGCATTAAGGCTAGGCTCAAAGAAGTTCACGCAGTCATAACCCAAATAACCGACCAGACCGCCGCTTTGATCGCGGGCGATGACATGCTGCGGCGTGATGGTACGGAGCAGTTGGTAAGGGTTGTCAGTTTGATAACGGCTGGTTTCAGCGGTTTTATTATCGGTAATGGCAAGCGTAGTGCGATCTAATGCAGCTATGGTCGTGACAGGATCAAAACCTATCGCATGATGGCGTGAGATATGGCTATCTTCGCCTAATGATTCGAGCAAATAGCAGGTATCAAAAGCGCTCTCGATGCGTTTGAATAACGCAAAGAAATCAATATCTTGCGTGAGCTTAATACGCTTTGGTTTGCTCGGAATATCAATAGGAGCAGGCTTGGTCTGTATGCGAGTAATAGAGGTCATAACAAAGTCCGAAATTCATCAAATGTGTGTCGATTAATAAGTAAGAAAGTAGCAATTAAAAAGGTGGATAGTGCTGAAATAAGTGGCTTAAGAGCGACTTCTATGAGTGGCCAGTAACCCACTTACATCATGGCTTTGCTTGGCCTTGGCACCGCGAGAGACAGTTGCGATACCAACGCCTAGCTGCTCAGAGATATCACGTTGCGTGATGCCGCGATCAAGCAAATCAAAAATACGAATACGGTTGGCAATGTCGTGCTGCTCTTTATCTGTCAGCAGTGCGCTGAGCAGCTTGTCGATATCTGAGCTATCAGCACAGTTCGTCAAGTGTTTCACTAAGCTCTGATAAGGATCGGTAGTCATAATAGGTAATCTTAGCCAAAGAAAATAGATAGGTCGCTCTCAAGCAACTATCTTGTTTCAGTATTCTAGTACAGTAGTACAATAAAAACAAGTGCTAGACCATATCGTTATCATTGACCAAGACAATCACTAGGGCGTGTCTTCAATTCACTCGATAGTCATCTGAATGGGCTAAAAATGGCTAAATCTTGCCAAACATCGTCAAATAGCTGGTTAATATCCCGATATTACCTGCGCTATTTTTCTTGTTTGACGGCAATTTATCTCATTTTTATCACCATTTTTGAAATGAAGACACGCCCTAGTTGATCTTTCATCAATGCTAAATCAGCCGTACTTATAGCCCTGCATACTCTTGTATTCGTAATTATCAAAGCATCTCATTGTATATTCGTGCTTGATCAGCATTATTCATGCGAATTTTTATATTAATTATTGCCAAATTGTTAATACTTCGTTATTATGCCTCTCATTATTTAAACGCTAATCATTATCATTAACATTAATAATGTTATTCGCACGATGAGTCAAGTGTTTTAAAGTATTAAATCTTCTGATAGGCACTATTTCAAAGGTTATCTAACGACCTTTGAAAATAATTCTAAAAATTCTAATTTCTGATAGTCAATAAAGTGAGTGTGTTATGCGCGAAGTAAAGTTATCTAGTCAATTGACGGTATTGTCAATGGGTGTCGCAGCCGTATTGTGGACGCAAGCTGCCAGTGCAGCCACAGCAGAAGATATGCCAAATACGACGTTACAGACTATCACCGTAACAGCGAATAGCTCAGTACGTAACGCTGTACAAGAAGACTCTGTTTATATAGATGACTATACGCCAGCGGCACAAGCCAGCCACTTGAGCGATTTTCTGGACGTTGTGCCAGGAGTAAGCGTGGGCGGTACATCATCGGTCAACCAACGTATTCGTGTACGTGGTCTTGATGATACCAATCTAAAAGTAACGATTGATGGCGCACGTCAAGAAGGCGCTTTGTTCTACCATATGGGTGATGTCACCATCGATCCAGATCTGCTAAAACAAGCAGAGGTATCAGTCGGTAATAACTCAGTGACGCTAGGCAATGATGCTATCGGCGGTGCGGTTGCTTTTGAGACAGTTGACGCGGCAGACTTGCTCAAGCCTGGTCAAAAAATCGGTGCTAAAGTCAATTTGGGTTATGGTAGTAATAATGATGAATTATTGACTTCAGCCACTGTGTATGGCGCCCCAACAGAGAATATTGATCTGCTTGCTTACTATGGTAAGCGTGATACTAGCTCTGGTGAAGATGGTAGCGGTCGTGAGCTTTTTGAGGATAGTGAAAGCGAAAGCATCTTATTGAAGGCGGGCGCTAATATTACTGATGACCACCGCATTGGCGCTAGCTTTAGCCGTACTGAAAAAGACGGTATCTTTCCATTTCGCCCAGACTTTCCTAGTCTGTCTGATGAGCCAATACCGCAGAAAATAAGCCGAGATACCTATACACTTGATCATACTTATAATCCTGTAAACCAGCTGGTAGATGTTGATACCAACATCTACCACACAGAGACGCAAATATTGCGTGATTCTGACAATGTGGGCAACTTTGATTTTGATGCTCAAGTACAAACCACAGGCGGCAAAATTCAGAATACCAGTGTTATTGATAGCAATATCATTGAGGGTATCAAAGGCACTCATAAGCTGATTGCAGGTGTTGAGCACTATAAGAAAGAATCAGAAATGGTTCGTGACGGCACTGCGGCAGGCAGTGATGAGGCAACCAATACTTCTGTATATTTAGAAGACCAATGGCAAATGGGTAAACTGTCCTTAACGCCAGGTGTGCGCTATGATCGCTACGAATCTCCAGAGTTTGTCTCTGGTGGCAAAACGTATGACAACGTCGTCGGTGCACTGGCTGCCAGTTATGAGATTGCCCCACGCACCCAAGTATTTGCGAGCTATACGCAGCTATTTAACGGTCCAGACTTAAGCCAAACTGTTTTTAATGATGACGGAGCAGGGACTTATGCTAATAACGATCTAAAAGCGGAAGAAGGTTCTAACGCTGAGGTTGGTATTGCGACGACATTGCGTGGTTTAACGATCGCTGATGATGCTCTGCAATTGAGTGGTAAGTACTTCGTCACTGACATTGAAAACTATCAGCAGTTCATCAGAACAGGTGATCGCGCGGGTCGATATGGTCTCAACTGCGACACTGGTGCGCGCGGTTCATCGGGCAACTTACAAGATTGCCAAGGTACAATAAACAGCGACGAAGACTATGAAATCAAAGGGGTCGAACTGGCAGCCAATTATACGACTCGCAACTTTGGTATGGGTCTAAGCTATTCACGAGCACGTAGTGAAGGTGATGAAACAGGTGACAGTATTCCTTCGGTAAGTGGCGGCACGGCTGACTCGGGCGATCGCTACATGGTGAACTTAAATTATGCACCAACTGATATCGTTGATCTAGGTTGGCGCAGTACTTATGTGGCATCGGTTACAGATAATAATCAAGATACCAAGCCCAACTACGATGTTCACGATATCTTTATGACCTATACGCCAACTCAGATCGAAGGTATTCAAGCGACGCTAGGTGTGTATAACATTTTTGATGAAACGTATGCTAGCCACTCATCTCGACTAAATGCGACCAATGATGCTTCTACTGATTTTGACATGGGACGTAATATCAAAACGTCTTTAACCTACCAGTTCTAATTTTACGATGATAAGTCTTATAGCAAAAAGCCAGCTGTCTGAATAGAGAGCTGGCTTTTTATTGTAGATAGAGGTTTAAAAGTAGTATAGAGCACGATTCAACTTCATAAATGCTTTAGACAAGACTGGAATAGGATTAGAGCCCAACGGTATATTTTTCGCTATTGGAAGCTCGATAGAAGCAAAGATGAATATAAAGTGACTAAACGTCAAGATGCAGAATCTGACTCGTAGCGTTTATAACTGGGCAAGCTATCACTGAGGGTTTGTATGTAATGAGAAAGCTTGTATGCACTGAGAAATTTTGGATGTACTGAGGTTACACAGATGGCATCGTGAGGTATCTCTATTGTCACGTTGAGCACGGGTTTTGCATTCATTACAGACGATTAAGCGACGTGTTCAAAAATAAATGAGAATAATTATCATTAATGTTTGCATTATTATTTCTATTCCGTTAAAGTGTGTTTCGTTCATTGCAGAATAGTTAAGGGTTCTTTGCCCTATCTATTTTAGAGAACTTCTTGTGATCCATATTTTAAATAGCTGGCCTATGTCAGTTGTAGCGTCACCAAACTTTTAACCCTATTCATTACCTATCTTTACTAATTTGCCTTATCTCGATATTTAAGCCCTTTGCCTATGATTTTTGTCTATGCTTTAATCACATTTTTACGATACGCGTACTTCATAACATACTTGTATCGTTCCGCAGTCGTGTGTCTAGTATATGTGTTGAGAATGTGGATACATGATAAGCATTGCATGCAAAGTGGCTAAAAATATTCGCTGTCAGTGCAGTTGCAAGGTACTAATGAGCCTAAGTGCTTCAAGGAACGTTATTTATGTTAAACCAATCAGGTCGCTCTGATCATTCATACCTCACTTCTTCAAAGAGCGCTCAACGCTTAGTGACGGGTAAAGTCCTGCTCAGTATCGCTGTGGCCTCTATTCTTAGCAGTACGGCTGTTGCTGCGGAGGGTGATGAAATGGTGATGCAAGCAGCAGCGACTGAGCAGGAAGCAGTGCCTACGACTACACTAGACACGATTGTGGTACGAGCGGCCAGAGAGGAATTAGAACAAGCGGCGGGGTTATCTATCATTAGTGAAGAGGCCATCGAAAAAGCCTCACTTTCTAATGATATCTCAGAGATTGTACGCAAAATGCCAGGTGTGAATTTGTCAGGGTCATCGACTTCAGGCCAACGTGGTAACCAACGTCAAATTGATTTGCGTGGCATGGGTCCGAACAACACGCTTATCTTAATCGACGGTCGTCCTGTCACTTCTCGTAATTCCTCACGTCCTAGCCGTGGCAGCGAGCAAGACACGCGTGGTGACTCGCAGTGGGTGCCGCCAAGTGCGATTGAGAGCATCGAAGTATTGCGTGGTCCAGCAGCCGCTCGTTATGGATCTGGTAGTATGGGCGGTGTGGTAAATATCATCACCAAGCGTCCGACTGAAACAGAGTTTTCTGTTACTGGTCATTACGAGGCACCAGAAAACAATCTAGAAGGTAGCAGCTGGCGTACCAACGTCAATATGTCTGGTCCATTGACTGATAAGCTGTCCTCACGTACTACCCTTGGTTACCACGATAGTGAAGGGGACGATCCTTATATCAATGCTGAAGACGCACAGATTGTTGATGGGCGCAGTGGTCCGGCTGCCTCGGTCGCGGCAGGTACTGAAGGTGTCGAAAATATTGATGTGCGTCAGCTGTTTGAATACGCGATGGATGCGATGAATACGGTCGGTGTTGAGGTCAATTATAGCCGCCAAGAGAATCGCTGGGCAGGTGATTCATTGTTCCAAACCGTGAACCAAAATTTGTTAGATGAGTTAGAAGGTGAAACAACGAGCAAAATGCAGCGTTATGGTGCAGCGATTACACATCGCGGTGAGTATGATGACGCTAGTAGTAACAGCTTTGTAGAGTACACTCGGACAGTTAATGAGCGTTTGGGTGAAGGCAGTGCTGGACGTGGTGAAGGTCAAATTCAGATACCTGATGACGGAGAGGAGTTTGAGTGGACAGAAGCCACTTACGATACGTTGAATGCTAAATCAGAGTGGGATATCTATTTTGACCGTCATACCTTGACTGCTGGTGCTGAGTTCCGCGGTGAAAAGCTGGACAACCCTGTGGTATCTGATTTGGCATTTGCAGATGGTTTTGATTTTGGTGATGTAGAGACCGACCCTGAAAAGCGCGACCCGACATCAGATGCCTACCTCATTGGTGTTTATTTAGAAGACAACTACGAGATTACGCCCGATTGGTATATCACACCGGGCTTGCGTTTTGACTATCATAGTGAGGCGGGTAGTAACTGGTCACCTAGTATCAACAGCACTTGGTACTTTAGTCGTGATTGGTCAGTGAAGGGCGGTGTCAGTCGCGCATTTAAAGCGCCTTCGCTGTATCAGCTTGATCCAAATTATATTTACTATACTGGTGGTAATGGCTGCCCGTCTTGGGTACCTACTGACGAAAGAGGTTGTCATGTGCTGGGTAATCCTGACCTAGAAAATGAGACCTCGTGGAACAAAGAGATAACCTTTACTTATGATGATGGCACTGGGCTAAATGCTGGCTTGACTTACTACCATAACGCCTATGACAACCGTATCGGTGCTGGAGTTGACCGTGTGGCGGTAGATACGGCGACAGATCGCTCTATATTTTTATGGGAGAACCAAGGCGAAGCGATTATCGAAGGTCTAGAAGGGTTTGTCAAAGTCCCTGTTACCGATACAGTTTCATGGTCTTCTAACATAACAGGCATTCTCCGCTCAGAGCGCAAAGACAATGGTGAGCCATTATCATTGATTCCTAAATTTACTCTCAATACTGGTGTCGATTGGGACATTACGCCTCGCTGGAATGCTGACTTTGATGTGAGCTACTATGGCACGATTGAAGCGCCTGATATTTCGGTGACAACAGGGGATGAGCTTGATACGTTGTCGCTCGACCGTGATCCGTATGCCATTGCCAATATCGGTACTCGCTATGATCTGACAGACGGTATTACCGTTGGTGCTGGTGTCAAAAACTTATTTGATACGGGTGTTTATCGCGAAGGTACTAGTACCAATGCTGGTGCACGTACATTCAATGAGCCGGGTCGTACTTATGTGTTTGACGTTAGCGTTGACTTTTAATAGGTAGATACTGGGTTTGTTCGATTAAAAAAGGTCTGAGCTATTGGTTCAGACCTTTTGTGCTGTCAGTAACTTTTTTTAAGTGAGCATCTTTAAGTAATGCTCTTTAAGTGAGTCTTTTTAAACAAACTTCTTTTAATAACCATCACAATATAACAGCAGATTTATTTATGTCATTCAATCCTCGCCAAGCCTGCTTATGGATTCACCGTTATACGGGGCTTGCCATGGCAGCTTTTTTAATTATCGCCAGTATCACTGGTGCACTATTGGCATTTCATGACGAGCTCGATGATGTGTTCAATCATAAACTGGCGCAGGTTGATGCCCAAAATATACCACAACTGCCTATCGCTACACTTCATGATAGGGTTGTGAGTGCTTATCCGCAGCATACTTTTTCTAGTATGCCAACGTCGATAGCGATGGACAGGTCGGCAGTATTTTCGGTAGATAGAGCCCGAGGCAAGGCTGCCCAAAATCAACCAAAAGCACCGTTTCAAGAAGTGTATGTGAACCCCTATGACGGTAATATTATTGGAACCCGTGATAAAGACCAATGGGCATTGCACAATACCATGTGGAAAGTTTTTTGGTTGCACCGCGATTTATTGCTTGGCGATATCGGCAAATGGGTCTTGGGCATTGTCTCACTGGTCTGGACTATCAATTGCTTTATTGGTTTTTATTTAACCTTTCCGCGAGCGGTCAGGTCGAATAAAACAAAGCAAGCTTCTAACAAAAAGCGCGCCTCGCTTTTTAAACGTTGGCTACCTGCTTGGAAAATTCGCCGCAAAACCAATCTCTTTAAGCTCAGCTATGATTTGCACCATGCTTTTGGATTGTGGCTTTGGGGCATGTTATTTGCCATCGCATGGTCGAGTGTTGGCTTTAATTTACAGCAAGTCTATCGCCCTGTCATGCAAGCAGTGGTTGGGCTCGAAGGCAGAGGTGAAAAACAAGAAAAATCGAAAAAACCACGTGAAAAAGTTGGGCAGACTGCTAATGCAGACAGAGGTGCGAGGATTGGCGCTGCAAAGGGTGAGACTTTGGGTAACGAGGCTAGTAATGTTGATACTGTTGATGTCGTCAATAAAGCCAATAGCATTGCTTATCTCAGTGAGCATGCGGATATCGCTGCTAAAAGTAAGGGCATGAGAGTACAGCAGCTATTGGGCATACGCTGGGTAGAGGATGAAGGTCAATGGCAACTGCGTTTTAAAACAGATAGAGATATCGGTAAAAAAGGCGGCGCTTCGTCTATCACTGTCGATGCAAGGACGGGCAACATCGAGCGTGTAAATTTTGGCTATCAAAGCTCATCATTTGGCAGCAAAACTGATCAATGGCTATCGACATTACATATGGGGCATATTAGTCAAGGTATTGGCCATTTACTGTATCAAATATTTTTAGCATTGATAGGTTTGGCTGTGACCATATTGTCCATTACTGGTGTTTATCTATGGTGGAAAGGGCGTCAACAGCGCTTAAAAGCGTTGCAAAAGAGTAGGTAATATTGCCAGATTTCTAAGGTAAGCTTTTAATTCAGTAAATAGCTATCTACTGAATTAAAGGCGTGCCCTAGTTATCATTTTAATTGCAAAAATATGCTGTATGCTATCGAGACAGTAAAAATACAGAAAGAAAACGTCTCACCTAGCATGACCCATTTATGCCAACTATTATTTTCATCATAGTTCTTTGTGTAATCTACTGAAGAGATGTTTTGAGTAAAATCCATAGGAATAACCACCAATCTTAGAGCATATAAAGTTATTCCTAGCAAAAAAAAGTATTTGCTATCTCTTTATTTAAAGCATTAAAAATGAATAAGCAAAAGCTAATTACTAAAATTAATATAGATAGATTTCTATAGTTTATCCATCGATTATTCAATAAAGCTTTATGCATCGACAATTCCTTTTTCGTTTGCAAAGTTCTGTACTTAAACCGCATCGACAATCACTGGACGACCTTGATGGTTTAGCACGGTCACATCGACATTGTACAATTCTTTCATGGTCTCTTGCGTAATGACATCGACTGGCTGACCAACAGCCATCACTTGTCCTTCTTTCATCGTGACCACCATATCAGCGAATTGTGCGGCTTGATTGATATCATGTAAGACGATGACGACGGTCTTCTGCTGACTGTGGCTCAGCTCTCGTAGTTCACGCATCAGGCGGCCAGCGTGATACATGTCCAAATTATTCAGCGGCTCATCAAGCAATAGATAGGGCGTATCTTGGCAAACAATCATGGCAATCAATACGCGCTGGCGTTGACCACCGGACAATGTCGATAAGAAGCGGTCGGCCAATAGCTCCAGCTCAAATCGCTCGATAATTTCTAGCACCTTCTGCTGATCGTCAGCCGTCGGCTGCCCTTGATGATAAGGGTAGCGCCCAAACATCAGCAGCTCATGCACACGCAGTCGCCCTTGCACTTGATTGTCTTGGCCAAGCATGGCCACTGTCTTGGACAACGTCCGAGCATGACAACTGACAATATCATGCTCACCAAAACATACTTGCCCTGACTGAAGCGGTTGCAGGCGTGACATAACTGAAAACAAGGTGGATTTACCCGCCCCATTGGGGCC
The DNA here is from genome assembly GCF_904846665.1 of Psychrobacter sp. Pi2-51. Lineage (NCBI taxonomy): Bacteria > Pseudomonadati > Pseudomonadota > Gammaproteobacteria > Moraxellales > Moraxellaceae > Psychrobacter > Psychrobacter sp. Pi2-51. The sequence goes on from NZ_CAJHBP010000008.1 coordinate 105,298, forward strand.
AATCAGGGCAATAATCTGTGCGCTTGGCAAGGACAGCGTAATGTCATGCAAGATTTTTTGCTTGCCAATGTGGTATGAGATATTATTTAGTTTAATCATAGTGCTTCTTGTCTTTATCTACGTTGTGTCGTAAAGATTAATAATAAGAATACCAAGCCGCCTGCCAGTTCAATCACGACTGATAACACACCTGCCATATCTAGCACTTGCTCAAAGATAGTCTGACCGAGTACCAAGCAAATCATAGCAACCAGACTGACCAATATCAGCCGTTCGCTGTGGTACATGTGACGGGCGATACGATTGGTCAATGCACATACCAATAAGCCAAAGAACGTCACAGGGCCGACTAGAGCAGTGGCAGTGGCGACTAATATGGCGATGACGGTCAATAGGCCAAATGCGAGACGTTGATAATGAATACCAAGGTTAATAGCTTGGGACTTACCGAGCATCAGCACATCGCACTGATAGCGCCAGCGCCATACAAATATCGCAGTAATAGCGCAAATAAATAGGCTAATGCCAAGCAACTGAGGATTGACCGTATTGAACTGTGCGTAGCTAGCAGACTGTACGACTACAAAATCATCAGGATTGATCAGCCGTGCAATGAGTGCAGACAAACTGCGAAATAACACGCCAAAGATAACGCCCACCAATATCAAGCGCGTCAAATCCTGATTGCTTTTAGAAAATAGTAGCTTAAATAATAATAAAGACGCACCAAACATCAAAACAATTTCAAGGGTGAATTTGGCGATAGGATCGAGACTGGTAAAACTTATTGCGCCCAAAAAGAAAACCAACAGGCTTTGTAGTAAGATATATAGCGAGTCAAAGCCCAACAGTGATGGCGTCAGGATAGGGTTGTGCGTTAAAGTCTGAAACAATAAGGTCGATACGCCAATCGCATAGCCAACCACCATTAATGCCAGCAGTTTTTTGCCACGTAATGGCAGGGCAAAATCCCAATGTCCATTGACGTTGAGTGTCAAAAATAAAGCCATCGAGATAAGTAGAATAATGGCTGCTATGGATTTTGGATGCTCAGCTATGAATGCCCAAAATTTTGCCAACTGACTCTGAATAGCAGAGGTGGAATATGGGCTGTCTGTTAGATATGAGCTATCTATCGCTGTGCTGGTTTTGGTAGCACCAGTCTTTGTTGAGGTAAGCTTAGTTGATGAGAACATACAAAAATCCTATGGTGCCAAGCTTATCTAATAAAGCAAAAAATGAACGACGGTAAATAAGTGCCGAAAGTGAATAAAGACCTTGCTACTACTCAGCTGGAGCACGCAATAACAGCCATAAAAATAGCACCGTACCAACCACGCCAAAGACAGTAGCGACCGGCACTTCAAATGGATAGCGGATAGAGCGACCAATGATATCGCAGAGTAGGACAGCGGATGCACCGAGTAATGCGACTGCTGGCAAGCTACGACGTAACTTATCTCCCATCAATCGGCTGACAATGTTGGGCACGACTAAACCGATGAAAGGAATCATCCCAACGGTGACAACGACAACCGCACTCATCATGGCTACCATACCCACACCAAGCCAGGTTACCTGCCGTTTACTAATACCTAAGTTCAGTGCGATATTATCGCCAAGTCCCACAATGGTGAGCTTATCAGCGATGATATAAGCCAACACACACAGACCTCCGGTCAGCCATAGCAGCTCATACCGACCTGCTAAGACGCCAGAAAAATCACCAAACTGCCAAACGCTGAGCATCTGCAATGACTCAGTTTGATAAGCGATAAAGGTTGTCACTGCTTCGATAATGCCACCAAAGACAATACCAATTAGTGGAATCATCAAAAAATCCGTCGGCGGAATACGATGAATCAGCAGCATAAATAGCATCATGCCAAAAACGGCAGCGATGGTCGCCACGCCCATTTTGAAAATGAGTGCACTAGCGGGAAATAGCAGACTGACTACCAGCAGACCAAGTGCAGCGCTCTGAGTTGCACCCACCATGGATGGCTCTACAAAGCGGTTTTTTAGCACCACTTGAATAATCATCCCAGCCACTGCCATCGAGATACCAGTCAAGATAATCGCAATAGTGCGGGGGAGTCGGCTGACTAAAAAAAGCGAGCTATCAGAGTTTGCGCTATGATTGATAAGGCTGTGTAGAAAACCAGACCATGAAAAGTCAGCCACACCAATCGATAAGCTCAATAACACCAAAAGCCCCATAATAATGAGGCTTGCTGTATTCATTAACCACGGTGGTATGACGGCACGTCGATGTTTAGGATTGAGACTGTTGCCAGTGCTTCTTTTCCAACTTGATGTTGCTGTTGGCAAAGAAGTATTAGCTTTAACGCTGGCATGAGCACGAGAGGAAAATAACGACATAACGTCTACTGGCTTATTAGTATTTGATTAAAAATATGGCTTGTATGGTCATCGCTTTTATTTCGCGTTAGCGAAGGCTGTCTTAATCGTCGTTAGATCCTGCATCCACTGATAATAACCGCCAAAGGCTAGGTAAGAATCTGGGCTAAGGTAAACCACTTGCTGCTTGCTCCATGCGTTGGTTTGCGCGACCAACGGATTGTCTAATACGGCTTTGGCACCAGCGCCATCTTCCCCAATGGCGGCACTGCGATCGATGACGAATAGCCAATCTGGATTGGTTTTTTGGATGTATTCAAACGAGATTGGCTGACCGTGGCGCGCGTCGGCGATTTGGTCATCTGCCATTGGAATATCAAGCACAGTATGGATAAAGCCATAGCGGGATTTGTCGCCGTAGGTAGACATTTTATTGCCATTGACCATGACCACTAGGCCAGTCCCGTTGTCTTTGGTGACGGCTTTGGTTTCTTCAATGAGCCCGTCGATATTGCCTTGCAGTTTGGCTGCTTGAGCGCTTTTACCGAACAATGCACCTAGATCATGCAAACGCTGCTTACTTGACTCATAGATATTTGCGGTATCAATCGTCATATCAAGCGTTGGCGCAATACTAGATAACGCATCATATTTTTCTGCCATACGTGAGCCGACCAAAATCGCTTGCGGCTGCATCGCATTTAATGCTTCAAGATCTGGCTCAAATACGGTGCCGACTGTCTTTGGTTCAGGCTGTGTCTTAGACTGTAAGTTGTCTAATTTTAGACCACTTGGCATGCCATCGACTGCCACATCTAACGCAGCCAAATCTTGCATCAACGTCATATCATAGACCACCAGCGGCGATGGATTCATCGCCAAATCAACAGTGCCTTTTACCGTGTCGACCGTTATTTTCTCAACAGAGACAGCATCATTATTGGCAACATTTAATGACTCATCAGCAGTTTGATTTTCAGTTTTAGCATCTGCAGGCTCAGAGTCGTTAGACTCAGGAGAGCTACAGCCTGCCACACTGACAGTCGCTACGAATGCGGTCATCATAGCAGTCAGTAAAGGACGTTTAAAAAAAGGGGCTGGAGAGCGGTTAGAAAGTAAAGCAATAGACATAAATAACTCGGTATATCAGCTGGTTGGACAACGTGTAAATAAAATGATTGGCCATATGAAAAGAAAAAGAGCTTATCTAGCGTGATGCTCCACGCTATACAATGCTCGACGGTATTACTTTAAAAGTCATGTTTTTTTATTGATTGTTTTTTACGCTTAAATATAGAGACGCTTATATTATTAAGATATGCCCTAATATCTTGAAAGTTTTTATATTATAAGATGGGCAATCAATCAGTGGCTATGATAAATTAATTGAGACTCATTATCAATACAAATGATAATGAGTTTTATTAACGTTTCTGTGTTTATTGATTTTGACTGCCTCAACACAACAAGTTTCGATAACGATATTCGAGATAGGATAGCCGAATGACTGAGCAGATTTTTCTTTCCAAATAAGGCAAATTATTGGTTCAGCATTTGCCTGATAAGCAAATCATTATAAATTTATTATTGATAATAGTTATCGTTTGCATTATTATCTACGCCATTCTACCTCGGTTAATTAATATTAGGGTGTTATGAGTTCAACGGATTTAGACGCGCCACCACTCAAATTGATACTCGCGGCTATTATTATAGTGGTGGGCTTGCACGTGCTGACAGCAGTCGCATTAGTGGCGATCAAGACCCCTGAGATAAAAGTTGAACCAGAAAAAGACACGCCACCTATCGAGATCAAGATGGTGACGTTACCGGCTGAAACGAAAGAGCCAGAGGTTGCGATAGATACTGCTGAGCCTGTAAAACCTATACAGCCACAGCCTAGGTCTGTCACTACCACTAAACCTGAAATAGTGAAAGAATCTCAGCCGCTAGCGAAGACTAAACCAGCTGTCAAACCAGTGGTAACATCAGAAAAGCCTAATTTGAAGCCTAAAACGAAGGCGCAACCTGATACAACCAAGGCTGTGGAAAACGAACCTTTTAAACATGAAGTAAAACGGCAAGAGTCGATATCAAAAGCTCAAGCAGATGCTTTAGCTGCTGATAACAACCGTAAGATATTGGCAGCACAAGCTGAAAAAGCCGCGCAAGAAGCCCAACAATTAGCCGATGCCAAGGCTGCCCGAGAGGCTCAAGCCGAAGCGGATGCCAAAAAAGCAGCAGAAGCAAAAGCGGCTAAAGCGGCCGCAGAAGCCGCTGCTCGTGCAAAAGCACAGGCCGCCGCCGCAAGTAATACTCCTGTGAACTTCACAGCGACCAATGCCAATTGGGCGTCACGACCGAATTTTAGTTTTCCGACTAGTGCGGCACGCAGAGCTAGGTCAGGTGATAAATTGACTGTCGTTTTAGTGTTGCGAGTAAATAAGCAGGGCGGGATTGATAATGTACGCGTTGCTCAATCTTCTGGTAATAGATTATTAGACCAAGCTGCACAAAAACAAGCTGACTCTGGCAAGTTTAAGCCCTTTACCGAAGCTGGTGTGCCAGTGGTAGGCAACGTGACCTTGCCGATTGAATATGTCGTTCCTTGACCATAAGCATTTTGACCCATTATTTATATATGGCACTAATGTCGTCGCTGTCATCTGCATAGAATTATTAGCTGCAGTGAGACTAGATAATAAAACAATACTCTAAGGAGTCTGACATGGACTTTATGCAATACTGGCAAATCAGCGACATGGTGACAAAAACTTTGTTCTTTTTGTTGCTTGCTTTATCTATACTTTCTTGGGTTACTGGCATTATTCGTGTGCTACAAAGCCGTAAATTGGCCGTCAATGTTGCAGATGATTTGAGTCAACAGATTCAGATAAAACAGGCCGAGATGATAGCCGCAGATACCTCTACTCGCCGTGTGGTTACTGAGCAGACCCTGCTCAAGCATATTGGTCGTTATCGCTTTGCCAGCGAGCGCGGATTGCCTATCCTTGGGACGACGGCAGCGATTGCGCCGTTTATTGGCTTGTTCGGGACGGTATGGGGTATTTTCCATGCACTGCATAATATTGGTATGAGTGGGCAAGCGGGCTTGGGACAAGTGGCAGGACCAGTTGGTGAGGCACTTATTATGACAGGTTTGGGGATTGCCGTGGCGATTCCAGCGGTGGTGTTTTATAACCTTGCAGTGCGTATTAACCGCCGTGTGATGTATCACGCCAACGATAGAGCGCATGACTTATTGGCACATTCTGCCGAGATGGTAGTCACACAGCAACCTTCAATAGACAGCAAGTCTACCGTTGCCCAAGATTCGTTGGCAAAAAGTATGCACTCAAACGCAGCAGATGCTCAGCAAGTGACGCATTATCAGAGTTCAGCCGCGTCGCAGCCTTAACAATTATCCATTGATGAAACAGTCCGTTAGGCGAGAGCCAAGCGAGCTGTATTGCGAATAACCAAATGTATTGAGAGTGATTATGGCATTTCAATTGGGCGATGATGATAGTCAAAGTATGAATGAGATGAACCTCATTCCGCTTATCGACATCATGCTGGTATTGATGATTATATTTCTATTGACGGCGACCGTCTTGAATCCGACGGTGCCATTAGAGTTACCGAAGACCAGTGCCGAGGTCAATGAAACACCGCCAGAGGCTATTCAAATCAGCATTGATAAAGACGCAGGGATATTTTGGGACAGCGATGCGATTAGCATGGAAGAGCTAGAGGCACGGTTACAACAGCAAGGTGCTGCGGGTAAAGACCCTTCTGTACAATTGCGTGCTGACAAAGACAGTAAGTATGACACTGTCGCTCAAGTGCTCGCCGCTGCCAGTCAGGCTGGTCTTAGTAAAATAGCTTTTGTTAACGAATAAAGTAATTTGCCGTGCCTAATACCGTGCTTATATTAAGAAGCTTATCAGTAAAATTAGTACGCTGAGCGATATAAAAATAACTAGGGTCTCGACATTATCGTCGGTTTACGCCTAGTTTGATGCGATTTTAGCGATCAGCAGTCCTAATATTTGAATGTTCAACAGACCCCAAGATAATAATAAGAATAATTAAAATAATAAACTTTTTTCAACCTCGCTAGGGTAACCTTGCGAGGTTTCCTTTAATGCAAGACTCATTTGTCACAATATTTCGTTTAATTATCGTTATCTTGATTTCGATATGGTTTTTTGAAGGGATAAGAAGCTTCATATGGTTAGCAAGGATGACGATGTTTAGCAAAATTTAGCCATTTTAAGACCACTAAATATATAAATGTGCTAATTGATGACACGCCCTATATTACCAACCATAGACAAACGGACTATAACCATAACGACCAGCAGGTCCGTAGGCAAATGGATAGGGCGTGCGTAGGTAATCAAGATCACGCTGGCGAATATAATAGTAGCGTCCTTGAGAGTAAGCTTCTTCCAACTTCTCGATGCCCTCAAGGGGACAGACAGGCTGCCAGTCATAGCCTTCGCGACCAATTTTATAAGCATTAAGCTCAGTACAGTAGGTCTTCAGACCTTGCTGTCGACCTTGTTCCCATTGAATGCGGTTGGGGCTAGCACCGCCGACGCTGGCGCATTGATTGGTATATTGACCAAAGTATGCGCCCGAGCGTCCACGGATGCCATCTGCGTAGCCGACTTCTTGCCAATTGCTGCTTTGGCACTGCTGCGGTGTGAGACTTTGGGTCGTGGCACAGCCTGACAGGGTGAATAATGCGGCGCTCATCAGCGAAAAGACGATACTGGTTTTACTCATGAATTTATTCGTCAGTTTGCTGGCTAAAAGAGCGGTTGATGAGTTTGACTCAATAAGATAATTCATAATAAACCTGCGCGCGTCTAAAATTATGGTTTATCATAGCACTTTTTGCTGCGTACAACTTTTTGTATCTTGTTATTAAACTTATTTTTTTTGCGTACTAACTGATTGATATGCCAGTATAAATAGTAGGACTGCTGGGTGAAATGCATTTGCCAATTAAATGGCAATAACCTGATTATCGACTAATCCCTTTATGAGCCCTGCTTGATTTTTTATGGTTCGTGCTTATTATAAGGACGGGTATGACAAATCACTGGTCAGTCCGTTACTTGTTAATAGGTTTTATGATAGATCAGGTCAAATGTATCGCCTCAGCAGTATTTTAATTCAGCTAAAGGTCAGGTTGTTATGGGAATATGGATTGTCATCGCCATTGTACTATTTGTACTAGGGAGTATGATGGCGCTCAAACCGAGCGGTATCGATCAGCGCTTGGATCATTTACGCATGACCGCCCGTCGCTTACAGTTGAACCCAAAACTAATCGCTTGTCCGGATTGGATCAGGGGCAAAGACAATGAATATGGTCGCGGGATGCTTGGTCAGTATGGCTTGGTGCTAGATAATGTCAAACTGCCGCTAACCCGTTATCAGGTCATCGATGGATGCTGGCGACCAGACAGCAATGCAAACAGCAACGCAAATCCTGCAGACAAAAATGCGAGTGGCAATAGTAATGGCAATACGCCACCTCAAACTAATTTTAGCTTGGATAAAGTGCCGCTAGCATTGCCAGCCAGTATTGAGCCGTTTGTAAAAGCCTTGTTAATCAAGTCCAATAGCATTGTTATTTACTGGGAAGATATCGCCTATGTGCGCCCAGTGACAAATCCTAATTATCAGCAAAAAATGATTGAGGCAGACTTACTAGTACTAAAAGCACAGCTTGAAGCGTGGGCGTTACAGATGCAAAAAAATCACAAGAACTAGTAAATCGTTTTTTAGTCTCCATTAATGAGCAATAGGCAAGCAGTTTTGCGATGCCCCAGTTATTTACAGTTGACAGCTCAGCGCCTAGCAGTGTAACGTCTTTGTATCTTTATTGCTGTTTTATGACTCGTATTGGCGTCGTTGCTTGCTTTATACCTTTTTATATCGGCAGCTATTATTACAATAAATCGTTGATCTATGATGATCAGCTTCCATAAATTGCCGTGCTGCTGAATTTAACCTTACTTTTAAACTACTTATATTATGGTGTCGTCAAATATGGCAAAAACCACAACTAAAAAAAGTCCAGCTCCTGTCTCTGACAGCTCCAAAGGTAAGTCTTTGGTGATTGTCGAGTCACCAGCCAAGGCAAAAACGATCAATAAATACCTCGGCAATGACTTCGTTGTTCGCTCGAGTATCGGACACGTACGCGATTTACCCGTCGGTGCGAGTAAAAGCGCGAAGAAGCCAGCGACTAGCAAAAAAGATGACAGTCTGAGCAAGGAAGAAAAAGCGCAGCAAGCATTGGTACGTCGCATGGGTATCGACCCTGAACATGACTGGGCAGCAGTGTATGAAGTACTGCCAAACAAAACCAAAGTCATTAAAGAGCTCAAAGCCTTAGCCAAAGACGCTGACAAAATCTATCTGGCAACGGATATGGATAGAGAAGGGGAAGCTATCGCTTGGCATCTCAAAGAAGTCATCGGTGGCGCTGATAGCAAGTATGAGCGCGTGGTCTTTAACGAGATTACCAAAACCGCCATTCAAAATGCCTTTAAGCAACCCTCCAAACTCGATATCGACCGCGTCAACGCCCAGCAAGCACGCCGCTTTTTGGATCGCGTCGTTGGCTTTATGATATCGCCATTATTGTGGCAAAAGGTTGCACGCGGTCTGTCAGCAGGGCGTGTACAGTCGGTCGCCATGCGTTTGGTGGTCGAGCGTGAGCATGAAATTCGCGCCTTTATCCCAGAAGAGTACTGGCAGATTCATGCTGATACTCACGTCGCCAGCAGTAAAAAAGACGCTGAACAAATTGCCATTCGTCTAGAGGCAACCAAGCAAGGTGGCAAAACGCTAAAGCTCGTCAATAAAGAGCAGACGGATAAAGTCTTAGAAGTGCTGAACGCCAACGACTTTATCGTCAAAGAGCGTGAAGAAAAGCCAACACAATCACGTCCGAGTGCGCCATTTATTACCTCTACATTGCAACAAGCAGCCAGTACGCGATTGGGATTTTCGGTTAAGAAAACCATGATTTTGGCGCAGCGTTTATACGAAGCTGGTCATATTACCTATATGCGTACCGACTCGACCTTTTTATCTGGCGATGCACTTGCTGCTGTTCGTGGCTATATCGAAGACAGCTATGGCGCGAAGTATGTACCAGAAAAGCCTAACTTCTACGGTAATAAGCAAGGCGCACAAGAGGCGCATGAGGCGATTCGTCCGTCTAATGTCAATATGAAATCCACACAGCTTAAAGGCGTTGAACGTGATGCGATACGTCTGTATGAGCTGATTTGGCGTCAGTTTGTCGCCTGCCAAATGCTGCCAGCAAAGTATCTGTCAGTGAACTTGTTTGTTGGCGCTGATGATGTCGAGCTAAAAGCGCGTGGTCGTACGCTAGTATTTGACGGCTATACCAAAGTCATGCCGCCGGCGAAGACCGATGATACCTTGTTACCTGATGTCAAAAAAGGCGATAAGTTAACGCTAGACAAGCTTGATCCAAGCCAACACTTTACCAAGCCTGCACCGCGCTATACCGAGGCAAGCTTAGTCAAAGAGCTTGAGAAAAAAGGCATCGGTCGTCCATCGACTTATGCTTCTATTATCTCGACCATTCAAGATCGCGGTTATGTGAAGCTTGAGAACAAGCGTTTATTTGCCGAAAAAATGGGCGATATCGTTACTGACAGACTGACGGCAAGTTTCCCAGATTTGATGGATTATACCTTTACCGCCGCGCTTGAAGACAAGCTTGATCATGTGGCAGAAGGCGATACAGACTGGAAAGATGTCCTCGATAATTTTTACGGGGACTTCAAAACCACGCTCGATCGTGCCAAAGAAAAAGATGGTATGCGTCCAAATGATCCCACCGATGTACCAGACGTCCACTGCGATATTTGCGATCGTCCGATGCAGTTACGTACAGGTTCTACGGGTGTCTTCCTAGGCTGTACGGGTTATAACTTGCCGCCGAAAGAGCGCTGTAAAGGCACCAAGAACTTAATGCCAGTCGAAGCTTTTGCCAATCTTGATGATGCTGAAGGTGAAGAGGACGAAGCAGCCGAAGTCAAAGATTTGATGGAGAAAAAACGCTGCCCGAAATGTGGCACCGCAATGAACGGCTACATCGTCGATGGTGGTCTTAAGCTACACATTTGCGGTAACAACCCTGACTGCGACGGCTATATTTTAGAAGAAGGTAAATTCGAAGTACCGGGTTCGGATGCACCGACCATCGATTGTAATAAATGTGATGGGCAGATGGAGCTGAAGACGGGACGTTTTGGTCCATACTTCGCTTGTCAAAAATGTGACAACACTCGTAAAGTACTAAAAACAGGCGAAGCAGCACCACCGCGCATGGATCCTATTCACTTGCCAGAGCTAAAATCGGTCAAGCATGAGGATTACTTCATTTTGCGTGAAGGCGCAGCTGGGATGTTCTTGGCAGCATCTAAGTTCCCGAAAGTAAGGGAGACACGTGCACCTAAGCTCGCTGAGCTAAGAGAAATCAAAGACAAAATGGAAGACAAGTTCCAATATCTCTTTGAAGGTCCAGACGAAGATCCTGAAGGTAATGCAACGATTCTACGTTGGTCACGTAAGAAAAAAGAGCAATATATTGGCTCTGAGAAAAACGGCAAAGCCACCCGTTGGGGTGTGTACTGGCGTAAAGGCGAGTGGGTAGAAGAGTAATCCTTTTTTACCTTTGGGCTTTGTACCTCCATCTTGCCATCGTAATATTTTAAGTCATAAAAAAACCTCTTAGATTATCTAAGAGGTTTTTTTTATGCTGTCAATAAACTCTAAATGTCATTAGTTCTTTTCGATGATACCACAAGCGATACGGTCGCCTGCATTACCTGCTGGCTGACTAGTATAGTCATCAGTACCACCATGAACGATAAAGGCTAGGCGATTAACGCTGTATTTACCTGCTTCTGTTGCCGCGATTTTTTTGTTCACATAATTAATAGTAGCAACACCACTTTCATTTGCCGTTAGGTTTGGCAAATCACCTGCATGACCATTCATATCATCAGGATTAGAATGTGGCTTGTTGTCCGGATTAAAGTGACCACCTGCCGCTTTACCCATAACATCACAGCTACCAGTTTCATGAATATGTAGGGCAACAGTCTGACCCGGTGTCAGGTTCATTAGCTTACCGTAGACCTGTACACCACCATCGACTGGGCGTAAGAAAACTTGTCCAACTTCCGTTTTATTCGCGTCTGTTGTTTTAAGCGCTGATTTCAACACAGGTTGATTCAGTGGATTGCCAGTCTTTAATTGACCTTCTGTACTTTGGCAACCAGTCATAGCTAGAGCAGAACCACATAATAGAGCGCTTGCAAGAATTACTTTTTTCATCGTCTTCTCCGTTTATTTAAATAGTCTTTCAAATGTTTATATTTATAATCGTTACTGGTTTTGTTACAACATATCGTTGATATCGCAATCAGTATAGCTAAGGACTTGTCATAGATATTCATTAAAAGCGCAACAATCGGTTAATAAATGTAAGTATAGTATGGGTTTGAAAAGTAGAAAAAGTCATAAATTCACTCTATAGTCAAAATACCCCAGAAACGCTACGATACTGCTGGTATCAATTTTTTGTAGTCTCTGTCTGCACAGGCACAGCAAGCAAGAAAAATTGATATCAGCAGTGCGTGATGTATCGATATTACTTTTCACTGACTGTAGAAAAATGTAGATGCTGACATTTACTTGGTCGATAAATTTTTTAGTCGCAAAAAAGCCGCCCATCATAGTGATGAGCGGCTCTTTAATTTGTAAGACTGGATTAGTAAATAATCAGATTAGTTATGTAGCGCTTTGCTTGAGGTTTTATCAACCGTCACTTTAGCAGGTTTAAGCGGCACTGGCATACTCACCAACGCAACTTTTAATATCTCATCAATCGTTGCGACTGGCTGAATAGTCAGGCCTTCTTTGACGTTATCAGGGATATCGGCCAAATCACGCTCATTGGTCGCTGGAATCAACACATGCTTGATACCACCGCGATGTGCCGCGAGTAGCTTCTCTTTGAGACCACCGATACGTAGAATTTTTCCTCGTAAAGTGATTTCACCTGTCATCGCAATATCTGGACGAATGGCAATACCTGTTAACGCAGAGACCAGTGCTGTTGTCAGTGCACCACCAGCTGATGGGCCATCTTTTGGCGTAGCGCCTTCAGGCATATGCACGTGGACATCCGTGGTTTTGAACGTCTCGTAATCAATCCCTAAGCTGTCACCGCGAGCACGAACCACACTCATGGCGGCACGAATCGACTCTTTCATGACATCGCCAAGTGAACCCGTAAAGCTAAGCTCGCCTTTGCCTTTCATGGCGACTGCTTCGATAGTGAGCAACTCACCACCGACTTGCGTCCATGCTAGACCAGTGATACGACCAATCTCAGGCTCTTCTTCAGCCAGACCATAATCATATTGATGGACACCAAGATAGTCATCGATGTTTTTGTCATCAACCACGATTAGCTCACGCTCTGCTTTTTTCGGAGCACGCGCGCCATGGCTTTCAACCGAGCCGCGAACAACTTTGCGGCAGATTTTATTCACTTCACGCTCAAGGTTACGGACACCTGCTTCACGTGTGTAGCTACGAACGATACTGTGCAGCGCCGCTTCGACGATCTCAATCTCGCCTTCTTTGAGACCGTTATTCTTAATCGCTTTTGGCACCAGATACTTCTGTGCGATATTTACTTTTTCTTCTTCGGTATAACCCGGTAAGCGGATAACTTCCATCCGATCAAGGAGCGCTGCTGGAATATCCATGCTGTTTGCCGTACAGATAAACATCACTTGCGACAAGTCTAAGTCCATATCTAAATAATGGTCGTTAAACGTATCGTTCTGTGAGGGATCTAACACTTCAAGCAATGCTGATGCTGGATCACCGCGGAAGTCCTGCGCCATCTTATCGATTTCATCCAATAAGAACAGCGGATTTTTGACTTCTACCTTGGCCAGTGATTGAACGATTTTACCCGGCATCGCACCGATATAGGTACGGCGATGACCACGAATCTCTGCTTCATCACGCACGCCGCCAAGTGCCATACGCACAAACTTACGACCAGTAGCACGCGCAATCGACTCACCTAGTGAGGTTTTACCGACACCTGGAGGACCAACGAGACATAGAATCGGGCCACGGAGTTTTTTCACACGTGATTGCACGGCGAGATATTCTAAGATGCGGTCTTTTACATCTTGCAGGCCATAATGGTCTTCGTCTAATACGGTTTTGGCTTTGTCTAAATTGATCGAAACTTTGGTCGTCGCATTCCACGGCGTGTCCAAGATCCATTCGATATAGTTGCGTACGACTGACGATTCACTCGATGCAGGCGGCATCATTTTGAGCTTTTTAAACTCTTGCTCCGCTTTTTTGCGGACATCTTCTGGCAGGTCAGCATCTTCTAAACGCTGCTCAAGTTCAGCGACATCATCATCACCATCGAACGCGCCGTCATTCATATCTGACAGCTCATTTTTGATGGCTTTCATTTTTTCGTTTAAGAAGTACTCGCGCTGATTCTCTTCCATTTGCTGACGGACAGCTTCTTGGATATCTTGTTCGATATTTTGCTCAGCACTTTGTTTGACCAAGTATTCAGTCAAGGTATTGATGTGCGTTTTGATATCGTCTTTTTCTAAGAACGACTGCTTGATATCAAGATCCATCGACACACGAGTTGAGATGAAGTACACCAACTCAAGTAAGTCGTCGATGCGTTTCGCCACACGTGTTAGCTCACGCGCATTACGCAGACGCGCATCAGCATAGCTTTCAAATAGCGTGGTCAGCGCTTGAATGGTGTTTTTTTGCTGGCTTTCATCCATACTGACATCGAGGTCAGCACGTTCAAATTTCGCCATCAATAACGTGTCGTGATCTTCTATATTGTCAACGCGCGCACGATACTGACCTTCGATCAATACCTTGATGCAATTTTCATCGCTATCATGTGGCATAGTGCTGACGATGCGGCATACCGTGCCGTATTGATATAAGTTATCTTGATCAATGTCTTCGGTCAGTGAGTCTTTTTGAGCGACTACCAGTACTTTATTGCCATACTCAGCCTGTGCCAATTCAACGGCTTTAACCGATGGTGCACGACCTACGAACAAGGCAATTTGCATATGTGGGTAGACGACCACATCACGCAGTGCCAATAACGGTAGGTAGGTGTCGTCTTCAACGCTGTCTTTAGCATCGTCGTCTTCACTGGTACTGTTTTCACTATCGTCATCTTTGGCAGTGGTTTCAGTATTGTCAGACGCTGTCTCTAACTCGCTTTCTGACGCATGACTAGACAAGGTGTCTGGCTGGTTATCATCAGCAACAGTAGATGAAACGTCGACATCTATGTCGATATTGTCTTGGGCTATTTTATGTTCACTCATATATTTTTCCTCGTTCACCAGACTTGTAAAGTCAAGTTCGTGGTTCATGTTTAGATAAATGGTGCTCCCAGATAAAATTGCAAGGCTTGTACTCAAACTCACCTGCTTAACTGTGCAAAATATTTATATCTAACTGAATATAGATCGGCATACGGTTATGAGCTTTATGCGTTGCTGGTGATAATCAGTATATCGGAAGTAACCATACAAGAATCATAGAAAGCAGTCATAACAGATGCTTATAGATCACTTATAAATAGCATCTATCAAATATCTATTGGGGTCTTCGCATAGGTTTTATAGGCAAAATAAGGTAAACTGTCGCGCGTCTTAAACGGTGTGTTTTAGAGTAAAGCGCTTTAGAGACACATTCGAGAAAAAGCGTTTTTAAGACGATGGCGATATCCATACATTATGAGATATCAATAAGTTTAAATTGAACCAAAGCAAATAGAATACGAGGCAACACATGGCAATCAATGCGGTACTGCTGGCAGTCATCATCATGTTGGGGCTGTCACTTGCGCGAGTGCACGTGGTGCTCAGTTTATTAATTGGTGCGCTGGCTGGTGGATTAATAGCGGGTCTTGGTATTACTGATACGCTCAATGCGTTTCAAGAAGGTATCCGTAATGGTGCACAAATTGCACTGTCATATGCGTTACTTGGAGCGTTTGCGGTCGCCATTGCTCATTCGGGCTTGCCGCAATCACTAGCAGGATCGGTCATCAAGCGCATTGATGCAGGTGGCACCAGCGGCATGATTAAGTACATGCTGTTTGCAGGCTTGATTACCATGAGCTGCTTTAGCCAAAACTTAATCCCTATTCATATTGCCTTTATTCCGCTACTTGTACCGCCATTATTGTTAGCATTTAATCGAATGCATATTGATAGACGTCTGATCGCTTGTCTGTTGACCTTTGGTTTGGTCACCACCTATATGTTTATCCCATATGGCTTTGGTGATATCTACCTCAATCAAATCATGCTAAAAAACGTCGGTGAGGCGGGCATTGATATCGCTAATATCTCTGTGGTCAAGGCCATGGCGATTCCCGCACTGGGGATGCTAATTGGTTTGCTGGTTGCCGTATTTATCAGTTACCGTAAGCCACGCGCATATCAGCAGATTGCGATAGATCAGCGAGCGCATGATGCCGTAGTAGAAGGCGACGCATTAAGCAAAACTGCGGCTGGTGCACAGTCGCAAAGCAAACTAAAAACGCTGGTTGCACTAGCTGCCATCGTGACTGCTTTTGTCGTACAGCTCTATACCGATTCGCTATTGCTTGGCTCAATGTTTGGCTTTGGTGTCTTTATGGCCACAGGCGTGGTCAAGTGGCGTGATGCTGATGGCGTCTTTAATGACGGTATCAAATTGATGGCGATGATTGGCTTTATTATGATTACTGCGCAGGGTTTTGCAGAAGTCATGAAAGCGACGGGTGAGATTACGCCACTGATTGATGGGGCAACCAACTTGTTTGCGGGTAACAAGGCCATTGCCGCTTTTGTTATGCTTGGCATTGGTTTGGTCGTAACGATGGGTATCGGCTCGTCGTTCTCAACCATTCCGATTATCGCTGCGATTTATGTGCCGCTCTGTATCTCTTTAGGTTTTTCGCCATTGGCAACCGTGGCTATTATCGGTACGGCTGGCGCGCTGGGTGATGCGGGTTCGCCTGCGTCAGACTCAACGTTGGGGCCAACCTCTGGTTTGAATATCGATGGACAACATGACCATATCAAAGACAGTGTGGTGCCAACCTTTATTCACTATAATATTCCGTTATTGATATTTGGTTGGATTGCGGCGATGGTGCTGTAGTAAATGATTTAAACTCTTATAATAGATATGAAAAAGGCGAGTGATTTTATAATCATTAGCCTGTTTTAGTTTGGTTGTTAGTTAGCACAAGTTGGATATTTAAGTCATTTTTAAATACCGGGTACTATGCCATTAAATTGATTTTCTACCAAAAAATCGCTGCAAAAGAAACAAGCAAGCCTTACAAAAGCAAATAACTAAAAACAGTAGAAATGATAAAAAGCTCCACGCAATCATCCAGCCCAGTGGCGCTGGTGCATGTATAATCATCATACCGAAGAAAAGTAAAAATAACGTGGTAACAATCAGCATGGTGAAAAACTTCCATCGGCTACGCATATATATATCGATAGTAACGAGAAAGCTTAAGTGAAAAATCATCGCAACCACCAATATTATGACGAGCTCCATAGCATATGAGTGCGGCTCAGGAGCATCAAGCATCTCTAGCGCATAAGGATTTGGCTCAAAACCTGAAGTAATAATAAGACCGACAAACAGAGCCCATACACTAGCGAAAACTATTCGTAGTGGCTTGGCTTTAAAGTAGCCAGTGACTGTCTTTATGGTGATTTTTTTTGTGCTCATGTGTCATACCTGATCATCAAAATCTCTAATCTCACCATTCAAACTACTCAAAAACTCATCACTTTGCGCCAGTAATTCATTTAAGCGTTTCTCGTTAATTACCGCTGATAACTCATCAGTACTAAAAGCCTGTTCTTGACTGTAGTAACGTAGCTCTCTAGCGTCCTCATTGCCTAATGTCTGCAAATACTCATCCACATTATCAGCGCTAGAATTAGCGTCCATTGCTTGCTTATCGTCTTTCATTAAAACCACCTTATGCCGCTTGGCGTAATTAAGCCATCTAATGGCACATCCCACGGTTGGCGCTCTAATTGCTCAACCACTTGAAAGTCATAACACCAGCCAATTTTTAATGGCTTTTTAGCGCCCGACCGATAGCTTTTGCCAAGCGTCGTATCATAAAAGCCGCCACCCATACCCATACGATTGCCGTGTTTATCGACCGCGACTAACGGACAGATAATCACGTCTAATTCTATCGCCCATAACAGAGCACGGCTATGATTTTGTTTCATGCCGAGTTGATGAATGCGAGTAGGGATATTTACCAATTTTGAATGATAAACAGGCACAAAGCGTAGACGTTTATCATCACTGCCATTACTGGTATGCCCAAGCGAGCCGGCGACTGGTAAATAAGGAAAATAGCCTAAGCGTTGACACCAGTCAAGTAGTGGCTGAGTGGGTAGCTCGCCAAAGCCATCATAATATAAGCCAATACGTGCGTTTTTTGGTAATCGCTGCTGTAACTTCGTCAAATGCATACTCGCTGCTTGTCCCATATTCCTACGCGCGCCATCACTTAACTGTCGACGCTGGCGAGTAAAGTGTCGTCTGGGCGGGTTGCTAACTGCCGATTCCTCTGACGCTGAGATTTTTGGTTCAGGATGCATAGTTATACTATCCGATAATTTATTAAGTTGATGGTGACTGGTGCTTTTAGACGTTAGCGATGGCTATTTGTGAATATTCAACACGTCCTAGTCATGCTATCATAACGCCACTTTACATCGTATTCTCCTTTATGTGCAGCAGGTGTTGCACTTTTTATCGTTCAGTTATTTAACAACAAACCAGTAAAGAGGGTAGTTATGTCGACACAGAATCAGGCAACTCGTACCGAAAAAGACACCATGGGCAACGTAGAAGTTCCAGCTGAAGCTTATTGGGGTGCACAAACCCAGCGTAGCCGCGAAAACTTCAAAATCGGTGGCGAGACTTTGCCACGTCCGATGATTGAAGCAATGGCATTGGTCAAAAAAGCTGCTGCGATTACCAACGCTAGCCTTGAGCGTATCGAAGGCGACAAGCGTGATCTCATCGTGCAAGCTGCTGACGAAATCATCAATGGTGGTCTAACGGATCAGTTCCCATTGGTTGTATGGCAGACGGGTTCTGGTACGCAGTCAAACATGAACATGAACGAAGTATTGGCCAACCGTGCCAACGAAATTGCTGGTTCTGAGCGCGGCAGCTACACGCCCATTCACCCAAATGACCATGTAAACCATGCACAGTCTACCAACGATAGCTTCCCAACAGCGATTCGTGTGGCTGCTGCTCGTCAGATCAATAGCTTATTGATTCCAGCGGTAAAAGCATTGCGTGATACGCTAGCGGCTAAGGCCAAAGAATTCGATAGCATCGTAAAAATCGGTCGTACGCATTTACAAGACGCCACGCCTTTAACGTTGGGTCAAGAGTTTAGCGGCTATGTTAGCCAACTTGATCACTCATTGGTACGTATTGATAATGCGTTACAAGGTCTATATGAATTGCCACTAGGCGGTACTGCGGTTGGTACTGGTCTAAACGCGCATCCTGATTACGCAGTAACTGCTGCTGAGCAGTTAGCGACTTTGACTGGCTTGCCATTCGTCACTTCACCAAACAAATTCGAAGCACTAGCAGCTCGTGATGCTGAAGTATTTGCGTCAGGCGCACTAAAAACGCTAGCAGCTAGCTTGAACAAAATCGCTAACGATGTACGTTGGTTGGCATCTGGCCCTCGTTGTGGTCTAGGCGAATTGACGATTCCTGAGAACGAGCCAGGCTCTTCTATCATGCCGGGTAAAGTAAACCCAACTCAGTCAGAAGCATTGACGATGGTTGTCGCTCAAGTCATGGGTAACGATGTGACGATCAGCATGGCTGGCGCATCAGGTAACTTTGAGCTAAACGTTTATAAGCCAGTTATCGCGTTTAACTTATTGCAATCTATCAAACTCTTGGGTGATGGCTGTAACAGCTTCAATGAAAACTGTGCCGTTGGTATCGAGCCCGTAAAAGACAAAATCGATGATTTCTTGCACAACTCATTGATGCTAGTCACTGCATTGAACCGTCATGTTGGTTATGAGAATGCGGCGAAAATCGCTAAGACTGCTTATAAAGAAAACAAGACTTTAAAGCAAGTGGCGGTTGAGCTAGAGTTGCTAACTGAAGCACAGTTTGATGAGTGGGTAATTCCTGCTGATATGGTGAATCCTAAGTAAGCAGTAGATCAAGTAGTGACCTGCTACGGCGTCAGACTCGCTTGATGTACGATAAGTACCATTTGCATTCGTCTTTCTGGTAGCAGCGTCATATTTTTTCGACTGAGAGTTTAGTAAAAAAAGACCTTGTCACTTCTTATACGAGAATGTGGCAAGGTTTTTTTTATTTATATTTAAGTAGGCGCTGCTCATGTAGCAATGCCAAAGTATACATATCTAATTGGTAAGCAAGGCGATGCTTTCTATGATTCAGGTTTTATCGTTGATACTTATCGATTATCGATATACAATATGGTGATACGTTAGACTTTGAATATTTGAATAATAGAGGGTATCGATACTCGCATGACAGTTGACTTCAAATGTAAGGATACCCAAACGCTCTTCTCTACTGGTAAAACGCGGCGATGGTCTGCTATTAAAAAAGTTGCAGAGCGTAAACTTTTACTTTTGGATAATGCAACAACGCTCGAAGATTTAAAAGCACCACCTGGTAATCGCTTAGAAGCTTTGAGTGGCGACAGAGAAGGTCAACATAGTATTCGAATTAATTCACAATGGCGATTATGTTTTGTCTGGACAGAGCAAGGCGCTACAGATGTAGAAATTATCGACTACCACTAATTTGACTGAACCATAAAAGATAGAGAGAACACTATGATTAAAAACGGTATGCGTCCTATCCATCCAGGTGAAGTATTGCAAGAAGACTTTCTTGAGCCGCTTGGTATGAGTGCCAATGCACTAGCAAATAAACTTGGCGTGACACCCGCACGTATTAGCGAAATTGTACGAGAAAAACGAGGCATTACGGCAGACACAGCACTGCGCCTAGCAAAATATTTTGGTGGTAGTGCTCAGTTTTGGCTAAATCTACAATCCACTTATGAGCTCCGTGTGGTTGAAACTGATAGCCTTCAGTTTTTAGACGATATTGAACCTATTGAATACGCTTAATATCCGTGTTGTAGCTACAAGAATGCAGCGAAAATCGCTAAGACTGCTTATAAAGAAAATAAGACTTTGAAGCAAGTGGCGGTTGAGCTAGAGCTATTAACTGAAGCGCAATTTGATGAGTGGGTAATTCCTGCTGATATGGTACATCCTAAGTAGGCTATTAAAGACTTCTTAGAATAGTAAAAAGACCTTGTCATGTAATGTGGCAAGGTCTTTTTTTGTTCGGGTTTTAAAGTTAGTTCTGTTTTTTTATTACATAAACTAACAGGGTACTAACTCACTTAGAGTTAAAAAAGCTTTGTTATAGCGAGTTAATTTGCATTAGTACACTGTAAGTAGAAATGATAACTATCAACAGTGATATTATGGACTAATCATCAGCATTATCTATTTTCAAGGTCTTTCAGTATGAGTATTATCTCTAAATCATTTAATAACAAAATAAATAACCTCAAAGGTGAGTTTGAGGTAAATAAGAGTGTTGTACATCAAGGAATAAAGGGTGGATTGAATGAAAATGGTATATTGTTACTAATAAAAGATGTAATTCCTCAGAAGTTTAAGCTTACTAAAGGTGTTACAGAAAATTCCAAAGGCGATCAATCAAATGAAAGTGATATTCTAATATATAATGATGAAATACTTCCTCCATATATAAAAGAGGATTTAACTTTTGTTCCTATAGAAGCTGTAAAATATATTTTCGAAGTTAAGAGTACGTTGAACTCTAAAGAACTTAAAACAACTATTGGAAAGTTTGAAAGATTTGGATCAATTGGAGGTACTTCACCTACTGTACTGTTTTCATTCTCTAGCGATATCAAAGGTAGTGAACTAGTACGCTATAAAAAAAACGAAAGTACTTTTTATACTAAGCCGAATTTAATAGCTTTATGCGTTTCTGATAAGTGCTATTATTTTAAACATAAGTCAGAACATTATCTTAAAGATCAAATGAGTAATACAGACTTTATTAAGCTATTGGATAAATCAGACGGCTCGACTCTTCAAGATGCATTTGACGCTTTTCGTGAATCGATTTCAAACAATGAACTACTATCAAAAATGAGCAGAGTAGAGTTTGCTTCCTTCATTAAAAACTTTATTAATATGGATAATAATATAAATAATCTAGATAAGAAAGAGCTTACAGTCAATGGAATTAAATATAGTGAGATTAAGTTTACAGTCCATAGATGGTATGGCATTGAGTCCACTACTGATAACGATGTAATATTATCTCTTTTATCAGGAATATCTAACACGCTTTCTCAGAAGAGTTTTGGAAGTTATTTACTTAGCGGTAAAGAGCTTGACTATAAAGTATTTGCTATTTGCTATGAGGACATGTGGGGAAACCTAAGTGCTCAAGATTTTGATGAAAAGGGTTTAAAATACGATACTGAGAGAGTAAGCTTTAAATTTGAAAGTAGTAACGATTACAATAAAATGATATTTACAGTTAATAAAGATAAGAGTAGTCAAGATTAAAAATCTGAGAAAAGTGCTTAGATTTTTGATATTTAATCTCTAAAACTTGTAAAGTAGTATCGTTACAATCAATGATTTCAAGAACTATATACTTTATCGGTTTACTGGGTGCGCTTTGTATCTACATTTAAAGCTAAAAAAGACCTTACCACACGACGTAGTAAGGTCTTTTTTATACCAAAAATCTAAACTCAACTAGAACTTATAAAGCAAACCAAGCGTCGTCGCGGCTTCAGTACGTGAGTCTACCATTGGGCTGTCGTATTGCTCAGTCGGCAGATAACTTAGGCTTTGACTGGCGAATCCTGCCCAACGCTCATTGAAATCGTAGTTGGCACTAATATTGATATAAGGATTTAAGCTCGAATTAGATTTATAAGCAGCAACGCCTGTTTCTGCTGATTCTTTTTCACTGACGCCATAGTAGTATTCATTGTAGTCAGCATCATAATACTCAAAGCCAATGCTTGGATAGACCGTTAGCTTGTCTTTGGTGATTCTGGCAAGGTAGGTCAAGCGTGCCGTGTTACCACCACTACGATCTAACACGTCAGCGCCTATTTGAGCACGGAAGCCGCCGACAGGTGTACGGCGCTGATAGCTAAGCCCTGCTTCTGCTGAGGACTTACGTTCATCAAGACCTTGAAGCGCGCCATTGGCATCATCAGGATCAAACTCGCTGCCCGCAAGCTTGGCATAAGCAGACAACTGATTCACACCATCATTGATTAGATATGCACCCGCTTGAGCACCGCGCACATAAAACTTATTATTGTCATAAAATGCACCCGGCAGTACCCGCACTTCGGTGCTGTCTTCTAGATCATAGGCTGACTTGACCGCCATGACGTTAATGCCAACGCTTAGCTCAGCATCTGGATCAGCAGGTAAGTTTTTATTGAAAAAGGCGGCATTTGACATGCTGGCAACACTAAATAGGGCAGTAGCTATTAAGGTATTGAGCAAGGTGCGCGTAGAGATAGTGGGTAGCACTGAAGATTTAAACATAATCAAGTCTCGTAAGTAGGTAAAAATAGCCGGATAACAATAGAGGAATAAGAAAAGCCAAAATCAGATGTCTGTTTTTGTGAGCCGTTTAATGATCATAGATAAGTGTCAGTATTTACTCAACAGCTTTTAACACTTGCACTATCTGCTGATGAATATCTTGCCACCACCAGACAAAGCCAATACTTATGAGCAACATCACCAGCCATGGCAATAGTTGCCAAATGAAGGCGGGTTTGACCGCTGTTTTTTGCTCAATTGTTTCTTGGTCAATAATGTGGACACGATTAGCGTTCATATTTATAGGTAAGTTTACACCAGTGTCGTCATCAAAATGAGCATTATTATCCAAATCAACGTTGCTTATCGTTGACTGATCGATATAGCTGGTTTGGTAATTGTTTTGGGTGGTTTGAGTATTAGCTTGATAAGGGCTCTGGTTGATAGCGACTGTCTGCATGATGGCTGCCATACGCTGACGATGGACGATTCCGATTGCCAGTGCAATGATCAATCCAGTAATCGCGCCGCCAATATGACCAGCATTGTCAATACCCGGAACAGCAAAGCCATACACCAAGTTGATGCCCATAATAAGTATCAGGCTCTTTAAATTGAGCACTAAGCCATTGACCGATATTTTAAATACAGCAGCTATTAATAATGCCGCACCGATACCCATGATACCGCCAGAGGCACCAGCCGATATTCCTGGCTGTCCAGTTCCTTCCAAAATACCTTGCCACGTCACATAGCTGTTAAGTAAATTGCCACCGATGGCTGCCAATAAAAACAACGCCAAAAACTTAGCAGAGCCAAACATCGGCTCGGCAATTTGCCCAAAGAAATACATGGCAAAGCCGTTAAACAATAAATGCATGAGGCCAATGTGCAAAAACGCACTGCTCACCAACCGCCATGGATCGTCGCCCATGGTAAAAGGTAAGGCATTAGCACCCCATTTAAGCAATGCCTCAGTCGATGGATTATTGGCATCGACGCCTGTCAGCACCTGCATGATGAATAGTCCAATAAAGCTGACTAAGAGCAGGGTAGTCACGGGTGCTGTTTTTAAAAGCTGTTGAATGGTCATAAAAGCTAACTATCAATTCAAAAGGTGACGTAGAGTATAAAGGGTATGATCGGATCATGTCAGTCAATGGCATGTTATTAGCGATATCAAAAACTCATATGACGCTTTATAAGTAAATGCATCTTATAGGCTTTCAATATTAATGTCTTATGTCTTGTGCCTCATAAACATTTTAGTGTTTATGCGTCATGACGCAGTGTTACTTGGTGACGGGATAGTAATTATCCTATGGCAGATACTATGACGCCAGCAGCTGCTGTAAGTCCATGACTGAAAACGGATAATCCAGACGCTGCGTCTTTGTCAGTAGCACCGGAATGCTAGTGGCAAATTCCATCATCAGCGATTCATCGAAGTCGGCGATATCGACATACTGGTAGGTAAGTGGCTGTACTGCTTGAAACTGAGTCAGCAGCTGCGTCGCCACGTCACATAAGTGACAGCCGGTCGTTCCAAGTAACCACCATTGGTCAATATTTTCAGTGTTCCCAAGATCAGGGCGTGCTGCAATAACACGGTTCCGTAATGTTTTTATACTATTATCATTATGCATGTTTCTACTCTTATTGTATGCCTTCAAAATGCTTGTTTAGCGTTTTTAAGCCGACAGATCAATGTGGCTTAGCGGTTATGACATGATAAAGAAGTGGGGTAAATAATGACAGCGATTGTGAGATTAGGTAAGATGAGCTGCTGTTTATGATTATCAATTTTATCTTATTACCTCTTTAACCACTCGGATATCGCGCATGGCAAGTTTTGGCACATTCATTAAACGACTGTTATTGGCAATTATGTTATTGGTCGTCGCATTCCATATTTTAATAGTTGGGCTACTATTAATCTGGAAAACACAGCCGATTAATAACAGTATGTTTATGTTGACGCATCGCTTAACCGGCGGCACGGTCACTCAGACGTGGGCTGAATACGATGCTATCGCCAAGTCAGCCAAGCAAGCAGCGATCGTGAGTGAAGACTCGACGTTTAGTCAGCACAGTGGCTTTGATTTTAAAGGTATCAAAGCGGCGCAAAAGAAAAACGAAGAGACAGGTAAGATGTCGGCTGGCGGCTCGACCATCACTCAGCAGTTGGCCAAAAATTTATTTTTGACGTCGCATCGCTCTTATGTCCGTAAAGGCGAAGAGGCCATCATTACCGTGATGATTGAAACACTGTGGGACAAGCAACGTATTATGACCGCTTATCTTAATGTCGCCGAGTTTGGCAATGGCATCTATGGTATTGATGCAGCAGCGCATCACTATTTTGACAAGTCAGCAGCCAATCTGAATCGAGACGAATCAGCACTCCTCATTGCGATGCTCACCAATCCAAAGTATTACGAAGACAATCAAGGCGACAGACGCTTACGTAACAAGCAGCGTATTATTAAAAAGCGTATGAAGAATGCAGTATTACCGCAAGCGTCTTAATCGACATGTGCTGGTGGTGATTTACTGAATGATAAATACAATTATAAATAGCACGATAAACGAATGACATGATCAATAGTCATGTGGCTGCAATGATAGGACGTCACTATTATTAAATTCACTATTATGAATGCCACTATATACACTATAGATAGGTCAATATAAAAAGGATACAGCGAGGCTGGGATAATTTTTTGCAGCCTCTGTCGGCGTAGGCACAGCAAGCAAGAAAAATTTGTACCAGCCTCATACGATAATATCGTGTATCTACTTTATTCAGTATCGACTATATATATATAAGCTTTTCAATAAAGTTAGAAATAAAAAAGATAGCTGATGACAGTAAAGAAAAATTACTCATTGATGATAAATTGATAACGACAGGGGAATAGCGGTATGGCAGATATGAATAATCAGAACGACAGTGTCATGACTAACGACAATACCGATGTTAACGACCTGAATATGCACCAAATGATCCAGCTTAACGCAGCCGATAGTGCAACAGAATCTAGAACAGAACAGCTTAGCCAGCAGCTGACTGACATTGCATGGCAGCGCTCAGAAGATGGCAGCTATTCGCCCAGTAGTTATATCAATCGTGATTTGTCCTTATTGCAGTTTCATCTGCGGGTCTTAGCGCAAGCCGCCAGTCCTCACCATCCGCTACTTGAGCGCTTATTTTTCTTAATTATTTTTTCATCCAACCTCGACGAGTTTTTTGAGATTCGTGTCGCGGGTATCATGCAAAAGCTCAATATAGGTGACGTATCGACCAGTGCTCATGGGATGCGTCCTAGTGAAGTGCTAAACGAGATATCCGTTATCACGCATGATGCCATCGCTGAGCAGTATCGTATTCTCAACGAAGATATCTTGCCTGCGCTCGCCAAAGAAGACATTCGATATCTAAAACGCGATGAGCTGAATACTGAGCAATCGGCATGGATGAAGCGCTATTTTACAGAACAAGTCTCACCAGTGCTGACACCTATTAGCATTGATCCTGCGCATCCGTTTCCGAGGTTGGTGAATAAAAGCCTCAACTTTATTGCCACTTTAGAGGGTAAAGATGCCTTTGGTCGCGATATCAATCTTGCGATTGTCCCAGCGCCACGTAGCCTGCCACGGGTCATTCGTCTGCCAGATGAGCTGACTGGTGGTAAAGAGCACCATGTCATGCTGTCCGCCATCATTCACGAGCACATCGGTGAGCTGTTCCCAGGTATGCAAGTGACAGGCTGCCATCAGTTCCGCCTCACGCGCAATGCTGATTTGGACTTAGCAGATGATGTCGAGGATATTGCTAAGGCATTAGAAGGCGAGCTTGAAAACCGCCGCTTTGGCGATAAAGTACGGCTTGAGGTGACGACTGATTGCCCAACACCGATTAGCGATTACCTTCTCAATGAATTTGAGCTACATGACAATCAGCTGTACCGTGTTAATGGTCCAGTGAACTTAACGCGCTTGCTGTTTGACTTTAATATACCCAAGCTGCGCTACGAGCCTTTTACTCACATTGTGCCAAAACCTTTTCGCCGTGAGCTGGACAAGCTTGATAAAAGCACCAGTATATTTTCTGCCATGCGCAAAGGCGATGTCTTGGTACATCATCCCTTTCATGCGTTTTCACCGATTATCAATCTACTTTGGGAAGCGGCTAGTGACCCCAAAGTATTGGCGATTAAACAAACGCTGTACCGATCAGGCACCAATTCAGAAATCGTCAAGGCGCTGGCTGCTGCTGCCCGCAATGGCAAAGAAGTCACGGCTGTCATCGAATTACGTGCCCGTTTTGATGAAGCGTCCAATATCGCTGTCGCCAATTTTTTACAAGAGGCTGGGGCAGTGGTGGTTTACGGGATTGTCGGCTACAAAACCCATGCTAAGCTGATGCTCATCGTGCGCCGAGAAGACGACCGCATTCGCCGTTATGTGCATCTCGGCACGGGTAATTATCACGCAGCCAATGCCAAAGTCTATACCGACTATGGCTTGTTCAGCGCCGACCCTGATATCTCAGAAGATGTGCATAAGATTTTCCAAGAGCTGACAGGCATGGGTAAACCTGCCAATCTAAAAAAATTGTTGCATGCACCATTTACGTTGCACGAAAAGTTAGTGAGTTTTATCGATGATGAAATTACTCATGCCAAAGCAGGCAAGCGCGCGCATATTATTATCAAAGTGAATGCTTTGACCGAACGTCGTCTGATCGACAAGTTATATGATGCCTCGCAGGCAGGTGTCAAAATAGAATTGATTTTGCGCTCCATGTGCTGTCTGCGCCCGCAAGTAAAAGGCCTATCTGAAAACATCACCGTACGCTCAGTCATCGGACGATTTTTAGAGCACACGCGCGTTTATTACTTTTATAATGATGGTGATGAGCGCTTGTATTGTGGCAGTGCTGACTGGATGGATCGCAATCTATTTCATCGTGTCGAAGTCGCTTTTCCGATTGAAGATAAAAAACTGTTCAAGCAGGTTTATCAAGATGGGCTGCTCAATTATCTACAAGATAACGTCCAAGCATGGCTACTTAATGGCGATGGGGCGTGGCAGCAAAGTCAACCAGCCGCCGATGAAGCACCACATATTGCCCAAGATCATTTGCTACGGGTGATCAATCACGTCGGTGAGCCAATATAGACGAAGGTTTTGCTTATATTGTTTGCTAATGCTGTAACTTGTGACTGCCTGTTTAGTGTCGCCATACGTATGACTGTCCTGTGATGACGTTAGCCCTATAAAAGCTCTATGATTTATTGAACCAAGCGCTGGCTACGACCGACGCTTGGTTTTTTTGCGCTCGGATAAGTTACAAACTGTCTTGTAACCTCACATTTATTCACATATTGATACGGCAGTACACTGGTGCGCTGTTGGTTGGCTTAACTATAATTGATGACAGTTCTACCGCTATTGCACAGATATTTTTAATAAAAATCATACTGAGATGCTTACCTTTGTAGAATCTTATTCGATTTTACAAAGGTAAGCGTAAAAAGGATGGTTGGTTTACTAAACAATGATAATAATAGGAATTGCACCATGAGTAATACTAACAACGATACTTCAGACATTAAAAAAGCAGCAGAGCAGGCAGATGATCATCAAATTGAAAAAAACTTAAATGAAGATAAAAAGGTAGATGCTCCTGAAGAGTTGAGTAAAGAAGAGCAAACCTCTTTTATTGATGATGAGTTACGGACAGATAAATAAGCAGTTTGAATGATATCAATGACAACGATATCAGTGACCATGTTAAATGAAGAATTAACATCATAAACGCGAGGGACACGCTATGACAGTCAATACAAAACCAAATAACAAAGAGAAAGTATTGGTCGATGATCCCGTAGCATCAGAACCAAAAAATACCAACGAAAACACTAAAGACAGTTATAAAGGTCGTAAACACGAACCTGATATCGATGGACCACAGCAGGATTCACAGGAAACAGACGAGATATATTCCGACCCACGTGAAGAAGAAAACTTACCAGCAGGTGGCAAAAACGTGGCGGATCTCAATGCTTATGATTTGAGTAAAAATAACAACACCTAGTATTTGCATGACTGCTTGGTATTTTCTATTAATTAAAGCGCTGACACTATTCGTTGGCCTCCTAACACGATAAGGACATGACTATGCAACCGCAAGATCCTGCGCTAAGTAGAACCGCAATTGATGATACTAATGTTGAGGCAATGCATAAAGAACCCGTCAATGACCATGACGACGTTGAAAGCCATACCAATCAAAACAAAGGGACTGATACTTTAAAAGAAGAAGTCGTTGATTCAGAACATGTGAATGACAATGATAATCCTGCACGCCAGCCTGACCGCCGTGATCAACAAGGCAGCAGTCCGTTTGATGACAATGTTAACGAAGATACCGTGGGCAGTGAAGCACCAAAAAGTGAAGGCATCACGGACATGAATAGATATGCCAATATTGACAATGCACAAACTCGCGTCTTAAACCCAGACGAAAAAGACTGATTTCTTAGCAATATATTTCTGAGTATTAATACGAGTATCGTCAAGTTATCGAGTGCTCGATGTGAAAGATAACTATTATAACAAGGAGTGGTGATGAATAACTCAAATGATAGGGCTGACACCGATAACCATCAGCTCAAAGATGCGGATGATAATAATGGTATCGTCCCTGATAATGCACTACAAAAGGCAAATCCAGCCGCTGCAGAACAAGCGACTGACGATCATGATCCGCATAATGTCGCGAAAAATCACAAACAGTATGACAGTCCGCTTATGGAAGATAAGAAATAGTCATAACTGACCATTATATTCTGTACAGACAAATAAAAAAGCTAACGCTAGGCATGGTTTAAGACGCTAATGTTGGCTTTTTTATGCGATCGATATGGGTGCTTTTATATAGCGCTTATTTAACAAAATCTGTCAGCTTAAACGCTAAGCAGGGGTGCCGCTGTGAAAGCGCAGCTCAGTATCAGGACTGGATATCAACTCTGCTTCTACTGCTTTAAAGAATGCGACACGCTCATCGATATCGTCATCAGATAGCGATTGTGCCAATGCCAAATAATCTTCGAAATGGCGGCTTTCTGACTTCAATAAGTAGCGATAGTATTTTGCCAAACGCTCATCGTCGATGACGTCAGAAAGCGCAGCAAAGCGCTCGCAAGAGCGTGCTTCAATGAATGCCCCAATGATAAGCACGTCGACCATCGCTGCGGGCTCATGCGTACGTTTATGCTTGAGCAACCCTTTGGCATAACGCCCCGCACTCAGATATCTCCACTCTTGCCCGCGCTCATGCATAATGCCGAGCACTTGCTCATAATGCAGCATCTCTTCACGTATCAGTTGTGCCAATTTGCGCTGCAAATCATACGAGAACTCATAGCGGAATAATAGATTCATCGCTGTACCAGCCGCTTTTTTTTCGCAGTTGGCATGATCTTGAATGATTAATGGTACATCCGCAGTAGCTGCGTCTACCCACGCCTGTGTGGTTCGCGAGCCCAAAAAGTCATAAACAGCGGATAGGTCGACCTTAATAGGGGTGCGCAGTTGTGCGATATCGGCACTCTCTTTTTCTATACGGTCTTTTTCTACACTGTTTTCTTCTATATTGTCTTTGTCTATAACGTCTTCTACACGGTTGTGGGAAGCAACGTCGTCTTTGCTGTTGCTGGGTTTCATACTTTCTTTATTCATAGTCTTTGCCATAGTGGAATGTTAAACACTTCTTAATCAAATATTAAAAGTTAAATAGATAACCGTTGAGCATAAATAGAGGCTGTAATGATTACTTACAGTTTATACCGAACGTATAACGGCCTAGCTCTAAAGTATGGATTAATGCCCCTAGAGTAGATGGCTCATAGAGTATCATTATTATACAGCCTAAGTATTTACTTAGTGAATGGCGTTTCCTTGTTTATTTTATTATTTGATAGTAGGATGAGATTTTGCTTTTCAGGCATTTTGTCTTACTATTGATTATCATTTAGTAGCGGCTAATGCGCATTATATCAACTGCCAATCCTGTATCAAAACACAAGATTTATAGGCCAGATCTTCTTAAAGACGGTCCAAAAATCATAGATGCTACATTAACCAGATGTTGTATCAAACAGATTTTGCACTAACCAGATATCATATGAGCAGCTGCCCGATTATAGCTGACAGTACATATTATTATTATGTTTGCTATTTATCCACTGTAAAGCAAACTAGGCATAAATGCTGCAAGGGCACACATTTTCCAACCATTAGAGTAGCAACCTAGCATTAACACACCTCACGAACAGATAAGGATAACAATATGAGCCAGTCTTCTAACGCCAACCGTGTTCAAAAAGGCATTCTTGCCATCGACCAGCAGATGTATGACTTTATTGAAAACGAAGTGCTGCCGAAAGTCGGTGTTGATTCAGAAAGTTATTGGTCAGGTTTTGAAAAAGTCATCAAAGAGTTTACTCCGCGTAATAAAGCGCTGCTAGAAACTCGTGACAAGATTCAAGCGCAGATCGATCAGTGGCACCTGCAACACCCTGCCAAAGACGGCGAAATTGATTACCCTACTTATAAAGCATTCTTAAAAGAGATTGACTATCTGTTACCAGAAGGCGATGATTTTAAAGTCAGCACGCAAAACGTTGATGATGAGATTGCTCATATCGCAGGGCCACAGCTGGTCGTGCCAGTCCGAAATGCTCGCTACGCACTCAATGCGACGAACGCTCGTTGGGGCAGCTTATATGATGCTTTGTATGGTACTGATGTCATTAGTGATGATAATGGCCAAGAAGCGAAAGGCGGCTATAATCCGACTCGCGGTGCGGCAGTTGTCGCCTATGCCAAAGTATTTTTAGACGAGCATTTTGCCTTAGCGTCAGGCTCATATAACGATGTGACCGGCTTTAAAGTGGTCGATGGCACACTTGAAATCGTCCAAGGCGATAGCAGCACTGAGCTAAAAGATACCGCCAAATTTGTTGGTTTCGTTGGTGAGGCTGAATCTCCTACTGGTATTTTATTAAAAAATAACGGCTTACATGCTGAGATTCAAATCGATGCCAATCATCCGGTCGGTAAAGATGACCCAGCAAACATCAAAGATGTGTTATTAGAATCAGCAATTACAGCGATTCAGGATTGTGAAGATTCAATCGCTGCTGTCGATGCAGAAGAAAAAGTAGAAGTATATCGCAACTGGTTGGGCTTAATGAATGGCGACTTGCAAGAAACCTTTGAAAAAGGGGGCAAGACCAGCACTCGTAAGCAAAACCCAGACCGCGAATATAACACCCCAGATGG
Source organism: Psychrobacter sp. Pi2-51 (assembly GCF_904846665.1). Lineage (NCBI taxonomy): Bacteria > Pseudomonadati > Pseudomonadota > Gammaproteobacteria > Moraxellales > Moraxellaceae > Psychrobacter > Psychrobacter sp. Pi2-51. The sequence continues at coordinate 137,871 of NZ_CAJHBP010000008.1, forward strand.
TGGAAAGCTGATCTTACCTGGCCGTTCACTATTACTTATTCGTAATGTCGGTCACTTGATGCAAAACCCTGCAATCTTAGTTGATTTGGGTAATGGTCAAGAACAAATCTTTGAAGGCTTGATGGATGGCTTGATTACGCCACTATTGACGCTCAATGATTTGAAAGGCAAAAATGAGCTATCAAACTCACGTAAAGGCTCGATGTATATTGTGAAGCCAAAAATGCACGGCCCTGAAGAAGTTAAAATGGCCAATGACTTGTTTAACGCTTCAGAAGATTTATTAGGGCTTGAGCGCAACAGCCTTAAAATCGGCATCATGGATGAAGAGCGTCGCATGACGGTCAATCTAAAAGAAGCCATTCGCCAAGCAAAAGAGCGCGTTATCTTTATTAACACTGGTTTCCTTGACCGTACTGGCGATGAGATGCATACCAGTATGAACGCAGGCCCATTTGTTCCTAAAGGTGATATGAAGTCACAAGCATGGCAGCCAGCCTACGAGCAGTGGAACGTTGATATCGGTCTAGAGACTGGCCTACAGGGTGTTGCTCAGATTGGTAAAGGCATGTGGGCGAAGCCTGATGAGATGAAAGAGATGATGGATACCAAGGCCGCTCATCCTAAGTCTGGTGCGAGTACGGCGTGGGTACCATCGCCAACGGGTGCAACCTTACACAGCATGCACTATCATCAAGTTAACGTCGCTGATGTACAGGACAGCCTAAAATCACGTGAGCGTGCCAGTTTAAACGATATCTTGACCATTCCATTGGCGAAAGACACCAACTGGACAGACGAAGAGAAACAGCAAGAGCTTGAAAACAATGCTCAGGGCATCCTAGGTTACGTCGTACGCTGGGTAAACCAAGGCGTTGGCTGTTCTAAAGTCCCTGACATCAATGACGTTGGTCTCATGGAAGATCGTGCGACCTTGCGGATATCGAGCCAACACATTGCCAACTGGTTGCATCATAACGTCGTGAGCGAACAGCAAGTAATGGATACGATGAAGCGTATGGCAAAAGTCGTCGATGAGCAAAATGCAGGTGATAGTGACTATCAGCCAATGGCAGATAACTTTGAACACTCTTATGCGTTCAAAGCGGCTTGTGATTTGGTGTTTAAGGGTCGCGAGCAGCCAAGTGGCTATACTGAGCCACTATTGCATCAAGCGCGTCTTGATCTCAAAGCAAATGCCTAAAACGATAGGTTAAGTATCATGTTTGCTCATGTAATCTAAGTGCTATTTAAGCCTCTAGGCGTGATCAGGCATTGATGCATCTTACCCGTTTGTGACTGTCATATGTGTCAGAAATATGACAAACAATTCTTTATGAGCGCTATTTATTTATCAATAAGTAGCGCTTTTTTTGGGTCAATGTATCGTATTTATTACCGTCATTTAATATTATCAGTAATGATATTAATTAATGATTATCGTATCTATTTGAGTCGATAGGGGTTTTTTCGTAACGGTTCAAATATGACAAAGCATTTGTTATTCGATAGTAGATGTATCGAAAAAGCAAAAAAAAATGTTGCAAATTATGTCAAAGTTGTTATGCTTGTATTCGAAGTATGAGTTTGGTAACGGATGTTACGCAACGGAGTGATAAAGACCAAAGATTACATGGCAGTTACGTTCTAATCCCAGTCATGTGAGTCATGGTTTTTTTTGTCTTATTGTAGTAGAAATTCGCCACACTTGTTTTAGACCAATCTCGGTAGCCAGTTACATATTATATCTTTGAGGATTTGTGACGATACCATTATGGGCGCCGGCTAATCATAGCTTGCTCATTACTACAATTGTAAAGTGGAGATACCCCATGAAAAAACTACTTTTAGCTACAGCAATCGCAGCCCTATCTGTATCTGCAGCCAACGCAGCACCTACTGTTTATGGTAAAGCTTTCGTCGGTATGGACTACGTTAATTTAGATGATGAAACTCGTACTGATGATGATATGGATGCAGTCCAAATTAACTCATACTCGTCACGCCTTGGGTTTAAAGGTTCTGAAGCGATTACTGCTAATACTGACGTGATCTATCAGTATGAAGTAGGTATTAATATTGATGGTAACGCAGGTGACAGCAACAATATCGCATTCAAAAGCCGTGATACTTTCTTAGGTTTGAATAATGATAGCTATGGTGAATTCCGCGTTGGTCGTAATACTTCAGTTGTTGACTACGTAAATAATGTTGTGACTTCTGGCAGTGGCTTTTGGGATAACTTAGGCTCGAATCAGCTTGAAGAAAATGAAAATGGTTACAATATGACTGACAGCGGTCGTATCAACAACTCAATTATCTGGAAAGCGCCTAAATACAACGGTTTACCGTTAGATGTTGCACTTATGTATAGCGCTGATGAATCTTTTGTCTCTGATAGCGGTGATCGTAACAACGGCTTTGCTGCTGCAGCAATGTATGATGCTGGTACTGGTGTTACATTTGGTGTTGCTTATGATAAAGATGTTAACCTTTCTGGCGATTTAATTCGTGGTACGGCTAGTGTTGATCTAGGCAAGTATATGGCAGCTCCTGTAGTACTTGGTGCGCTATATCAAGTAGCTGATTTTGATAGTGATGCAGATAATAGAGGCGATGATAAAGAAAAAGGTCTAGTCCTTAGTGCTAAGATGGGTCTAAATAACTTCGCTAAGCCAGCTGCTGTTTACATTCAGTATAATAACACTGATAACTTGCTCGGTTTTGATGATGCTGATTCTGATCAGATCGTTGTAGGTGGTGAATATGTTTACAAATCGAACATGATTGCTCATGCTTATGTCGGTCAAAATTCAGCTGACCTCGGTGGTGATGATTATGATTTATTAGCAATTGGTGGCGGTCTAGAATACTTATTCTAGTATCAGACTCAAGTAGATAGTATAAAAAGACTCATCCTTCGGGATGAGTTTTTTTATGCGAAAAAAGAAAGTAGCCCTTCATTGTAATCAGTCTTAAAATAGATAGTTACAGGCATGTAAATTTTGTTCTTTCATCTTACTGTAATATTTGCTTGATAAAGTAGTGTCTAAGCCGTTCTGGTGGCTCGTTACATATCATGGTCTTGGAAGTTTGTAGCAATACCATTGTACCTGCCAGTCAATCTTAGCCAATTTATCACTCAAATCGTCAAGTGGAGATACCCTTTGAAAAAATTACTTTTAGCCTCAGCAATTGCAACGCTATCAGTTTCTGCCGTTCAAGCCGCGCCAACGGTTTATGGCAAAGCATTCGTCACTGCTAACTATGTCAACGCTGAGCTTGATCGTCAGTCTATGGATCTGCCTAACGACACTATCAATATCAATGAAGACAGCAGCTCAGTACAAGTCAGCTCGCATTCTTCACGTCTAGGGTTCAAAGGGTCCGAAGCAATCACTGCTAATACCGATGTGATTTATCAATTAGAGTATGGCATCAAGATCGATGACAGCGGTAGCAGCAACATTGGTTTTAAAAGCCGTGACACCTATCTAGGTTTTAAAAACAAAGACTACGGTCAATTTCGCTTTGGTCGCAACTACTCAGTGTCAGATTACGTCAACAACGTAACCGTTAACGAAGGTTATTGGGATAATATCGGCTCAAGCTCTCTTGGTGGTGATGGTACGCTGAGTGAGGCGCTTACCTTGACTGATGGTGAGCGTATTAATAACTCAATCGTATGGATTGCACCCAAATACAATGGTCTACCATTAGAGCTTGCCTTACAATACGGTGCTGATGAGTCTTTTGTCTCTGATAGCGATGACCGTGACAGTGGCTTTGGTGCTTCATTGATGTTTGATCCAGGTACTGGCTTTACCGCAGGTGTGGGTTATGACAAAGACATGAGCGTCACAGGTGAGATTCTGCGTGGTAGTGCCAGTGTCGATTTGGGCAAATACATGGCTTATCCAGTGAAGCTAGGCGCGCTATACCAGCAAGTTGATTTTGATAATTCAGATGATGAAGAGAAAGGATTGGTCGTTAGTGCTGAGATGGGTTTGACTAACTTTGCTCGCCCAGCGTCTGTTTATCTTCAGTATGATAAGACTGAAAACTTGGCTGGTCTTGATGGCAACGACTCAGACCAAATTGTATTGGGCGGTAAATATAAGTTCAAAGACAATATAATTGCTCATGCTTATATCGGTCAAAACTCTGCAGATTTAGAGAACGGTCTGCTCGTTGTTAGAAACAATGCTGATGACACCATTGACTCAGTTAAAGCTCGTGGTGATGCGGATGTATTTGCTATCGGTGGCGGTTTAGAATATAAATTCTAACTCAATATAGTCAGTTCAATATAAAAAAGAGACAGTGTGACTGATATGAATTTTTTGTACCCTCTGTCTGCGCTTGCACAGCAAGCAAGAAAAATTTGTACCAGTCACGCATTATAATGTCGTGTATCCATTTTATTTAGTATCAACTATATGCTGCATAAATACTCTGCTAAAAAGCTCATCCTTCGGGGTGAGTTTTTTTATTATGCGGTTTTAATCAATAAACATTGAGCAAAAACTAAGAGTTTCGGATAGTTTGCGCTTTTGCCCTATATTTTTTGGCGTATCTTTAGTAAAATCCTTCTTTACCAATTACCGAAAGAGTACTATGACCAAGTTTATATTTGTGACCGGTGGGGTAGTGTCCTCACTAGGAAAAGGTATCACTGCTGCTTCTCTTGCTGCGATACTCGAAGCGCGCGGTGTGAACGTGACAATGACCAAGATGGATCCGTATATTAACGTCGATCCAGGTACCATGAGTCCGTTCCAGCATGGCGAAGTGTTCGTCACTGAAGATGGGGCGGAGACGGATTTAGATTTGGGTTATTATGAGCGTTTTTTACGCCACTCTAAGATGAGTAAGAGTAATAACTTTACCAGTGGTCGTATCTATCAGAACGTACTGAATAAAGAGCGCCGTGGTGAGTATCTGGGCGGTACTGTGCAGGTTATCCCGCATATCACTGATGAGATTAAGAGCAAAATCCTTGCCAGTGGCGAGGGTTATGATATCGCTATTATTGAGATTGGTGGTACGGTCGGTGATATCGAGTCGCTGCCCTTTATGGAAGCGGTACGCCAGATGCAAGTAGAGCTAGGTCGCAATCGCGCCATGCTGATGCATTTGACCTTGGTACCTTATATTGCCAGTGCCGGCGAAACCAAAACCAAGCCTACCCAGCATTCGGTTAAAGAGCTTCGTTCTATTGGTTTACAGCCTGATGTCTTAATTTGCCGCTCTGACCATCATATCTCACAAGACAATCGCCGTAAGATTGCATTGTTTACCAATGTCGAAGAGCGTGCGGTCATCATGTGTGAAGATGCGCAAAGTATTTATCAAATACCGCGTACCCTTTATGAGCAAGATCTTGATGATTTGATTTGTGAGCGCTTTGGTTTGGATGTACCTGAAGCAGATTTGAGCGATTGGGACAAAGTGGTTGAAGCCCAGCTCAATCCTGAATCAACGGTCACCGTAGCGATGGTCGGCAAATACGTCGAGCTGCCTGATGCGTACAAGTCAATTAACGAAGCATTATTACATGCTGGTATCACTCATAAAGTAGATGTGAAAATTGATTATATCGATGCCGAACGTTTGGAAGGCGACGATGTTTTATTTGCACAGCTTAATGATGCCGATGCTATCTTAGTGCCCGGTGGCTTTGGTGAGCGCGGTACCATGGGTAAAATGAAAGCCATTACTTATGCTCGCGAAAACAACGTGCCATATTTGGGTATTTGCCTTGGTATGCAGTTGGCCGTTATCGAATACGCACGTAATGTGATGAGTATCGATGCCAACTCTTCTGAGTTCGATCGCAAGACTGCTGAGCCAATTATTGGTCTGATCACTGAATGGTTAGATGAGCGCGGCGAGCTACAGATTCGCAGTGACGACTCGGACCTTGGTGGCACCATGCGTTTAGGCGCACAGCAAGCCGAGCTGGTCGCTGGTAGCAAGCTGAGCCAAATCTATGGCGCTAGCAATATCACTGAGCGTCATCGCCATCGTTATGAGATGAACAACCGTTATATCGAGCCATTAGAGCAAGCAGGCATGACGATATCGGGTTATTCTGCCAAGCAGCATTTGGTTGAGTCGGTTGAGATTAGCGAGCATCCATGGTTTGTCGCCGTACAGTTCCATCCTGAATTTACCAGCTCGCCACGTGGTGGTCATCCACTGTTTAACAGCTTTGTGAAAGCTGCAAAAAATCATAGCGAAACAAAGTAATCGTTAAAATGTGAAATATAGTGTGAAAGCGTTATTTTCACCAAAAAAGACTGATCTACGGATTGGTCTTTTTTTTGCTTAACTTGACGGGTGATAATGGTTGTTTATATATTCTTTTAGTTAGCGATATCTAATTACGCTTGGATACTTTTTTTAATTGGTCTATCGGTTACAATATGGGATATACGTGTTGATAACAATAAAGAGGACAAGGGTTTCATGGAAAATCTATTAACAGCGCAATCACATATTCAGCTTAAGACTCCGAGTAATAACACACTTAATATCGGTAACGATCAGCCCTTTGTGCTGTTCGGTGGTATGAATGTCTTAGAGTCCAAAGAATTGGCGTTCGAAATTGCTGAGCAGTATGTCGAGATTTGTCAGCGTTTGGGCATCGGCTATGTGTTCAAGGCCAGTTTTGACAAGGCCAATCGCTCAAGCCTGCATTCGTATCGAGGTCCTGGATTAGAAAAAGGTATCGATTGGCTGGGACAAATTAAAGAAAAGTTCCAAGTACCTATTATTACTGACGTGCATGAGCCGTATCAAGCAGCGCCCGTCTCTGAGGTTGCCGATATTATCCAGCTTCCTGCATTTTTATCGCGTCAGACTGACTTGGTGCATGCGATGGCGAAGACCGATGCGATTATTAATATCAAAAAAGCGCAGTTTTTAGCGCCGCATGAGATGCGCCATATCGTCAATAAATGCCTCGAAGGTGGTAATGACAAGCTGATACTTTGTGAGCGCGGTAGTGCTTTTGGTTATAATAATTTGGTCGTCGATATGCTGGGCTTTGATACTATGAAGCAGATGGGCATACCGGTATTCTTTGATGTCACCCATAGTTTGCAGCAGCCGGGCGGTCGTAGTGATAGCGCCGGTGGACGCCGTGAGCAAATCATGACACTTGCACGTGCCGGTATGGCAACTGGATTGGCAGGGTTGTTTTTAGAAGCGCATCCAAATCCAGAAACCGCAAAATGTGATGGTCCGTGCGCCTTAAGAATAAGTCAGTTAGAGCCATTTTTACGTCAGCTTAAGCAAATTGATGATCTCGTTAAAGGCTTTGAGATATTAGATACTCATTAATAGTATAGATTATAAGAGAGTAAGATAATGGCCATACAAGTTGCACAAGTCAGTATAGAAAATATCGATAACGCTGAAGGTCTTGATAGCTTGATGACAGCGCTTAAGAATATTACAGGAGTCACTGCGATTGAGCTTGACCCTGATAATGACGTTGCAACCGTGCGCTATGATGATACCGATACCAGTATTCACGCCTTAACTGCCGCGATTAGCATGGTCGATTATGTTACCCAACCGTTTCCTATCGATTCACCGCAAAATCCACATCATGATGATTAGCGTTGAGCAAAACATTCTTTGATGATAGGTCTTTTAATAAAGAGACAACCAAACAGTCTTGTTACTGAGGATGATAGCGCTTATGCTTGTTTAGTGTGGCTTTGATAAATTTTAAAAGGTAAATATTAAAGAACAGCTATCAAGGCTATTTTTCACTAATAAAAATAAGGAGCCTACCATGGCAAACCAAACACGTATTATTAAAATCGACGGCATGACTTGTGGTGGCTGTGTGGTTAGTGTCCATAACGCCACCGCCGATATTGATGGGCTAGATGATATCAGTATCGAGCTTGCAGACAATCAAGCAACGGTCACCTTTGATGATAGTAAAACCAGTGCAGAAGTCATTGCATCAGCTATCGATGACGCTGGCTTTGATGCTACCGTTGCTAACGCTTAATCTTATCCATTTGTATAAAAAACCGGCTATCATGGCTGGTTTTTTAATGGTTAAAAATTATTGATAGTAGCGTCAAAATATAGAGCTATCCTTTTCAATACAGCTGAAGAAGTCAAAGAAATTAAAGAATTTGAATGACTACCAATCAGGATGATTATTTAGCATTATTGCCATTACTGATGATAATAGCATGCTAATTATTCGATTCGATTACAGTAGTATTCAATAGTAGAATGTTTTACTTGTTTGACTTAGATGTCCCCTCCACTGGGTTGTTGTTTTAGCTCAGACGACTTTATAACGCCATAACGCATAAACGCCATACCGAGTTTTATTTATGAATGATTCTACCCAAACTGACAATCATAACGCCTACGATGTAGAAACGGATATTCAAGCCAATACGCTGCTCGCGCCGCAGCGTGCGCACTTGCAATTGGCTATTGATGGCATGACGTGTCAGGCCTGTGCCTCGCGAATTGAAAAGGTGCTCAATAAAAAGCCGTCGGTATACGAGGTGAGTGTGAATTTCGCTGGCGAGACCGCGAATGTCGATTATGATCCGACCCAGACGACGCCTGAGCAAGTCACAGAATGGGTAAATAAAACAGGTTTCGCCGCCAATTTGCAGGCAGCTGATAGTTTGTTTGCCCAAACGGATAAAGATACCGCGACTCAGTACCCGTGGCGCTTGATTGGCTTGTGGTTATGTTTGCTGCCGTTTTTAGTTGGTATGGCAGGTATGCTGACAGGTTTTGGTATGGCGTGGATGCCATCGGTTTGGATTCAGTTTGTCCTAGCGACGATTGTACAATTTGGCTTGGCATTACCGTTCTATAAGAGCGCTTGGGCATCCATCAAAGGTGGCCTTGCTAATATGGATGTGCTGGTCGTCATTGGTACGGTAACCATATGGGCGTATTCAACATATCTGTGGCTGATGCATGGCGATGGTACGTTGAATAGCCTGCTACAAAGTGGTCACGCTGGTGGTCATGGGACTGGTAATAGCCCTGCTGTGTATTTTGAAGCTGGGGTGATGGTTATTGCTTTTGTGCGAACGGGTAAATATTTAGAAGAACGTACCAAAAAACACAGCCTTAACAGTATTGATTTATTATTGTCTTTAACGCCTGATGAAGTTGAACAGCAGCAGCCAAATGGTGATTTTCATAATGTTGCTCTTAAAGATGTGCAAATTGGTGATATTTTGCGTGCCAAACAAGGTAGCCGTGTGGCAACGGATGGGGTAGTCATCGAAGGTAGTGGCTGGTGTGTAGAGAGTCATTTAACGGGTGAGTCAGTACCGCTCAAAAAAGAAGAGGGTGATAGTCTATTAGCAGGCGCTTTAGTCGAAAACGGCAGCTTACTATATCGCGTCAGTGCTAAAGGCAGTGATACGAAGCTGGGTGATATGGTACAAGCCCTCAGCGATGCCCAAGGCTCAAAAGCCGACTTGGCGCGTCTTGCTGATCGAGTCACGGCTATTTTTGTGCCAGTGGTGGTAACGATTGCTCTAGTCACCTTTGGGGTCACATGGTGGCTAACAGGTATGGTTGATACTGCCCTAATGCATGCCGTATCAGTATTGGTCATTGCTTGTCCTTGTGCGCTTGGCTTAGCCACGCCAGCGGCTATCATGGCTGGTATGGGGGTCGCTGCTCGTCATGGTGTATGGTTCAAAGATGCCCAAAGCCTAGAAGCTGCAGGTAATATTGATACGGTCGTGCTCGATAAAACGGGTACATTGACTATTGGTAAACCGACTATCGTCGATAAGGTGATGGTTGATAAGTCGCTTGCTGTGGATGATGTATTACAAATTGCCGCCAGCGTCGAGGCGCATGCCAGCCATCCGTTAGCCACCGCGTTAATAAATACTGCCAGAGACCGTAATCTGCCATTAATGAATGTTACGGATATTAGTGTCGTTAAAGGCGCTGGTATACAAGCGAACATTGAAGGTTTAGGTGTGGTAAAAGTCGGCACCGCAGAGTTTGCTAATTTAACGCTACCAAAGCTGATGCCAAAGGTATGGCAAATCGCCAGTACCGTTGCCATTAGCATTAATGATGAAGCCTTAGGTGCTTTTGCTTTAGCTGATGATTTAAAAGCCGATACCCCTCAGGCCATTACTGCGCTGCAAAATGCTGGTATCAATGTCATTTTGATGAGTGGTGATAAGCAGTCCGTTGTCGATCATGTGGCAGAGCAGCTTGGTATCAAGCAAGCTTATGGCAAGATGAGTCCACGCGATAAAGCGAGCCAAATCGCCTTGTTGCAAACAGCTGGTCACAAAGTCGCAATGGCAGGTGATGGCGTCAATGATGCGCCAGCGATGGCAACCGCTGATGCCAGTTTTGCGATGTTTGAAGGCACAGATGTTGCCCAGCATAGTGCTTCTGCCCGTTTGATGGGCGAGTCGCTGATGCATATCGATGCCGCGCAAAAAATTGCGCAAGCCACGCTACGCAATATTAAGCAGAATCTGTTTTTTGCTTTTATTTATAATTGTCTTGGCATTCCGCTTGCCGCTTTTGGTTTTTTAAATCCTATGATTGCCGCCGCTGCGATGGCGCTTAGCTCTATTTCTGTATTAATGAATGCGCTACGTTTAACCCGATTCAAAACGGAGGTTGAACTTGATAACACGGTATCTGCCTCTCAGACTAGAGCGGAACGCCCAATAAAAGCATAAGAGTCATTTTACTTTTGATATCAGCTACTGAGACAAATTGATAATTAATATTTGGCTATCTATGTGTGGTTTTATGACCGCCAGTCGATGTAAGATAAGGGAAGTTTGGTAAAATTTATGCTATGATGCCAACCACTATAGCTGACGGTTAAAGTACTAAACAAACCCTGAAGCCTGCTCAAAACTAGCCGAGTATATCAGTAGAAAAATCTGGTCTAGGTATAGGGCTATATGATATTTTGCTTTATCTTTTTTGTATTCTAGTTGCCGTTATTTACCCCACAAACTTGGCATGACCAAAGGAATTAACAGACATTATGTACGCTGAAGAAACCACCAACGTTGCCGCAATTAAAGACATTCGTGCTCGTGAGATTTTAGACTCGCGCGGTAACCCAACGATTGAAGTCGATGTTATCTTAGCTGACGGTACTGTCGGCCGTGCTGCTGCCCCAAGTGGCGCGTCTACTGGCTCACGTGAAGCACTTGAGCTACGTGATGGCGACAAAGACCGCTATATGGGCAAAGGCGTCAAAAAAGCCGTTGCCAACGTCAATAGCCAGATTCGCAGTGCGTTGATGGATAAAGAGGTCACCGAGCAGCAAGGTATCGATGATGCCATGATTGCGCTAGATGGTACAGAAAACAAAGACAGCCTTGGTGCCAATGCGATGCTAGCGGTGTCTCTTGCCACTGCAAAAGCCGCTGCCAAGTCACAAAGTTTGCCACTACATCAATACATCGCCAATTTGCGCAACCAGACGTCGTTGACCATGCCTGTACCCATGATGAACATCTTAAATGGTGGCGAGCATGCAGATAACACAATCGATATCCAAGAGTTTATGATTGAGCCAGTTGGTTTCACCAGCTTCTCAGAAGCGTTACGTGCTGGCACGGAAATTTTCCACAGTCTAAAATCTGTCTTAAAATCACAAGGCTTGAGTACAGCAGTCGGTGATGAAGGCGGCTTTGCTCCGAACCTACGTAGTAACGAAGAAGCTATCACCGTTATCATGCAAGCGATCGAGCAAGTTGGCTACAAAGCAGGCGAAGACATTCATCTTGCACTAGATTGTGCGGCTAGTGAGTTTTATAAAGATGGTCAATATATCTTGGCAGGCGAGGGCAATAAAGCTTTTGATAGCCAAGGATTTTCAGACTATCTAGTCGGTTTGGCGCGTCAATATCCTATTATTTCTATCGAAGACGGTCTTGATGAGTCTGATTGGGATGGTTGGAAATACTTAACTGAGCAGATTGGTGATAAAGTCCAATTGGTTGGTGATGATTTATTTGTGACCAATCCTGCTATCTTACAAGAAGGTATTGATAAGCATATTGCCAACGCGATTTTGATTAAATTCAACCAAATCGGTACCTTATCAGAAACGCTAGATGCGATTTATTTGGCGAAGAAAAATGGTTATGCGACGATTATTTCGCATCGTTCAGGTGAAACTGAAGACAGCACCATTGCAGATTTAGCCGTTGGTACTGCGGCTGGTCAGATTAAAACTGGCTCACTATGCCGTTCAGATCGCGTGGCGAAATACAATCAGCTGCTACGTATTGAGCAACAAGTACGTGCAAGCTACCGTGGTCGCGAAGAGTTTATCGGTCTACGTGGCTAATTAGCTAAGGTTAGGCAATATGTCATTTTTGATATATTGTCTAGCAAGCTTAGCTGGTATTTATTTTATTATCTCTCTATCGTTTGGCCTATCACATGAAATACTTTAGCCAATTTATACTACTTGCTTTAGCCGTTGCGGTGCTGTTAGGACTGCAATATCAATATTGGCTGGGTGAAAATGGGCGCTTTGAGCATAATAAACTACTGACTCAGACTGAAGATCAGCAACGCTTAAATGACAATCAAGTGGCCGCAAATAACTTATTACGTACTGACGTCTATGATCTAAAAAATGGACTTGAGGCAGTAGAAGAGCATGCGCGTTTAGACTTAGGTTTGATTAAGCCAAATGAGACGTTTGTCCAAGTATCAACCGCACCAACGACGCACAGTCGCTACTAATTTTTAACGCCATCGTAATGAGTGTTCATTGATAACGATGGCTTTGCTTTTCTCGAAACCGCTATTACTACTCCTCTTAATACTCATATCATCATGCAAGCAAACCCTGATTACTACTTTATGAACACCACCTTATGAATACCACACCTAATATACATGCCATGATCGTCGCTGCTGGTCGCGGTAATCGTTTTGGTGCCTCTATCGCCAAGCAATATACTATGCTGCAAGGGCAGACCTTGCTACAGCACAGTGTGGCAAGGCTTGGATGTAGTGCTTATATTGATAAATGTTTATTGGTCGTCGCAGCAGATGATAGCAAAGCAGAGACACTCAATTTTGCGCTTCCAATTCATTATGCTATTGGCGGTGCTGAGCGCTGGCAGTCTGTACAGGCGGGGGTAGAGGCGATCGTTAATACAGGTGCGGATGACTCAGACTTGGTGCTCATTCATGATGCTGCGCGTCCAGCAGTTCCCACTCATGATATTGAACAAGTCATTGAAGCGGCAATGCTTGAGCCTTATGGCGCTATCTTAGCGACCCCTGTTGCTGACACTCTAAAGCAATCCTGCAAACAATCCAGCGCTCACTCTGAGCTTATGCGTGATTCTCTAAACGTAAACAAAGACACGTCTAGCGCTTATGTTAAACAAACGATTGATCGCAGTAATATGTGGCAAGCCCAAACGCCGCAAGTATTTCGTTTAGGACAGCTAAGACAAGTATTGAAGCATGTGGCTGAACACAAACTCGATATCACCGATGAAGCTAGTGCATTTGAATATCTAGCACTGCCTATTCGTCTAGTGACTGGCAGTCGCCAAAACATCAAGCTCACCTATCCTGATGACGCTATCTTGCTCGCAGCGATTCTTAAAGCCCAGTCTTAGGACATATCTTCAATTTGAAAGATCGCTATCTGATAGCCTAGTTATTTTGATAAATATCAAAAAACTACCTTCTCTTTATTGGCTTACCTTCACTACTTGTTATTAGTCCAAATTATTATGCTGGCATATTGATGAGTTTGCATAACGCGGCAAGTGATATTGTCATAAGTAGCATTCTGTACCAATCTTACAATCTAAATGACGGTTCTATCATTAACTGATCACGTTTTTTATCATTAACTTCCCGTCATATTGCCTCTTAATTCTATAATTACTAGAAAATTACACTCTATATTCTTAGTATGAGTAATAATATAATATTATTTAGTATTGCTACCTAATGATGTAATATATTCATATATTGATTTGTTGACTAAACTAGCCTATGATGTAACCAACTTAATACAATTAATATAAACATTTATAAAATCAATAATATACCAAGCCAATTCGATGTTTTCGAAAGTCTTGTCTCTATGTTTTTTCTAAAGTTAGTATGGTTGTTTTAGCTACATTTACCTGAAAATAGGGAGAAGCTGATTGTCAGTAGTCAATGATTCGACAAATCCAGTAACGACAGATCTCTGCCAACTTGTGTATTTGAGCCGCATCACGTCGACTGGTCTATCAAACGCCAGTACACTGAACGATATTGCAGAAGTCGCCAGCAAACATAACAAAGCTGATAATATTACAGGTATTCTTTGCTACGGCAATGGTTACTTTTTACAGTGTGTAGAAGGTAGTGAGCAAGCGTTAACCAATCTCAAAAATCGCTTGATAATGGATGATCGACATAAAGACTTAACCATTTTAGATTTTTCAGCACTGGAAGATCGTCGTTTCGCTGGTTGGTCACTGCGCTCGATTACCCTTGAGCGCTGGATGATTAAAGAGCCTAAGCTTAAGAAGTTTATGCCGTTTAAGCCTTATGCGTGGAGCACTGACGAATGGACGGAGTTTTTAGATATCTTGCAAGGTTATTATGAAAAGCATGTCAGCACAGGCGAAACTGACAGTCAACCGATACAATATAGCACCTTAGGTTTAACCTTAAGTAAAGTTGTCGGACAGCACCAAGCCTTTTTCTTGATTCAGACCGTATTGGGCTCGCTGATTATATTAGCGCTACTGTGGTTCATGATATCGGATAAGATTTTTTAGGTCATAAAAAGTAGACCGCTTATACCGAAAAGCCAGCAAAGATTGCTGGCTTTTTTTGTTATGAATGTCCCATCCTAGAATGAGTTGATATATTTTAGGCGATATTATGTCAAACCTAGAGAGTAACAGAGCTAAGCGCAG
>NZ_CAJHBP010000009.1:0-139352 GCF_904846665.1 Psychrobacter sp. Pi2-51
CAGTACTCAAAGAAAAAGTCAGATACTGCTAAGTATCTGACTTCTCATAAACCCTCAACCTATTCTAGGATGGGACATACAAAGCTATAGTCGATACTAAATAAAATAGATACACGACATTATAAAATGCGTGACTGGTACAAATTTTTCTTACTTGCTGTGTCTACACAGACAGAGGCTACAAAAAATTTATATCAGTCACGCTGTCTCTTTTTTATATTGAACTGACTATATCAAGATAAATCCTAAGTTAGACCAATTACTCCTGCCATTGCTCAAGCGTAAACTTGGTATCTAAGTGCTTCTCTAACGCAGGCAAGTTAAAAGCATCATCTTCGCTAACGAAGCTAATACTGATACCAGTCTGTCCAGCACGGCCCGTACGACCAATGCGGTGTACGTAGTCATCTGGCTGATCAGGCAAGGTATAATTGACCACGTGGCTAATATCATCCACATGAATACCACGCCCTGCGACATCGGTGGCGACCAAGATAGAAGCATGACCATCTTTAAAACGCTGCAAGTATTTTTCGCGTTTTTGCTGAATGACATCGCCTGATAACATCACAATTTTATGTCCTTGACGCAACTTGTGATAGAGACGCTTCACTTGGTCTTTGCGATTGGCAAAGACAATGACTTTATCGACAGCGGCATCACTGATAATACGCTGCAAAGCTTCTAATTTTTGATCTTCTGTTAATAGATAAAAGTGTTGATCGACCAATTCACTGGTTTTATGCTCAGGCTCAATTTCGACAAATTGCGGCTCATGTAACCAACGATACGCTAAGTTCATCACATCTTGGTTGAAAGTGGCAGAGAATAATAAACTTTGGCGATCGGTGTTAGAAGGCATCCGACCGACCAAGCGCTTGATATCTGGAATAAAACCCATATCCAGCATGCGATCTGCTTCATCTAGTACCAGCACTTCTACTCGATCCAAATAGACCATGCCTTTATTGGCCAGATCAATCAGACGACCAGGTGTCGCCACTAAAATATCAACATATTGACGGTCAAGCTCGTGCTGCTGGGTTTCATAATTTGTGCCACCCATAATACAAACACTGTGTAGCGAAGTATATTTGGTCAGAGCAATACAATCGTCAAATATCTGCTGTGCAAGCTCACGGGTCGGTGCCATGATCACTGCACGTGGCTCACCTAGATAGCGCTCTTCATCATTGGTAAAAGGACGCTTGAGTAATGCTTCCATAATAGTTAACAAAAACGTTGCCGTCTTACCAGTACCCGTTTGTGCCTGTCCGATAGCATCTTGATTTGCCAAGGTGTGCGGTAATATCTGCGCTTGAATAGGGGTCAATTCAGTAAAACCTAAATCACTTACCGCGCGTAAGGTCGGTGCAGAGAGTGGTAAATCAGTAAACGTTGTGAAGTTACTCAAAAAATCATCCTTTTATATGAATTGCTTGTATTTTTCAATCAGTGACAAGCTTATGCTAAGCCTTAGCCTCGCTGTATATCGCTACCAATAACAATAAAAATCATGCATTGGTAAGCATAAAAAAAGCCAAACCCGATGCCTACCCTCACCCATAATGATGAATTAAAATCAACATAGGTAAGATAAGACGGGCTTGACTCAGTAGTATATCAGTAGTTTATCCAGACATTGCAACTAAACTGCGCTAATGACTGTCTCGACTACTCTTCTGTTTTTCTGACTTCTTCAGCTTGAAGGCCTTTATCACCTTCGACAACGCTGAATTCAACTTTTTCGCCATCTTTTAGAGAGCGATAACCATCACCTTGGATCGCACGAAAATGGACAAAAATATCTTCTCCGCTATCACGTTGAATGAAACCAAAGCCTTTTGAGTCATTAAACCACTTTACGATACCTTGCTCACGAGCTGACATAATTTACTTCCTAAAAAAGTCGCTTAGCCCCAAATTCCTTTGCAACATTGCATATAAACGGGGTCTAAGATTGTGAAATCAGAATTAAACCTTACTACGTTAAACACTATCGTCTGAATATATACTTAGCTGAACCCTGTAGATTGCAGTGTTTCGCCATTACCTTTTACTAATACCAAAATAGCTTTTATATTCCCTATAACTTACTTTAGACAGCTTATATAAAGCTCGCGTTGATGGTATTAGAGTACTAGTAACAAATTCGTAATATAGATTGCTTAAAAAATATCATAGCACGGGTTTTTAGCAACATAAAGACTTTTAGTATGGTTTTTAAAACTTAGATTGATTTTTCATGTAATTTTTTTATAACCTTACTGGCAAGCTGTTATCATAATGAAATAAGATTGGTTTTAGCGCGTCATTTCTTGATTTTTGAATCCTACTACTGATTATTAACTTATCAATTATCCATACCATCCAATAGCGATAGAGAGCATTATGACGACCTCTTCTCAGTCAGCAGCGACATCAGAACCTGCTAGTCAATCAACAGAAATAGTGTTAACCCATAAATTATTATTGGTTAATGGGGTCAATCTCAATTTACTGGGCAAGCGTGAGCCGGATATTTATGGTCATACGACGCTGGCTGATATTGAGCAGCACTTAATTGACCGCGCGGCCAATTATGGTGTTAAGCTGATTTGCATACAATCAAATCACGAAGGTACGCTCGTTGATGACATTCAGCATCACGGATTGCTGGCAGATAGAGCGGCACAAGTAGACGCCATCATTATCAATCCTGCTGCATTCACTCACACCTCGGTTGCCCTACGCGATGCCTTATTGGCCACACAAAAATCTTTTATCGAGGTGCATCTGTCTAATGTGCACGCCCGTGAAGCCTTTCGGCAGCATTCTTATTTAAGCGATATTGCAACAGGTGTCATTTGTGGCTTAGGACATAGGGGCTATCAGATGGCATTGGATTATTGGCTAACTAATATGTATGCGATAAACCTGACCGATTAATGCTTTATAGTGGATATTTATAGTAAAGCTGCTCAAATATATTGAGCAAATCATACAGAAAGAAAAAACTCATTCGCGCAAGACAACCTTATCTTTAGCACACGAGTCAAACAGCAATTGCTTACTCAAAATAATAAAATTATGGTTTGATAAATAAACCCCTGCATGGTGATATGAATGGCAAAATCGTCCGGAAAACGCTTTATGAAACTGGCTGGTATGACAGCCAGTATTGCTGGAAAAGCAGCTAAAAACTCATTAAGGCACCTCTCAAGTGACGAAGAAAAACGTCTGCAGGCACGCTCAGAATTGATGCAAGATGTGGGTATTCAGATAGCCGAAACGCTTGGTGAGATGAAAGGTGCGGTGATGAAAGTGGGACAAATCGCCTCACAATATAAAGACGTGTTTCCCCCTGAAGTGGCGACCGCTTTAGAGAAGTTGCAAAAAGATGCACCGCCCATGCCTTATGCGCAAATACGGGCACAAATCGAACGTGAGCTCAAAGCCCCTGTTGATCAGCTATTTACCATGTTTGAAGAAACACCATTTGCCGCCGCTTCCATTGGACAAGTGCACAAGGCTATTTTACCTTCTGGGCAAAAAGTCGTCGTCAAAGTACAGTACCCCGACGTGGATGAAAACTGTGATAGCGATCTCAAGCAAGTCCGCATGGCACTGAAAATCGCTGGCGTTCTAAACATGAGCAAGCAATTACAAGAGCAACTCTTTAACGAGATTCGCCAAAGCTTGCACGATGAATTGGACTATGTCAAAGAAGCCCACAACCTACAGGTCTTTGGTGCTTTTCATGCTGAGGACGAAGGGCTTATTATTCCTAAAGTCGTCAATAGCCATTCTACTAGGCGAATTTTAACGTTGACGGAAGAGATGGGTGAAACGTTGACAGTCGCCGCAACGTGGGATAATGAGATTAAACAGAAAATCGCTGAGCGTCTATTTCATTTTACTGCCGGCCAACTGTTTGGCTTATATCGCATGCACTGTGATCCCCACCCCGGTAACTTTGCGTTTCGTCATGACGGCAGTGTCGTGGCTTACGACTTTGGTGGCATTCGCAGCTATAGCCATAGTGATGTTCAATTATTTCGCCGCTTCGCGCAACATGCTGTCAAAGGTGATGTCACCGCACTTGAGCAAGACTTAATCGCTCTTGATATTCGCCGTGAGGATGATAAAAATGTACCAGGTGAATTCTATGAAAAGTGGCTGGCTATTGGGATGAAGCCGCTCTCCATTGCACCTTATCAAGAAGGGGCTTTTGATTTTGGCAGCAGCCAAGTTCATCACGAAGCAATCAGCCAAATGCGCACCTCATTAAAATACTTTGGGCAATTTCAACCTTCAGCCACGACGATGATGCTGGATCGCACCGTATCAGGACAATATTGGAACTTGGTCAATTTAGGTGTCGAGATCGATCTGTCATCGCTGGTCGCTCAATATATAACCAATTAGTTGACCTAATTAGAAAGACGAGTGTGCATTACACATGCAATGCATGGCCGCAGCGATCACAAAAAGTGGCACTGACTGCATGGCCAAATTTTCCGCAATTCGGGCAGGTGATTGGATTGAGTTGTGGGCGCATATTCCGAGCCAGCTCAGAGGTAAAAATACCCGTTGGGACCGCAATGATCGAATAACCCGTAATCATGACCATGCTCGCAATCGCTTGACCTAACGGTGTTTTAGGTGACATATCACCATAACCGACCGTGGTCATGGTAACGACCGCCCAATAGATAGAAAGCGGAATACTGGTAAAGCCGTTTTCGGGACCTTCTACCACATAAATAATCGAGCCAAAAATCGTTACCAATAAAACCAGTGATAAGAAAAACACGGTGATTTTTTGCTGACTGGTTCTAAGTGCCGAGGCCAAGAAGCCCGCTTGTTGCATATAGGCTTTAAGTTTGAGTACGCGAAATATGCGCAAAATACGTAAAATACGTATGACCAATAAGTACTGTACGCCCACGAACAATAGACTTAAATAACTGGGTAGAACGGATAATAAATCTACTATCCCAAAAAAACTAAAGGCATAACGAAAACGATTGGGTGCTGAAAACCAGCGTAAAGCATACTCAATGGTAAATAAAATGGTAAAAAACCATTCTGCATAAAAAAACAGCGTACCATATTGCAAACGCATATATAACACACTATCCAGCATCACAACACCAACACTGGTCAAAATCGCTATCAATAATACAACATCGAAAAGCTTACCCATACGGGTATCTGTGCCTTCGACAATGATATGAATGCGGTTACGTAAGTGAGTAATAGCTTCGTTATTTGGTTGCTTCATAGAATCAATAGAGTCACAAGATCAATGGTTTTAAAAAACCGAACGATTTAGGCTAGCAGGAACAAGCTAAGATTGGTCAAAATGCGCAAAAGTGGTTTATAATACGCGACAGCTTATGAGTACCAATAGCTATTATCAGATCTGATAGATAGTTATATAGGTAGCCATAATACAAAGAATAATAGTGTAGCAAAAAAGCACTGCGAACGACATACAAATTGTTAACTTGTAAGTAAGCCAATTACCTTAGAAAAACAGGTCAATCATATAATTAAAATAGCTCGTTAAGTGTCAAAAATCATCATTCATACTCTTTTTATTCACACCATAAATACCACGTAAAAATTTAAGGATGTCATATGGCAGGCCATTCAAAATGGGCAAATATTAAACACCGTAAAGCCCGTCAAGATGCGGTAAAAGGTAAAGTATTTACCAAGATTATTCGTGAAATTGTTTCTGCTGCCAAGCAAGGTGACCCCGACCCTGACAAAAACCCACGCTTGCGTGCCGTTATTGAAAAAGCATTATCAGTCAATATGACCCGCGACACGATCAACCGTGCTGTCGATCGCGGTACGGGCGGCGGTGATAACGAAAACATGGAAGAAGTCAGCTACGAAGGCTATGGCGTTGGCGGTGTGGCGGTGCTGGTCGAAACCATGACTGACAACCTCAACCGTACCGTCAGCGAAGTACGCCACGCGTTTACCAAAAATGAGGGTAATCTTGGCACCTCAGGCTCAGTGGCCTATCTGTTTACTAAGCGCGGTGAAATCACTTTTAATGATACAAGCTTAGAAGACGAAGTGATGTTGGTCGCCCTAGATGCTGGTGCGCTTGATATCGAAAATGATGGTGATAGCTTGCTGGTCATCACCGAATGGGAAACTTTCGGTCAAGTCAAAGATGCACTTAATGCTGCAGGTCTCATCTCTGACAATGCGGAAGTGACCATGTCGCCCTCAACCACTGCTGAGATAGACAATGTGGATGATGCCGAAAAAGTTATGAAAATGATTGATATGCTAGAAGACATCGATGACGTACAAGAAGTTTATAGCAATGTGAATTTCTCTGCTGACGTCATGGCACAACTTGAGCAATAGTTTTATCCCTTAACCATTTATGTCCATTGTCTCATCCTAGAATAGACAAAAAAAAGCTGCTCTTATATAGAGCAGCTTTTTTGGTTAGAGCTTCTTTAAAATCAACGGTTGGGGACGGTCAAACGCTGACCGCGCTGTAGCATGGTGTCGGCTTTTATTTTATTCATATCAGCAAGCTCTTGCGTTGATACGCCATATTTACGAGCCAAACCAATCAAGCTATCCCCTGAACCAACCGTATAGCTGACTGTTACTTTAGGCACTTTGATGGTTTGTCCACGTTGTAGCTGAGCATTGGTCGCAAGATCATTGGTCGCCGCCAAATCTTCGACTGAAACGCCAAACTGACGCGCCAGCGCGATTAAACCATCGCCTGATTTCACTTTATAGCTCTCAGTGTCGCCCAGTTTTTTGCCATTACTGCTTGATGTACTAGCCGTAGTACTGGCAGAACTGCTGCTGCTTTGATTGCTGCTAGTAGCAGGAGCGCTACCGCTAGCAGGAATGGTAATGGTGCGACCCAATATCAAATTGGAGTTGGTTTTTAAATTATTGGCTGCTGCCAAATCACCCAAACCGATATTGTAACGTTGAGCGACACCCGTTAAGGTATCCCCTGATTTCACTTTATAACTGACCGACTTATCATTCAACTGACGATCAACCAACTCTTTAGACGCTGGGACTTTAATTGTTTGACCGCGTTGTAGACGTGCCTTAGCATCAAAACTGCTATTGACCGCAGCCAACTCTGCCGCACTGACCCCCACACTATTCGCAATACCAATCAAGGTATCACCTGATTTTACTTTATAGTTGGTCGTTGATACTGAAGAGCTTGCACGGCTAGTCGAACTACTGGCACTAATGCTGTTACTAGTAGAATTAAAGTCAACGCTGGCCGGTACTTTCAGTGTCTGACCCACATACAGTGAATCAGTCGTACCAATGTTATTAAGGCTCGCCAAGGTTTCAGTTGAGATGTTAAATTGGCGTGCTAGGGCAATTAGCCCATCACCTGCTTTCACTTTATAGTTTTTGGTCGCAGTCGACGACTTACTTGGTTTAGTCGATGGCGCAGCAGGTGTGCTTGCTGGAGCGGTCACCTTACCTGGTATCAACCACAACTTTTGACCTCTAAGTAAGTCAGCACGGCTGCTTAAGTTATTGTAGCTTGCTAACTGTGTCACAGACAAACCAAAGCGGTTGGCCGTACCAATTAGGGTATCGCCACCTTGTACCACATAACTCTCAGGCTGGCTTGCTGCGGTGGCGCTACTGCTGCTTAATGGCTCAATAGTTTTAGCACTATACAAGTATAACGTACTGCCAGACAATAGCTTAGCGCTGGCATCTATTTGGTTCCATTCAGCGATATCACGCCAGCTTACATCAGCACGACTGGCGATATTTGATAAAGTATCACCACGTTTTACCGTATAAGTGGTACGTGTGCCTTGTGGCTTTGGCTTACTCACTGATGTCTTTGGAAAACTCAGCTTTTTCTCTTCACCGCGTGCTTCTAAAATAGACTGCTGTGTCTGTACTGCAGAAAGATTGATATTACCATCCGCATTGATGACATTGGTCTCAGCAGTATTGCTTCGAATTTGATTGGCAATAAAGTCGCGCTCTTCTTTGCTTAGCGGTGGCTCTTGGACGATAGTGTTGTTTTGGGTAATCTGTGCAGAAGTAGTCGGTAAACTGTTGCTGCTTTTGAGCTCTGCATTGATTTTGTTGGTTTCTGCCGTGGTCAAAGGCGGCTCAGTACGCACAGCATTGTTGCTATAGACAGAGCTGCTCGTCGGCGTGACTGATGGTGAAATATAACTGGTCGTTTGCTGAGGCACACTGGCGCTCGCCGCATAATCTGCAAGCGCACTGCCTGTAGAAGGCAATGACGTTCCGGTATAGGGCTTGCTATTGTAACTTGGTGTCGTTGGTGCGTTAGGATTCGTGTTGCTGGTAGCGATGACATTGCTACTACCGTTGCCTCTTAACGAGCTTAATTTTGCGTCAGTATTGAGACTCACATCATTCGGAATGATAATACGCTGCGGGCCTGAAGAATCAACACGGGCTGACGTCAGTGCCGTATTCAGCCTTTCTAGTTCATCATAACTAACGCCTGTCACTTGTGACACTTCGGCTAAGCTAACGCCATAGTTCACTGGCACACTACGGAAATGCTGGCGGTTAGCGATAGCGGGCAGATAAACGCCATATTGCTCAGGTTTGGCCACAATTTCAGCCACTGCCAAAAAGCGCGGTACATAGTTCATGGTCTCAGTCGGTAATCTGAGTGACCAATAGTCAGTTGGCAAACCGCGAGCCGCATTGGCATCGATTGCTTTTTGCACACGACCAGGGCCAGCATTGTAAGCGGCTAATGCCAGCTCCCAACTACCGAATTGATTATGTAGAGCTGTCAAAAAGTCATAAGCCGCGCGCGTTGATTCGATGACATCACGGCGACCATCATAACTACTGCTTTGATTTAGACCATAAATACGACCCGTACTTGGAATGAACTGCCATAGACCTGCCGCAGCAGCACTACTGGTACCACTTGGATCATAGGAGCTCTCAATCACGGGCAGTAACGCAAGTTCAGTGGGAATATTACGACGCTCAGCTTCTCGTACGGTATGGTATAGATAGCGACTGGCACGCGCCGTTAAGCGATTTAGATAGTCCTGTCTGCTGGTAAACCAACCCTTCTGCCCTTCGATACGCTGGTTATAAACAGGCTGACCACCATTCATGCGATAGCCCGCACGTAGGCGATTCCATAAGTCCCCGTACTGTTGAATAGCAAGCTTATTGCCTTCAACCATCGTCATGTCGGTCGCTTCTAGCAAATCCGCCAGCTCATCTAAGCTTTCAGCATCCAAAAATGCCGTTGAATAATCAGCATTAGTGCTTGGGTTAGCGACTTGATTGGCAGGACGTTTGGTAACCACAGCTGAGCTGTTGGTCATGCCCTTATTTTTTACCGCTGACGTATTACTACAAGCACTGATAAGTAAAGTCGTTACCGCAAGCGTCAATGGTAAGGCAATAAATGAGCGAGAGTTTGAGAGCACATTAGACATGGTATTGGAAGTTTCCTAACGACAAGAATTGATAAGGTAATATTGATGGCTAGTATAGTATGCAATGTTAAGCAAACACTAGCCTAATATAAAAGATAATAATCAGCCGATACTCTAGAAGTTACGACGACATGCATAAAAATTGCACGTTCGAACTGGTAACTAATATAGCTTTGAATAATTATCATCTTTTTTATAGCTCAGCGCTGAACATGCACGCTAAGCCATAACTACTGGTTATAAGTACTAACTATAAGTACTGAATTCTTAATTAATAGCCACTTGTGATACAGCGCGTAGCAGAACTGCATTGCCAGTAGACAACGTCAAAGTCACTCGCGAGGTCGTGACAAAAGACACATTGCGACCGTCTTTTACCCAGCTTTCATTGGTCGTAACATTAGCCTTGGCCTGATTACCAGTGATGACAACGTTATCTACAGAAATATCGTAGCGATAATTGGACGTGTCATTCCAACTGTTTTGCAGTAACTTTAAGTAGGCATCTTTATCTAAGCTGGTAGACTTACCTTTTCTTGATAATGAAATCAGCGCATCGTCAGAGACAAGACCGGCGACTTGATTGATGCTTTTATTATTCGCTGATGACTTCATGGCTGCTGCATAGCTTTGTACCAAATCTTCGGTCATGGTCGCGGCTTGCGCAGTGATGCTTACGGTGCTTGCCACAGCAACCGCTGCTGTTGCGCCAGCACTTTTTAGCAATAGAGCCAACAGCCCTTTTCCCCATAGTCGTTTCATGATAATCCTTAACGATACCGTTTTCGTTGTTGTCGTTGGCATTAATTGACGTTTAGCACCTATTTACTATTTAATTATAGATGGCTATAGTCAGTTCAATATAAAAAGATATGACAAATATAACGCCCCGCTGGACGCTAACCTTTTATTAACGCGTTTGCTTAAAACTTTTAACAGCATACTTTGTTAGTGATTTTAGCCTATCACTCAATTCTCACAGCCATGTGACACCCTGTGTAATTATTGCGAATATCACTTTACTATGAACGCCTTACAGCTTTATTACCCTACAGCACTTATTGCTCTAAAGCACTGACCATACGTCAACTGCACTGTCATGACTCAGAAGCCCAATGTCTGGCGCATCAATGATAACGCTATAACTTACTCTCTGTATTACTGTCTTCATACTGCTCATCATCGCTCAGTTTCATGCCCAAACGCTCTACGCGTCTGTCCATCATTTGCCGTGCTAACGCCTGCATGTCTTCAACGCGGTCTATCTCATCCACAATCTCAAGACCCAATAACGTTTCAAACACGTCTTCTAAGGTGACCAAGCCTTTTACTTCACCGTACTCACCCACGGTAATAGCGATATGAATACGATTTTTTAGCATGAGCTCCAATAAATCAAATAACTTCATCTTTGAAAATACAAAGGTGATATCACGTTTGAACTGAGTCAACGGCTTATGCATCGCATGATTGACTTTCGCCAACAACATATCTGTTTTTAAGACAAAACCCGTAATATTGTCCAAGTCGCCATCATAAATCGGCAGTCGTGAAAAAGTCAGTTTAGGACGATCAACCAGCAATTCAGCCACGGTTTTGTTTTCTTCAAACGCCAACATCACCGAGCGCGGCGTCATGATATCTTCGACTTTAATAGCACCAAATGCGAGTAAATTGCGAATAATTCGAGATTCTAGTGGGTCGATCTGTCCAGACTCTTCACCAATACTAGCAAGCGCAGCAAACTCACGACGGCTAAATGCTTGTGGTTCTTTGCCACGTACCAGCAGTTTCGTTAGCCGCTCCGAAATCCAAATAAGCGGATAAAGCAGTAAAATGATACCGCGCACAAAGTAAGCGACCATGCCACTTAACTGACGCCAATATACCGTTCCAAGTGTCTTTGGGATAATTTCAGATAAAAACAAAATAGCCAACGTCATAATGGCAGAAAATAGCCCAAACCAAGCACTACCAAACACGATCGTAGCCTGAGCACCCGCTCCGATAGAACCTAACGTATGAGCCACTGTATTCAAGGTCAAAATAGCGGCCAACGACTGATCGATATTATCGACCTTTAATCGTCTTAGCATATTTGCTTTTTTTGGATTGCGTTCTTGAACATCCGCAATATAGGATGGTGTCATGCTCAGCAAAACAGATTCAGCCAGAGAGCAAATAAACGAGATACCAATAGCGATCAGCACAAACAATATGAGCAGCAGTACACTGGCAGCAGTCGGTTCTGCTACTAGACTTTCTGTTACTACGCCCCCCGCTGCAAAAGCGGAATGAGGCAATAAGAACATCAGCATTGCTAGTAGTGCCGACAGCCTAGAGACTGATTTAGTAAGACTAAGACGCTGTAAATAGCGCATCGTCGGGGGAGGTTCAGCAGAGACGTCTTTACGACAAGCGCGTGGACGACACAAACGAGGTATAAACATAAAAGTGGTGGACAAGTTAGGTAACCTAAACATAAAAGAGAAAAAAGGAATCGAAAAAGATAATTAGCAGACTACATCAGACAGCAAACCATCTATGATAAAAAACTGGATCGTGCTAAATGGTCAAGTAATGCTGCTCTCATACCTTCTATTAGATACAATTATAGCCTAATAGTAGAGCGCACTAAATACAGGCAATCATTGTCTTTTGATAGTAGCACTGATGATGTGAATGCACAATAAGTCGCTATTTGTTTTTAAGCGGATAGTTTTAATGTAACTGGGTGCTTAAAGCGGATAGTTTTAATAGTATTGTCTTGACCATACTTATTATGTTGCATAATTCTGATGGTGTTGAGGCATAGTTTGCATGAATTTAACCCTTAGATATTCCAAGTCAGTCTCCACTTCACAACACCCTATTTTATACACCAAAGAGATTGTAGGGATAAATATTGACTGCTAGTATGCCAGTACGTTAAGAAAAACATCCTCAGCCTATGATTAACAGTTACCAAGTCTAGGATTTTTTGTTACTATGCGTTTAATTTATTATTATCTATGACTCACTGAGAGAGATTATGTTGTTATTTATCCAAGCGGCCCATGCTGCCGAAACTGCCGGTGCTGCATCACTATTTGGTCAAATCTTATTACCTGTTGCTTTTTTTGCAATTTTTTACTTCTTAGTGATCCGTCCTCAATCTAAGCGCACTAAAGAACACCGTGCTATGGTCAATGCGTTGACAGTCGGTAGTGAAATCATCTTTGCTGGTGGACTAATGGGTCGTATCAAAGCATTAGAAGGCGATTATGCAGTCGTTAGCTTAAACAATAATACAGATATCAAAGTACAGCGTGCTTCTGTTATTTCAGTATTGCCAGCTGGCACTATCGAAAGCGTCTAATTATTGTCAATAGCTTTGATAATAATTAATGAATAGTTGTCATAGCTATAAAAGCAACCGCTATAAAAGTGACCGTATCTGATTTACGGTCACTTTTCGCTTTACCTTTTTACGTTTTATTATCATCGCGGATGATCGCAATGGTGCATCATGACGGCTGCTAAATAAGCACTCAACCATTGCTCTCACTAACTTCCCATCTGCTAACTTGTGGCCTGCGTCGCCAATAGTTTATCAACTTAAAGAAGTGATTATGCAATATCCCGCTTGGAAATACTTACTTATTACCGTCGTGCTAATCATTGCCGGTCTGTATGCTGCTCCTAACCTCTATCCTGATGAACCTGCGGTACAGATTACTAGTGCAGCAGCAGGTACGCAGCTGTCTGATGGTATCTTGACCCAGTCTCAAAGCTTACTCGAAGACGCTGGTTTGAACAATCATGACGGCACCTTTGAGGGCAACAGCGCGCTGGTACGTCTTGATAACCCAGTCGATCAGCTCAAAGCACAGGAAGTACTGCGTCAGAACTTGGGCGAGGACTATGTGGTCGCGCTCAACTTAGCGCAGACAACCCCGCAATGGCTACGTGATATCGGTGCTAGACCGATGAAGCTCGGTCTTGATTTACGTGGTGGTGTGCGTTTTGTGCTAGAAGTTGACATGGATAAGGCTCTCGATCAACGCCTAACCAGTGCCAGCCGTGATGTACGCCGTGACCTGCGGGCTGAACGTATTGCGATCAAAGGCATCAAAACTGAAAACCAAGGCATCGTGCTACATTTCGCTGATACAGACACCCGTAATCGTGCGCAAAATGTCTTGCAAGGCTCGATGAGCAATACTTTTAGTTTACAGTCTTCTATTGATGACCAAGGCCCTGCCCTGATTTTGGTGTACAACGATGCAACGCTAGACGAAATCAATAGCTATGCGGTCAATCAAAACTTAACAACCCTACGCAATCGTATTGCTGAACTTGGCGTCACCGAAGCTTTGGTACAATCACAAGGCGCGAGTCGTATCGTCGTTGAATTACCTGGTGTACAAGATACCGCAGAAGCAAAACGAGTCCTTGGACGCACAGCGAACCTTGAGTTCCGTATGGTGGCTGAGGACAGTGAAAACTACACAGGTGGCATTCCTCCTGCTGGTACCGAAGCATTCCCGTTTGAGACGCTTGATGGTCCACCAGTATTGCTAGAGCGTCAATCTATCGTCACAGGTGATAAAGTCACTAATGCACAGACGGGTATTGATGAGAGCGGCTCACCTGAAGTAAGTATTACGCTGGATAGTGCTGGCGGTAAGCTGATGCAAAACGCCACACGTACTGCTGTTGGCAAGCAAATGGCCGTCCTATTCATTGAAAATAAGCAAAGAATCACTTACGAAGAAGACCCAGCGACTGGCGAAACGGTCGAAGTACGTACGCCTTATGCTGAAACTAAAGTCATCAATCGTGCCAATATTCAAGCCGTACTAGGCTCCTCTTTCCGCATTACTGGTCTTGATAGTAGTGCAGAAGCAGCAGAACTTGCACTACTCCTACGTTCAGGCGCATTAGCCGCACCGATGTACTTTGTAGAAGAACGCACCATTGGTCCTTCACTGGGTCAAGAAAATATCGATAAAGGTCTCTTCTCTACGCAAGTTGGTTACTTGTTAGTCTTTGCGTTCATGATTATTTTCTATCGTCTGTTTGGGGTCATTGCCAACGTGGCGCTAGCGATTAACGTCATTATCATCATCGCTATTATGTCAATTTTAGGCTCATCACTGACCCTACCCGGTATTGCCGGTATCGTCTTAACCATTGGTATGGCGGTCGATGCCAACGTGCTGATTTTTGAGCGGATACGTGAGGAGCTGGCAAATGGCGTCCGGCCAAAATCTGCCATTGTGGCGGGTTTTGATCGCGCTTTTAGTAGTATCTTCGATGCCAACATCACTACCTTATTGGTCGCCTTTATCTTATTTGCGATTGGTACAGGTCCGATTAAAGGCTTTGCGATCACCTTAGCGATTGGTATTGTCAGCTCGCTATTTACCGCGATTTTGGTAACGCGTGCGCTGGTACAAATTGCTTACGGTAAACGTAAATCTATCAAACGTCTGAGCATCGGTTAGGAGAAACATATGGCGATCGATAAGAATAATCCTCTAGAACAGCAAAATAATCCAGATCGAAATGGCTCAAATGGCGATTCAAACAGTAACAGTACGCGCCGCCGTAACAAACCGCGTCGTGATGGTAAAGGTAGTAATACTAAAACCAACAATCCTACGACGGCGAAATCAGACAAAAGCAAAACGCGTCGTGGCGGTCAAAATACTCAAGAATTGACAACACAGACAAGTACGCCTGTCGACCAGACTCAATTAATGAGTGATGCCGCTGAGGACGCTGCTGCACAAGCTGAAGGCGGTATCAAAGCCGTTGGTAATCAACGTATCATTCCCTTTATGAAGATAGAAAAGCCGATGGCTATTTTATCGTTACTCATGGTGATTGGTAGTATTATCGCGATTGCCGTTAATGGTCTAAATCTAGGTTTAGACTTTACCGGTGGTGTTTCAGCAGATGTACGTTATGAGCAGCCTGCTGAGCAAGTAGAAGTGGTCAAAGCCTTGGCTGATAATGGCTTTGATGATGCTGTCGTACAATATCTTGGCACACGTCAAGAGTTACTGGTACGTTTGCCACCTCAGTCTGACAATATTGACGGACTCAATGCCAGTCTTAGTGCCGCGTTAGCATTGCCTAATAATACGGTTGAAATCAGTAATGTGAATATCATTGGTAGCCAAGTAGGTAATGAAGTCTACTTAAACTCTGTTATGTCACTGGTTTTAGCCTTGGTCTGTATGCTTGGTTATGTCGCGCTACGTTTCCAGTTCAAGCTGTCTCTAGGTGCGGTGCTGTCACTCTTCCACGATGCTATCGTGACCATCGGTGTCTTTGCCCTATTTGGCTTTCCGTTTGACTTAACTGTTTTGGCGGCTATCTTAGCCTTGATCGGTTATTCCTTGAACGATACGATTGTTGTCTATGACCGTATTCGTGAAAACTTCCGCCGCGTCCGTGGTATTACACCGCGTCAAACGATTGATTTGTCATTAACAGAAACGTTACGTCGTACCATTATGACTATCTCAACTGTATTACTGGTTGTTTTAGCCATGCTGTTCTTGGGCGGTGACGGCCTCTATTGGTTCTCGGTAGCACTGTTCATCGGTTTGTTGGCTGGTACTTATTCATCAACGTATATCGCAAGCTCTATTCCACTACGTATGGGGCTATCTCGTGATGATTTCGTGGTCAAGGTTAAGCCTGAATTTGAAGAAGAAATCGTCACTTTTAATGACCCAAAAATGTTTGAACAAGACAATATTTAAAGCAACTTAGTTAGGGTCTGTTGAGTATTCAAATGTGGAACTGGCAGTGGCTATTTTTTAGACAATACGCAGTGAAATTTTTGACGCCTAGTCGTTCTAGGTTAGACAATTTCGCCATGTATTGGCAAAAAATAGCCCTGCCCTGAAAGGCTGATACTAAAATCACCCCAAACGTTGTTGTAAACCTAGCTAAGGTCTCGACATTATCGTCGGTTTACGCCTGATTTGATAAAACGTTTGATGCGATTTTAGCGATCAGCAGTCCTAATATTTGAATGTTCAATAGACCCTAAGTTAATCTTTAAATAAAAGAGTATTCAAACAAGCTTATAATCCGTTTTTCACTGTACGGAAGTAAGCTACAAATAAAAGCACCTGACTCATAACTAATGAGTGTTGGGTGCTTTTATCTTTATATACTGCTACAACCATAGCCATTAAGTATAAACGAGCCACCAATGCCAACTGTCACGCCATCACGCTCCATACCGCCGATTGATACTCGTTATACGCGTATTATCGCCATCGCATTACCGGTATTGTTGGCTAACTTGGCGATGCCGCTACAAAGCGTGATTGATACCGCCATTGTCGGTAATATGAATGACACTGCTAAGCTTGCTGGTATGGGGTTGGCCATACAGTTATTGTCTTTGTTACTCGTCAGTTTTAACTTCTTACAGTACGCTTCATCTGGACTATCAGCTCAAGCGTTGGGACAATCAGTCAGCCATGCTGACAGTGCTGAAAAAACGACGACAAAGCAGTCAAGTCTGATTGCTTCACCACTGCTGTCTATTTTGCAACGTGCCTTATTATTAGCATTCATCATCGGCGCACTATTACTGCTGGCAAAACCATGGTTGATTGATTTTGGCTTAAGAGCCTTATCTGCCAACCCTAACAGTGGCCTTGCTGCCAAGACTTATTTGGACGTACGTTTTTGGGGCGTCATCGCTGAGCTAATGAATTTTGCATTTATAGGCTGGTTTGCGGGTCAAGGTAAGACACGTTACATGCTCTACCAACAAGGCTTTATCGCCCTACTTAATATTATTCTCACTCTATTCTTTGTCTACGGACTGCAAATGGGGTTAGTTGGTGTGGCACTAGGTACTACTATCGCCTTTTGGTCTGGCGTGTTACTGGCCTTATGGTTGAGCCGTCAACATCTGCAGATATCTTGGACGGCGCTGTTTACATCTGATCCTAAGCATTTTGCGAAAGAAAAAATGCTTAGGCTATTTTCGCTTAATAAAGATATCTTTATTCGTACGCTGATCTTAACGTTAAGCTTTGCTTGGATCACTCGTTTATCTGCGCAAAGTGGTGATGTAATTTTGGCTGCCAACGCTATTTTATTGCAAGTATTGAGCATTTCAGCCTTCGCCCTTGATGGCGTAGCAGTATCTGCTGAGACCCTGAGCGGTCAAGCAGCTGGAAGACGTGACTGGCCACGGTTTCGTATTATCGTCAAACGTACTGGCGTAGTCAGCTATGGGCTTGCCATCATGCTAAGTGCACTATGGTGGCTTGCCATGCCAACTTATTTGCAGCTTATGACCAATATTGAACCGGTCTTTGCCCTTGCCTATGACTACCATCTTTATGCAGTGCTATTACCGCTGGTCGGCGTTGGTGCTTATTGGTTAGACGGCATATTCTTTGGCTTAACGGCGGGTAATGTCATTCGTAACGCCGCCCTTATATTGGCAGTGGTCTTTTTCCCACTGAGTTGGCTACTCTATCAGCAGTGGGATATAACTGGTATCTGGCTTAGCGTCTGGTGTTTGTTGCTGCTAAGACTTATTATTCTTGGCGGATTTTTATACCGTGCACATCAAACCGGTAGCTATGCAAAATTACAGCCCAATGTTTAGCATGGATGATCTAAAGATTTATTTACCTAAAAAATAGGACTTTCTTAGTCTTATCAAATAAAGACCGACCATCAATTATAAAAATACAGTCAGAAAAATCAGGATGTCATGTGACTACTCATTCAAATGAACTAAATCATCAACAAGCGGCTCACTATAATTGGACAGAAGGCTTTAAGAAGAGCCTGCCAGTCGCGATGGGCTATCTGCCTGCGGGCATCGCCTTTGGTGTGCTGGCGCAAGTTGCTGGCATCCCTGTGTGGGCGACGATTATGCTCAGTATTATCTTGTATGCGGGCGCGGCGCAATACGCCTGTTTGCCCATGCTAAGTGCCGGTCTACCGATTGGTAATATTGCGACAAATATTGCTGCTATTAACTTGCGTCACGTATTTTATGGCATGCCATTGCTACAGTATTTACCGAAACAAAAACTTGCTAAAACATACTGCTTATTTGCCCTGACTGATGAGACTTTTTCAGTCATGACCAGTTTACCCAATGAGTCGAGACAAGCTCTGATCTTACCTATTAGTTTGTTTAATCAAAGCTGGTGGGTGCTAGCGAGTACGCTTGGTGTGATGATAGGTAGCACGCTCAGTGACTTAATACCACATTTGGATTTTGCCTTAGTATGTCTATTTGTAATTTTAGCTTATGAGCAATTTCAGAGCATCAAGCGCTATTTCCCTATCGGTATTGCCGTAATTGCTTTAGCCGTTGCCTCCTTATTTACTAGCAACTGGCTGTTATTGGTCGCGATTAGCATTTGTATGCTAATGATTTTGGCACGCGGGTTCTGGACCAAACGCAGCTTAACAGGAGGAAGTCATGACCAGTAGTTATCTAATTTTTGCTACCTTTGCCATGGCTGCTGTTACTTTTATCACTCGCGCCCTTCCCGCCTTGATACCCAAAAATCTGCTGGATACGCCATGGTTACATCGCTTGAATGAAAGCTTGCCGTTATCCGTGATGGTGCTGCTTGTTTTGACCAGCCTCTCTTACCAAGATTTATCAGCGCGCACTGGCCTGCAAAGTGCAGAGCTGCATTTACTAATGGCACAAATCGGTGCTTTACTTCTGGTATTATTGGTCTATCATTTGAGCCGTCAATTATTGGTCAGCATGGTTGTCGGCATTGCTGCGATTAATGGTTTGCTTTGGCTATTTACTCAACTGGCTTAATCGCTAATAACTACTTATAGTCAGGTCAATATAAAAAGAGACAGCGTGACTGGTATAAATTTTTTGCAGCTTCTGTCTGCGTAGGCACAGCAAGCAAGAAAAATTTGTGCCAGTCACGCATCATAATGTCGTGCACCCATTTTATTTAGTATCGACTATATTATGTTTCATACAACAATACGCACTTTTACTGTCTGCAATGAATTAACGGCACACTGCCGCAAAATTTGCTACTATTTAGTTTTTATTTTTATCATCTAGGTAATAAAATTATGGCCAAGAATGCCCTACAAGCTCAACTGTTAAAAGCGGGATTGGTTGATAGCAAAAAAGCCAAAAAGATAAGTAAGCAATCTGAACATGCCAAACGTACTGGTGATGTGTCCAATGTGGAAGCTAAAAAAGCGTTGGCGGAAGCCCAAGCAAAAAAGCTGGAAAAGGATCAGAAGCTCAATCAAGAAAAACAGCAGCTTTTAGAAGAGAAAATGCTAAAGGCCAATATCGTCCAAATGATTAGACAGCATCAAATCACCGATACACAGGGTGAGGTCAATTATCAATTCGTTGATCATGCTAAAGTCAAAAAAATCTCTATCACGCAAAAATTATATGATCAAATCGTGGCCGGTCATGTGGTCATTGCACGCTTGGAAGAAAGCTATGCCCTGCTTCCTCGCCCTCTAGCCGATCGTATAGATACAAAATTGGAAGGCTTTATGGTGGTGTCTAACGATACCTCAGACAATGCGTTAGCGGATGACGATCCTTATGCCGCCTATGTAATTCCAGATGATTTAATGTGGTAATCCTGCCAATAAAGCGCTATATATATTCCCAATGTCACCTCTTACCATAAATAGCGGTTTTTCACAGAATATCTCTTATTTTAAGCAATAAAAAAGGCTGGATTCTATCAAGAATCCAGCCTTTTTATATACAGAAATTTAAGTATTTAGCGGCTTAAAGCTCTTCGACACCCATCATATCTACGGGTGTATCAGCCACTATTTGTACGCCTTTTTTGCCAGTCTTAGCGGTATCACTGCGCTGCTCTTGCAGATGCTCAAGATAGGCTTCATTGATTTGCCCAGTAATATAGCAACCATTAAATACCGCACAGTCAAACCCTTCGACTTTGCTGTGTTTGGTGTCTTTTACCGCTTCGATCAAATCGTCTAAGTCTTGGAAAATCAAGCGGTCAGCACCAATGATTTTACGTACTTCTTCAACGCTATGTCCTGAAGCAATAAGCTCGCTACGCACTGGCATATCGATGCCATACACGTTTGGATATTTTACGGGTGGCGCTGCACTGGCAAAGAATACTTTACGTGCACCTGCATCACGCGCCATTTGGATGATTTCATGGCAAGTGGTGCCGCGAACGATTGAATCATCGACCAGTAAAACGTTTTTACCTTTAAACTCTAACGGTACAGCGCTAAGCTTTTGACGTACTGATTTTTTGCGTTGCTGCTGGCCTGGCATAATAAAGGTACGACCGATATAACGGTTTTTCATAAACCCTTCACGGTACTTGATATTCATCTTAAGCGCCAGCTCCATCGCTGAAGTACGCGAAGTATCCGGAATAGGAATAACCACATCGATATCGTGATCCTCACCCCATTCTGCAAGAATTTTATCACCAAGCTTCTCACCCATACGCAGACGCGATTTATAGACTGAGATATTGTCCATAATAGAATCTGGACGAGCGAAATAGACGTATTCAAAGATACAAGGCGTATACTCTTGCTGCTCAACGCACTGATACGTATGCAGTTGATGGTCTAAATCAATAAAAATCGCTTCACCAGGTCTAACATCACGAATAATAGTAAATCCAGAGCCAGTCAATGCAACTGATTCTGAGGCAACCATATATTCTGTGCCGCCATTGGCTGCCAAACGCTCACCAAAGATGAGCGGACGAATACCGTTTGGATCACGGAAAGCAAGCAAGCCATGACCAGTAATCAAGGCAACGACACCATAAGCGCCTTCGCAGCGGCTGTAGACCGCTTTTACCGCTTCAAAAATATCATCAGCTGTTGGATGTGTTTTGCCCAAATTCTGCATTTCATGCGCAAGTACATTTAACAATACTTCCGAATCTGAGTCGGTATTCAGATGACGACGGTCTTCTTTGTACAAGGCTTTAGCCAAGCTTTCAGCATTGGTTAAATTACCATTATGTGCCAGCGTAATACCATAGGGTGAGTTGACATAAAACGGCTGAGCTTCTGCACTGCTTGAGCTGCCTGCCGTCGGGTAGCGCACATGACCGATACCAAACTTACCAACCAGCTTCATCATGTGGCGATTCATAAAAACGTCACGTACCATGCCGTTTTCTTTACGCAAATAAAGCCGACCATCTTGCAAAGTCACGATACCTGCCGCGTCTTGCCCACGATGCTGTAGCATTGTTAAGCCATCATAAAGAATCTGATTAACTGGCTCATGAGCTGCAACTCCAATGACTCCACACATAGTTATATCCTATTTTGAACCACACATTAGTAAAACAATAACGGCATAATCTTGACAGTGTTTTATAAAGAACAGCTATCTAACCCTTGCCGCTGACCTGATGATGTTGCTTAAGCTTAAAATATTGATGACAACTTCCTTGCTGATGTATAGTCGGCAAAGTCATCAATCATTCATAAATCGGAATTTATGAACCCTAAATGCTATCAAATAACTTTTTATCAAGGATGAATTACAAAGACGCAGTCATGATTTTTGGCATCGCATTGTTTAGAAAATAATGCTTTAAAAACACAAGCTTTGAAGTTACAGTCTTTGGAATTTTAATTGGTAATATCAAAATATATGTAAGTTTGGCATGTTAGAAATGCAGGCTTTAGGAACAAAGAATAAGTCTAAGGCAAGTTCTAAGCATTAAGACTGGTTGACTTGATCCCAAGCCATACCAAGCACATCTGAGACTAAAGCTTTGCCCATCGGTGCATAAGGCAATAGTTCAGGCGCGAGCACCGAGGTTTGCCATTGCGGCATTTGTACCAATAGTGGTGCGCTAACACTAAGCACAACCAACACCATCAATACATTTTTGGCTGCCCCAAGGACACCACCTGCCATTTTGTCCACTACGCCCAAACGCAAGGTTTTTAGCACGCCTGAGAATACAAAAGCCACTAGGTGCATAATCGCTAATATAACAATCACAACGATTAAAAAAGCCATTGCCATTTGTAAGACGGGAGCTTGTACAACACCTGATAATTGCGGAGCAACTGAGCCTGCCAAGCGCGTGGCAGCAATGAGAGCAATAAACCAGCCTACCAGACCTACTGCCGTCTTAATGAGTCCTACCTGAAAGCCACGCCATAGGCCAATCAAGACCACAATAGCAATCACGATGTCTAGACCACTCATATATAACGCCTCATTTTTAGGGGTTGTCTAACCTTCCATGGCATCGTAATAGCCACCAATCGCTTGAAGGCAAGACTGTACCAGCCCAGGACCTCGATAAATCAGCCCAGTATAAAGCTGTACCATATCGGCACCTGCTTCAATCTTTTTAACCGCTTTGGCACCGCTATCAATACCACCCACGCCAATCAAAGCCACTTTACCATCCAGCTGATCAGAGAATTGTTGTAAAATTTGGGTGCTAATGTGGCTCACTGGACGACCAGATAGGCCACCGGCTTGGTCACCATCTTGCAAGTCTTCGACACCGACGCGGCTCAATGTAGTATTAGTAGCTATCAAACCATCAATCTCAAAATCTAACAACTGCTGTGCAATATAATCCACTTGTAGCGGCTCTAAATCAGGGGCTACTTTTAAGACCAATGGCACATAAAAACCATACTCTGTTGCCAATTGATTATGACGGTTTTTAATCGTATCAAGTAGCTGAGTCAACGCTTCACCACTCTGCAAATCACGTAAGTTTTTGGTATTTGGCGATGAGATATTGACGGTAATATAGGAAGCGTGTGGATAAACCCGCTCTAAGCAATAGACGTAATCATCAGCGGCTTGTTCCACTGGCGTACTGGCATTCTTACCGATATTGATGCCGATATTACCTTTGTATTTGCAGCGTTTGACGTTTTCAATCAGATAATCAACGCCCTGATTGTTAAAACCCATACGATTGATAATAGCATCGGCTTGCTTGATTCTAAATAGTCGTGGCTTATCATTACCAATTTGTGGTCTTGGCGTGACCGTACCCACTTCTATAAAGCCAAAGCCAAGCTCGGCAAGTGCGTCGATATAATCGCCGTTTTTATCCAACCCTGCTGCAAGACCGACTGGATTATCGAATTGTAATCCCATACAGTCTGTGGGCTGCATCGACTGACCATATACCAAACCTAAAGCACGCGCTTTATGAGCTTTATCTAATAAAGATAAAGTCATCTCATGGGCGTGTTCAGGATCCATCTTAAATAAAAAAGGGCGAAGTAAGGCATAAGACATAGTAACGACAGACCCTGCTCGAAAAGCAATGATGAATGAGAAAAACGAAATAGGTTAAGCGCAGCGATTATATCAGCTTAACAGAAATAAGACCAAAGTTTCATACAGCAAATTTCTATTCCAAAAGGTCAATAAGCGCTGCTAAACACCGTATCAAAATTATATAAGATTGACTATATTATGGCACAGGTCGCCCATCTGTTAAGGCAATCCAACCTCGTATAATACGATAAAGGTGCCAAATAAAGGTAAGGCCCATAATAATAAAACCAACACTGACCAATAAAAATGAACCAATGGCTATATTGCTGCTATCAGCAAGCATGCTGACGCCAAAGCCACCCAAAGCAAACGTGATGATAAAAATGCCTATGATAAACCAGACGATACTGTACCAAAATGTCTTAATTTGCCAATCAAAATGTGTGGCGAGCCATGAGCCGTCCGCATCGTGGCGCTTAGCATAATTCATGATAATCGGCACAATCCACAATAGACCAGCCGTAAAATAACTGATCACATACAATAGATAGGTGATGTGATTATAAGTGGTCAAAGAACGGCGTTTACTGTCACTCATGTTGCCGCTTATATTATCGTTTATCATGTGTCTTGATCCTTAACAGGTCATATTATAATCAGACGTCTTAATTTTCACATTAGTCTGTTGACGCAGATGCTTATCCATTCAAGCTCAGGAAAACATTTTATAGAAAATAGTTTATAGAAAATGCCTATCACTAAAGTGTGCCCTAAAACTTTAATTGTGTCGGATAGGATGTTTTT
The DNA here is from genome assembly GCF_904846665.1 of Psychrobacter sp. Pi2-51. Lineage (NCBI taxonomy): Bacteria > Pseudomonadati > Pseudomonadota > Gammaproteobacteria > Moraxellales > Moraxellaceae > Psychrobacter > Psychrobacter sp. Pi2-51. The sequence continues at coordinate 24,553 of NZ_CAJHBP010000009.1, forward strand.
CAATGAAGTTCAATTCAAAATATGAAGCAATAACAGCGGGTGAAAGTAATTTTAATAAAACACGGTTTACGCTGTGACTTTTCTTATGCAGAAAATCCTAAGCGTATCATCGGTTCAATATAATTTGGATATAAGGAAGTCTGATTTAGATAGAATTGATTATACTTTTAAGAAGTGACGGTCGCTTGTACCTCAATGGCTTTGGTGGTCACGTCCTGTTGCATCGAGAGCTGAGTAAATTGCCAACCTTGCTGCTCAAGTTTACCGAGTGCCGCACTCACAACCGCCTGACTGGCATTGGTAAAGCTCAGTTGAATTGCATCGCCAGCCGCGACTACTTGTGCATCTGTAATACCCGAAGTATTTAACAGCGCGCTGACAGTACTGGCAGGTGGCATAGCGGCTGCCCCATCTACAGTATTGACCGTATTACTATCAATATTACCTGCTTGCGCACGCAGCCAAAAATAATCGGCAACTTGCTCTTGATACTCGCCTTTGCTATCGCTTGCAGCTTGATGAACCGTATAACCGCCGTAGCCACCCACAAACAACAGCAGAAAAGCAGACAATATGGCCAATGCTAATTGATCGCGTGGAGACAATGCCTGCCAGCGTGATGATAGGACATTTTGATAACTATTCACCCGCTCTGAAAAAGCGCTTGCTTTAGGTGCGGTGGTGCTACGTTTGGCACGGCGCTGTAATCGTTTCATTCTCTAACCTTTATTGCCAATAGTTTGCGATCAAGTGACTACTATAATACTTATTGTCATCAAAAATATATCAGTCATAAGAAGTTGAAGTTCTCAGCGAGCTTAAGATGCTGCTACCTTATCTGCACCAACGCTTTCTGGCGTAGTACCTTCTTCATTTATACTCACAGTAATTTGCCCACTAAACTGCCCTTGCTCATTGCTATTTACCCGTTCTAACTTGGCCGTTAATCCTTGGGTGAACAGGGTATTGGCAAATTTATCAAGGCTATCTCGGTCAGGCGCAATCAAAATAAAACTGAGCGCGGATGGTTGCATAACCAAAGACTGTGCCTTTAAGGAGGATTGCTTAATCAGTGGTGATATGCGTGATAGCACGGCTATGTGTGGGGATGCTTGACCATTGGTACCCAGTTTTGGCGCCATTTGCGTGGTCAAATTGGTTCGGGGATTTAGACGTTCATCAGGAAACCAAGACTGATATTGATCAGTAATCGCTGTCTTTGTTGCCACCGTCGCTTGATTATATTGGTAAAACTGCACCCCATCTGTCGCTATTTGCAGCACTAGGGCTGACAGCGCTACCATCATTGCCACACGTAGATAAGGCGATAATTGCGAATCGGTTGATTTGATAAAGAAATTAAGCGCATGACGTTCAGGGCTATCAATCGGCTTTGGCGTACTGGTTAACATAGTCAATAGCAGCTGATGATCTGCGATAAGCGCGGCTGTTTGTGCCGAAAAATCGGTGGTCGTTACTGGGTTTTGCAAATCGATACTAGGATCAGATTTTGTAGCATCAAGGTCTGAAAAATTGATATTACCAAAAGCTTCAATGCTTGGCACCACAGTCACTTCACTCAACTGCGGAAAGCGCTCAAAAATCAACGGTAAATAGCTGACCGCCATTCCTTGATATAATGATTGGCGTAGCAACATCGTCTGGTCATCTTGATATAGAGTGATTTGCTGCCCTGCGCCTTCTTCTGGCACTGGTAATAATAAAAAGTCAGGCAGTAATGCCGCGATACTCATACCGACAAGTTTGGCACTTTGCTGCCATGCCTCAATATCACCCTGCGCGAGCGCATATAAATACTGGCTATCAGCAAGACTGGTTTGCCGTATTGCCAATTGCTCAACAGGGGTCAAGGACGTCTCTTCAAATAGATACTGCTTACCGGTATTACCCAATTGCTTCAGCTGAGTACCATTAAGCTCGGTATCCACTTGTAATAAGTGGCTTGACGGAAAGTACAAACAGACTGTTTTATGGCTATTGGATTTATAGCTGCTATAAATGTCATGCAACTGTTGCCAGCCAGCAACTGACTGCCATTGTTGTACGTCTTCATGCCAGACAGCTAGCGGACTGTGCTGCGCTCTTAACCAAACATGTAACACCAAGTGTGTCCTTAATTATCAAAGCCGTAAAATAACAAACTTATACGTTCTGTAAGCGCCCATGACCATGTTTATGTTTATGTTTAAAACATCTTAATATTTTAAAGAGGATCATGATGAATAATATCACTAGGGCGTGTCCTCATTTTAAAAACGGTCATAAAAATGAGATAAATTGCAGTCAAATGAGGAAAATAGCGCAAATAATATCGAGATATTAATCAGCTATTTGACGATATTTGGCAAAATTTAGCCATTTTTAGCCCATTTAGATACAATCGCTTGAATTGAGGACGCGCCCTAATACCAAATAGTCAATTGAAAAGTGATATCAATACGGTTGCTCAGGTACAAAACGATCGACCTCAGTTGCCATTCCAGACATGATGAAATCCATCTCAAATACTCGTGCTTCTGCCAAAGAAAACGACTCCGGATAATCACCCGTTAATAAGCCGGCGAGATTGGCGACGATAGACATATGACACACCACCACGAGACACTGAGCCTCAATTTTTGCTATATCGGTAAATGCACTATGAGCATCGTCAGAAGGCGTAATATTATCTTGTACTGTCGCTGGTATTGTAGGCGCACGCACTTGCAGCTCTGCTAACGTTTGCTGCGCCCTATCATAAGGACTCACGATAAAACGATCGGGCTTATAATTGGTCGTGATATATTCTGCAGTTTGCGCGGCTTGCTGCTGCCCAAAATTGGTCAGCTGACGAGCGCTATCTGGACGCGTTTCGTCTTCTGCTTGACCGTGACGCACTAGTATAATTTTCATAACTTTCCTTGTCTATAGCTTGCCTTTTTATCAGCTGTCTTTCTATAACCTGCTTTGCCACGGCCTGACCTTACACATTTTCAGCAATACACATTTCTAGCAATCATTTTACTTAGAGTCGCTGTCTTTATCGCTACTCTCGTTTTTAGAGGTACTATTAGCAGCTTTCATTTGCGCAGTAAGGGCAGCATTGCTATGGTCATGAGCCATCACGAACTCGACGTCACTACGAAATCCCGCTTCCATCAAATGAAGCGCCACACCTAATGCGGCTTTATCTTCATAAATAACCGCATAAAGTGCATGGGTAATCGGCATATAAATACCGTCTTTGGTCGCTTTTTCGTGGACTTGCTGAATAGTATTAACGCCTTCAGCAGTCTGACCCAGCTTTTTGACGGCGGCATCGATACTCATGCCACGACCAAGCATATTACCGATGCGGTAGTTACGGCTTAATTCTGAGCTGCAGGTTGCGTATAAATCACCAACACCTGATAACCCTAAAAACGTCAGTGGATTGGCACCGGCTTCGACACCAAAACGACTCATCTCAGCCAGCGCACGGGTTAATATCATGGCTTTGGTGTTCTCACCCACTTCGTAGGCAGCCGCCATACCCATTGCAATAGCATAGATATTTTTGAGCGCCCCGCCCAGCTCAACACCGCGAATATCATCGCTGGCGAACACTCTAAAGAAGGCACTATGCAGTGCTGCTTGTACAGCATGACGTAGTGGTTCAGACTCACTCGCAATCACTGTCGCAGACGGCATATTTTTCATAATTTCTATAGCAAGATTGGGCCCTGACATAACGCCAAAATTCACTTCAGGCAACACCTCTTTGATAATATCACTCATCATGGCAAAAGTGTCTTTTTCCATGCCTTTCGTTAGCGACACAATAGACTGCCCACTGATAAAGGGCGCGATGTTTTTCAGCGTTTCACGAAAGGCCAAGCCTGGTACTGCAATAAAAATAATATCGGTATCTTTGACTGCTGACGCTAGATCATGACTGTACTTCAAGCGGTCATCAAGCTTGTGACCGGGCAGGTATTTCTTATTCATCTGCGTTTTTTGCATCGCCTTGACGGTACGCTTGTTACGAACCCACAGCGTGGTATCACAACCATTACGCGCGGCTAGGTTCGCCATCGCTGTACCAAAACTACCACCGCCCAAAAATGCCAAACGCAGCTTGGTAGGATTACTATGAATCTCTGCCATGTTTTTTGCCACCGCAGACTCTACCGCACTAGGATCTAGCTTCTTACGGCCAATACCAGATTTACTAGCTCGTCCAATGATACCCGACAACAGACTGTTTTGTTTGTCAGCTGCTTTATTACTCTCGTTGCTACTATTTTCATTGGTATCTTTGTTGGCATTGGTATTGCTGTCATTAGCGCTTGTCATATGCATTTATCCGTATTGACTGACTTATTATTAATAATATCTTTAGTGGACAGCTACTGAGACCAGTTATGTTTAATAAGTAACCAATCTTAGCTCGGTAGCACTCAAATATGTTTATGGCTCAAAGCGGACCAGCGGCTCGATATCAATAGCTTTGCGTGTGGGTTCGTCTTTAGGGCTGGTGCCAGTATAAACAAAAGCCGTGACATAATCATCTGCACTTACGCCGAAATATGCTTTTATAGCAGGTTCGTTACACAGTAAGCCTGTGCGCCATACTGTGCTAAAGCCCTGCGCTTTTAAAGCCAGAATAAGATTTTGAACCGCAGCGCCTGCACTTAACATTTGCTCGAAATGCGGTACTTTTTTGTGTTCTTGCATCTGAGTAACCACGGTAATCACAACTGGTGCACGCAGCGGCATCGTCTGCGTTTTCTGCACTGTCTTCTCAGAGAGCACCTCGCCCTCTTCTGTCGCCTTTGCTTTTGCTGCTTCGACAAGGGCACGCCCTAAATCATGACGAGCATCGCCCGCAGTCACGATAAAACGCCATGGACGCAGTTTTTTGTGATCAGGCGCGGTCGTAGCACACTCAATCGCTTCTTCAATCTGAGCGCGCGTTGGTGCAGGAAGATCTAAGTTACCCACGCTACGTCTTGAATTGATCCAGTGAATGAGCTCGTCGCTGGTAAATGGCGTACTCTCAGTCGTTAGTGCTTTAATTGATATTTTTTCATTTTTCTTTACTTGATTGTCTTTTGTAGAATTAGTTTCGTCAGACTTATTCATTATTCACCCTTATTTATTATTGATATTGACTGCTACTGTTTATATCAGCAGATTATCCCGTTATAAATATGATTAGACAATCGTAAAACCGTAAACGAAACATCAAGCAGCCTTTACCCTCTCACTTTAAATAGTGATCATATAGTCATTCCACTATAAAAGTGTTACTGCGTTAACCTCGCTTGAAGTATTTGATATACATCTACACTTGGTTGCCTTGTACTACTTTTAAATTGAATCGACTATACCATCAAGCCGCATCTGCATTTTCGACACGGTGCTCCATTTTTAAATAATCTTCTGACTGCATCTCAAGCAAGCGCGAACGCGTCCGTTCAATCTCAAACGCCAGTTTTTCGCCTTGATACAGCTCAAGAATTGATTGCTCTGCTCGAATCAGTAATTTTACGCGGCGATCGTAAAACTCATCGACCAAATAAACGAAACGCCGTGTCGGATCACGCAGATCATCGTCCAGTGATGGTACTGAATCGACTAAGACCGTACTAAACTGTTTCGCGAGTTCAATAAAATCAGCAGCCGAACGTGGCTCCATACATAAATGACGGAAGTCGCAAAATAAAACATCTTCAGTGCGAGCATTAATCTTAATTTGACGACCATTGATAGTAATCGGCTCATTACTGATTTTTTGATTATTAGATAAACTCGCAAAACGGTTGGCCAACCAATGGTGGTTGGCTTTGGTCATGGGCGATTCATACAGCTCTGCTTGCTGCAACACGCGCAAACGATAGTCGATACCGGAGTCAATATTCATCACGGCGGTATGGTGCTCAACTTCAGCGATCGCGGGCATAAAGCGATCGCGGTGTAAACCGTCTTTATAAAGTCCTGCTGGCTCAATATTTGAGGTAGCGACCAATGTAATACCACGATTGAATAGCATGGTAAAGAGATCGCCCAAAATCATCGCATCAGAGACGTTAGAGACAAAGAACTCATCAAAGCAGATAATGACTGCTTCTTTGTAAATGATGTCAGCCACTTTCTCTAGTGGGTTACTTTCGCCTTGTATGGCGTTTAGTTCACGATGAACGCGCTGCATAAAATGATGGAAATGAAGGCGCATCTTGCGATCAATCGTCAAAGAATCATAAAACATGTCCATCATCCATGTCTTACCACGTCCAACACCGCCCCACATATACAAACCTTTTGGGGCAGTCGGCTTAGATTTTAAAAAACTAAAAATGCCTTTTTTTTGTTCCACGCGACTGGTGAGCTGGTGATGTAGCTCATCAAGATAGCTCATGGCCTGATATTGCTGCTCATCTCGAGTAAACTCATCGGTACTGACGGCTTGCTCGTAACGTTGCAATGGAGATAAACTCATAATACGACTCATCATTTAAAAAGGTAAATATTAGGGCGTGTTTGATCCTTCGATCATGACACTGACTATTTTTCAGGCGATTCGACGTTAGAGACAGTAAGGCAATATTTCTAAGCGCCTATTTTCAACAAGGAAGCGGCATAAAAGAGTGCTGTCCCTACGGACTGATACTACGTCAGGTGTTGAAACTTATGAGGTTAATTGATCTTCAATGATCATCAAAACTATGCTGTTGCAACAGTTTTTTTAACTCAGATAAGCGACCGTGAAAAAAATGTCCAGCGCCGTCCACGACACTGACTGCTAGACCTAAGCGTTCTGCAAATTTCTGCATATTATCAGGATCAATCACTTCATCAGCATTGCCATATATCTCAAAGGTTCTGTCAGCTGGCAAGCTTAAATCTTCGCTGTCGTTTTTTTCAACAGACGGAGCGATAAGAGCAATCTTAGTAATCTCAAAATCACTTAACCCCCAAACATGAGAGGCTTCGAGCACCTGCTCAGCCGCACGCGCAATCACGTAACCACCGAAAGAAAAGCCGCCAAGCCATAGCTTGCGCGCATTGGTTTGTTCTGCAATCCATTGTAGCACGGTCATTGCATCCACCACCTCACCTTCCGCATAATCATGCTCGCCAGTCGACTGACCGACACCGCGAAAGTTAAAACGGACCACGTGCATACCGTTATCACGCGCAAAGCGGTACATTGTAGTGACGACTTTATTGTTCATCGTGCCATCAAACAGCGGGTTGGGATGACAAAGCAGCGCCACCGTGTCGGTATTCGGATCGTTAGGATTGTCTTGTTGCCATAGCGTGTCAACTTCGAGCACGCCAGCAGGAGCAGGAATTAATGGCATAAAATTACTTAATAATTAAAAATGAATACCTCAATTATCCTAGATATGATTTTTATTTCAAGTGATTTGCTGTGTACGCCTCAGGTTTGTGGCAAGTGCACATGGTTTTATCATAGCTAATAGCTTGGAACACTTAGGGCGTGTCATCAATTAGCACATGGATACATTTAGTGGTCTTAAAATGGCTAAATTGCAGCATGTAATACAAGCGCAATACCGAACACAATAACTGCCTAGACACCCCAGACTGTAATAGGTTAGATTTAGTCTGTCTTTTAATGAACAAAATACTTGCCCTACTTGTCTTTAGTTTTTATGATTAATTTATAGAAAAGAGGAATAATTTATGAATACTGTTAATAAAACTGCCACCATCACTGCTACTGTGGCGACGGCTCTTATCTTAAGTGCCTGCCAGAGCACGCCTTCCTCACCAGTCATTCAACGTGCCAACTCTATTTACGAGACTACTGGGATAGCGGATAGCAAAGTAAAAGCTCAGCAAAATGCGCTTGATAGTGCCAAAAACACTTGTCGCAGCAAACAAGTGATTATCGTTGATGACAAAGTTGCTTATAATGGTATTTTAGATGAGCGCACGGGTCGTATGGTCGGACAAGCGAGTGCGGTTATCGGTTCTATCTTTGGCACGGGCTCACCCAATTTGTCACGCGATGATGATTATGAGTATAAAATCAACTTCCGATGCCAATAAAAGAACCATTATCAACTGGCAAAGTTAAAGCATTCTACTAAACTTTGAAGCTAAATGAATGAGTTGATAAATAATTAAGTAGCCCTAGCTTTGCCTTGTATTCAATAAAAATAACGGTATTTGGTGTAAAATATAATAGGGTTTGGCCAGTAAATCAGCGATGAAAATAATATATTGATCGCTGACTTACTGGCTTTGCTTTTTGTAGCTACACTTTTGAGGTAAACTACCCTGTTTAATCTTCTACACCCCCTATTCAGTTTCTTAGTTTTCAGAATCCTTGTTTTTAGAATCCTTGTTTTTAGAATCCTTATTTTTAGAACACTTGTTTTCAAAACCCTTGGTCTACTATTATGCGCAAACCCAATCTTTCAAATACCAAACCAGCAAAAGTGTTAGCACCTGCCAAGGATTTAGCGACGCTGGAGGCCGAACTGGCAGAGCAGGAAGATCATTTAGAAGATACGGTCTTGCGTTTGAGTGACTATTTATCAGCGGTTGAGATGGTCATCAAACAAACCTTTGACCACCGCGTATGGGTGAAGGCTGAAATTCGTAATCTGTCTAGCAAAGGCGGGCATTATTACTTTGAGTTGGCTGAAAAAGATGAGGAAGGCAAAGTAGTCGCCAGCTGCCGTGGCAATCTTTGGCGCTTTAAAGCTGCACGCGTATTGGCAAAGTTTGAGCGAGCGACTGGCATGCCTCTTGAGCGCGATTTGACCGTATTACTCAAAGTCTCCGCAGGTTTTCACGCACAATATGGCTTCTCTATTACCATTGAAGATATTGACCCCAGCTATACCTTAGGGGATTTGGCACGGCAATATGCGGAGATGGTCGATCGCTTGACTGGCGAAGGCTTATTGCAGCTTAATCAACAATTACCTGCGCCCTTTGATATCGAGCATGTCCTCGTGATTGCGCCCGAAAAGGCCGCAGGTTTAGGTGATTTTCAAGCCGATGCGGATCGCTTAGCGAGTACAGGCGCTTGTCACTTCCATTACCATCACGCGACCTTCCAAGGCAATCATGCCCCAAGCGAGATTCGCCAAGCCATCGTCAGTGCTCAGCAACAATTCCAAGATACTTATCAGCGCCTGCCTGACTTATTAGTGATTATTCGTGGTGGCGGCGCGGTGGGAGATTTGGCTTACCTCAATGATTACGAGCTTGCCGCATTGGTCGCTGAACAGCCTGTCCCCGTCTGGGTTGGTATTGGTCACGAGCGCGATAAAGTGATCTTAGATGAAGTGGCGCACAGCAGCTTTGACACGCCATCCAAAGTGATCGCGGCGATTAGTAGCCATTTAGCGCAACTGGTCACGCAGACCTTACATTATCAAGCGCAAATCAAACAAGCTGCTCAGCGTCAACTCAATATCGCGGAGCAACAAACGGCGCGACAATTGAGCCAAATGCAGTCGCGCACCATCGGTCAATTAACCGCCCTGCAAAAAGACAGCGACTATGCATGGCGTAGTATTCAGCAGAGTGCGCAGCGGCAAGTAAAGCAAGCGGCGAGACTGACAACTGAGTTACACACACAGACGCAAACCCTTGCACATCAGCAATTAGCCAGCGCCCATAACTACAGTGATATCTATCAAAAAACCATCATGCAGAGCGCTCAGCAGCAGCTGATACAGGCACACCGTGATAGCGCCCATCTGCGTGATATCGTACTTTTGCACCGACCGTCTCGCGTGCTCAAGCAAGGCTATACCATGCTGACTGATGATAAAGACAAACAGATACTCACCAGCAGTACACAGCTCTCCCCTGAGCAAACCATTTATATCGTCTTAAAAGATGGCAAGGCTAAAGCTCAAATTGTTGATGTTAGTAGTGAGAAAAAAGCGACAGAAACCTCAGAGACACCAACTGAACCATATAATAATATCTAACGATTACTTATCTACTTACTTTTACTTTTACTTTAAAAATTAGGAAAACCCATGACGACTCCTACTCGCAAGCGCAAAAAAGCCGCTCCAAAAACCTTTAAAGCGGCTTACGATATTCTAAAAACCAATGCGGCTGAATTGCAGCAACAAGATGAGCCTGATATCGACAATTTGATGACCACGGTGGAAGAATCAATTGCTGCTTACCGCGTTTGCGAGACACGCATCAATGCCGTACAACAAGCATTGGATGCGGCTTTTGCTGAAGAGGTAAAAACTGAGGAATTAGATAGTTAAATAGCTAAATGGCATCTACTCAGGTTCATCAACCTCGAAAACTTGGCGCAGATAGGCAAGATAAGTATCATTATTAATCATGGTCTTGCCTGGGCTATCAGACAGTTTAGCCACAGGTTGTCCATTGCACTCCACCAATTTTAGTACGATGTTAATCGGCGTGATGCCCATGTCATTGGTGAGATTGGTGCCAATACCAAAGCTGGTTCTGATACGCTCTTTGAAGTACTGATGCAACTCCCACGCCTTTTCAAGCGTCAAACCATCACTAAAGGTTAGAATCTTTGTCTTAGGGTCTATCTTTAGCTTTTGATAATGAGCAATGGCTTTATCACCCCAGATATAAGGATCGCCACTGTCATGGCGCAAACCGTCGAAAAGCTTGGCGAAATACAGATCAAAATCACGCAGGAATGCGTCCATGCCAACGACATCGGTCAACGCAATACCCAAATCCCCACGATATTCATGTACCCAAGATTCGAGTGCGGCTTTTTGTGAGTCACGCAAACGCACATCCAATGCCTGAAAAGCTTGCATAAACTCATGCGCCATCGTCCCTATTGGTGTCATCCCGAGCTGCTTTGCCAAATACACGTTAGAGGTGCCGCTAACAATTTTTGGCTCAGCTTTGTGCAGGGTTTCTACTACATGTGCCTGCCAGCTTTTGCTAAAGCGTCGACGTGTGCCAAAGTCTGCAACGATGAAAGGTGGCTTATCTGTACTTTGTTGCTTTGCATACTGATGCAACAGCGCAACCTTGTCATCCAAACGCCTTTGTCCTTCTTCTATCACGCTAGGGCTCGATAAGGCATTAAAATAAAGCTCGTTGACGATTGCCAGCACGAATACTTCAAAGAACATCGCCTGAATCATTGGCCCTTCGATATCGATCAACAAGCGCCCTTTGCGGTCTGTACTGACGGTAATAAAGCGGCGCTTAAGTTTAAATAACTCTAAATAATCAACGAAGTCTGAACGGATAAAGCGTAACCCACGTAAATATTCCAGTTCATCTTCTAAGAAGCGCAATTCACACAGCATATCTAATTGCTGCTCTAACGGCTCTTTAATGTCGGCTAGTGGATAGACCGCCTCACTATTATTACGGCAGCGAAATCGATAGACACCGTGGGTCTGCGGGAACTGGTGTAACATGGCTTGTAGCATGGTAAATTTGTACAAATCGTTATCAAGTAACGAGGTAATAATAGGTGCAGAAGTGACCGTCATGTTACAACCTTAAACGCAAAAGTAAAAAATCCATATTGCTCAATAGCTAAGCGATACTGACTAAAAGATATCTTGGGGCTTCTAATAATAAATGCTCATGAGCCTTTAAAAGACCGTTCAGTATAACGATATTTGCTGTTTTTTGCAGGCGTGACTACCCCTAGCAGCAAAAATCATACGATAATCAAAAACGTCTATAAAAGCTGCTGCTTAGATTGGTATAACAAAGACGTTCAGAGTGACCTCAACGTGAATAAATCCATTATTAGGCTTTAGCACGCATAAATTGAGCGACATAGTCATCGGCAGGATTGTCTCTTAATTCGCTAGGCGTGCCCGTTTGCACCAAGCGACCACCATTTAAAATACTAATACGCTGACCCACTTTGACCGCTTCATCGATATCATGAGTAATAAAGACAATGGTCTTATTGAGACGGTCTTGTAGTTCAAGCAGCTGATCCTGTAGTTGGGCACGAATAAGCGGATCAAGAGCGGAGAACGCTTCATCCATCAGCAAAATCGGGTTATCAGTCGCTAAGGCTCTCGCCAGCCCTACGCGCTGCTGCATACCGCCCGACAGTTCATCAGGGTAGCTGTGCTCTAGATTGGGCAGCCCTACCTCATTAAGCCAATGACGCGCGACTTCATGACGTGCTTCCACGCTCATCTTGCGGACACGTAAACCATAAGCCACATTTTGTATGACAGTCATATGCGGCATCAAGCCAAAATGCTGGAACACCATGCTGACGGTATTCTGACGATATTGCTGTAACGCCTTATCATCCAATTTTAGAACATTAATAGAGTCGCTTGAGTTGGTATTGTTTATCTCGTCTGTATTAGCGGTTACTGGTGCCGCAGCAGTCGATGCCTTTTCTTTTGCTATGCCTTGTGCTTTTGATGACAGGGTTTTAGAGTTAATAGTGGTGTCGACCCATATCTTGCCGCTGGTTGGATCAATCAAACGGTTAAGATGACGTATCAAGGTCGATTTACCTGAGCCTGAGAGTCCCATGATGCAATGCAGCTCCCCCGCTTTAATCGCCAAATTAACATCATAGAGCCCGACTGAATAGCCAGTCTGCTTTTTGACAGCGACACTATCCATACCATCTGCTAGTAGTTTCAACACTGATTGTGCTTGCGACTCATTAGCATTATAAATTTTGCTGATATTCTCTAACTGGATATGATTCATAGCTATTCCCATTATTATTTAACCGATAGGACGTTTGCCAGCTTCAATGGTTTTTTGCCGCGCGCGTTTTCCTTGACCAAAAGCTTGGCTAATACGGTCAATGATAATCGCCACAATGACAATGGCCGTACCCGCCTGTAGTCCTTGACCGATATTGAGCGTCTGAATAGATTGCAAGACGTCTTCTCCCAGACCCGGCGCACCAATCATAGACGCCAGTACGACCATGGCAAGCGACATCATCACTGCCTGATTAATTCCCGCCATAATACTGGGCAACGCTTGTGGTAACTTGATCCAAATGAGTAGCTGAAAATGGGTACTACCGAACGAGCGCCCTGCTTCGATCATTTCATGATTGACCTGCGTGATGCCCAACGTCGTCAAACGAATAAGTGGTGGCAAAGCATAAATAATCGTGGCAAATAATGCTGGCACTTTACCAATACCGAATAACATGAGCACGGGGATTAAATAGACAAAGCTTGGCATGGTTTGCATCACATCCAATATCGGCGTGACAATTTTTCGCAGCAGACTGCTGCCCGACATAGCAATACCAATGGGAATCCCGATAACCACCGTCACTAAAACTGAGACGATCAATAACGCTAAGGTATCGATTAAAGCGCCCCACAGTCCAAATGCACCGATTAAAAACAGTCCTGCCCCGCAAGCAATGGCAAACCATACTTTGCGCACCCCGAACCATGCCAACACGGTCACCAGACCAATAATTAGCCATGCTGGAATTACCGTTAATAGGCGCTCAATAGGCAACAACAAATAGGTCAAAGTGACGCTACTGATACTCCGAAACACATCACCATAATCTCTAACCACAGTCGCTAAGGCTTTATTAAGAGGCGTCTCAAGGGACCATGACGGAAAGCTAGAGGTTAGTGCTAGGAAGGCGTTACTTGAGGTGGCGTCATTCAACGGTGCATTGACACTGGTATTGCCTGTGCCATCGTTCGTTAGATTAATACCTAAATTGGCAGCAAGATTTTCAGCGACTTCTTTGGGTAGCCACGCTTGCCAAACGTTTGGATTGGCACGTAAAAACTCAAGCGCCTGTTCATCACCACTGCGCTTGCTTTCACTCATCTCTAAAATCGCACTGTTTAGTTGGTCTGGCGTGAACTGTACTTTTTCAAAGGCACTTGCCAATTCAGGATTGTCATTGATAAAAGGCGTCGATGCAGCAATCTTAAGCGGGGAGACAGGAAAGCCAGAGACACAATCCAAGGTACCATCAGCCAGTAACAAGTCTTGCCAGCACTCATCTTTATGGGCAGGGAACGCTAGCGGTGCAAAATCGTATTTGGCGATGAGCCCCGTTGGCTGCCAATAGTAAAATAGTAGCGGTTTTTTTTGTTCAAAGGCGGAGGCAATCTCAGCATCGAGTGCTGCACCAGTACCTGGATGGGCATTATTAAAAACCGCGTCCAAGCCAGTATTTTTGAGCAGGCGAGTATTAAAAATCTCACACGCCCAGCCTGACGGACAGTTCATAAACCGTGATTTACTAGGATCTTCTGGATCTTTGAATAGCTCTGCGTACTTAGGCAAATCCTGATAGCGGCGCAGTCCCGGATTGTCATCCATGACGTATTGCGGCACGTACCAACCTTGGGTAGCACCGCCCTGCAGCGTATCGCCAATGACCGCAACTTTGTTGTCATTGATGGCCTGCTCCATAATCGGTGAGCGCCCAATCCATTGTTCGCCGATGATTTGAATATCGTTTTGCGACAATGCGGTCTCGAGTGCAGGTCCTGCCCCAGGTACTTCTTCGATCGTGCAGTCGTAACCACTCTCAGCAATATATTTGAGTATCCCAGTCGTAAACTGACCACTCTCCCAAGTCAGCGCGCCAAATTTGATCGGTGATGCGCAAGCGGCTGACGCTGAGACCGGCAGTAACAACACGCTCATACACAGTAAACTTAACGCAATCCATTGGCGCATGAGATGTCCTATATGTCGTTATTAAAATGAGTTATTTCGATGTCAAAGTCAGGTATCAATATCAAGTTATGAAGCACTTGACTGATAGCGAATGTGGAATCAATATTTATTTCTCATTAGAAATATAAACTTACCATAACTACCGTCTAGTAATATTAAGAAATGTAGCGATATATGAGAATAATTATAGATAGCTATCAGCTAGGTTCAGCTTTCCCTTTATGTATAAAAAATATTATAAAGCCATCAAAAATAAATACTATAATCGTCAAAATTTTGTTTTCTGGACAAAAAAATAGCACCTACTTGCGTAGATGCCATTGTTATTAAACCGACAATCTCATAGCATTTACTTCATCATAAATGCCATAGCTTTGTTAAATAAGCCGCCATAAGGTGGTAATAGGAAATTCATGCCGTTGAGCTTATTCTGTACAAACACAGGCTTCATATGACTTAAACGCTCAAAACCAGCTTTGCCATGGTACGCGCCAGTGCCTGAGTGCCCAACTCCGCCGAACGGCAAGTCGTGTTGCACCACATGCAGGATCACTTCATTAATAGCTAAGCCACCTGATACCGTGTTGTCACGTACTTTTTCTATGTCGCTGTGACGCTCACCAAACACATAAAGCGCTAATGGACGTGGACGAGCATTGACGAAATCGATCGCATCATCGAGCGTATCATAGTGCATCAACGGCAGAATCGGTGCAAACAGCTCGTTTTGCATCACATCACTATCGGGTGCAGGCTCACTGATAATAACTGGTGGCATCAACCGCGTTTCGATATCATAGTCTGCGTCAGTTATCTTATGAATATTTTCACTAGAGACGCCATCTAGATAACCTTTGATACGCTTAAACTGCTCACCATTGATAATACGCGAGTAATCTGGGTTTTCGCTGATGTTCGGATAATGATTTTGCATCCACTCTTTTGCTAAGCCAATGAACGCTTCGTGATCTTTGCGCTGGATTAGGACATAGTCAGGGGCAATACAAGTTTGACCGGCATTCAGCGTTTTACCCATCATCACGCGATTGACAGCCGCTTCTAGATTGGCACCGTCCAATACGATAACGGGTGACTTACCACCAAGCTCCAACGTAACCGGGGTCAAATTAGGCGCAGCAGCAGCCATGACCTTTTTGCCTACTTCAGTAGAGCCGGTATACAATAGATGATCGAAAGGCAGCTTACTAAAAGCGGCAGCGATCTCTACTTCGCCCAATACAACACAAACCATATCTGGCGAAAAGTAGTGAGCGATGAGATCTGCAAACACTTGCGCGAACTGCGGTGCTGACTCACTCATCTTAACCATGATTCGATTGCCTGCTGTGAGCGCATCGATGATTGGCCCGACGGCTAAGAACAATGGATAGTTCCACGGCACCATGATACCAACCACACCTAATGGCTGCGGCTGAATCTCGTTATGAGCTGGCATGTATAATGCTGAAATAGAAGCGCGACGTGTTTTCATCCATTTTTTGCCATGCTTTTTGGCATGGCTGATACCCGTAAAACTGGGAACAAGCTCCGCAAATTGGGTTTCAGACTCACTGCGATAGCCAAAATCTGCGCTAATCGCTTGAGCAAGGTTATGTTGGTTATCGCTAAGCATCATCTCTAAGTTGTCTAGTTGAGTCTCCCGCGTCGCCCAATCATTTATTGGCTGAGCACGGCTCAATGCTTGCAATCTAGAGAACTGCGCTTGCATCTCATCGATAGTAGTCATAATACTAAGCGCTTTATCGGTACTGGTATGCGCCTGATTAGTGGTGTTCTGATTATTGTCTGTCATATATCTTCCTTGTCATAAGCGTTAGAGTCAGTACGCTGTATTTGATTGATAACTCTATATTTGTCTTTAAGCGCTAGCGGAAATAGCCGCACGCGCGCATATCATTATAAGAACTAACAAGATTCCATTCGTTGCTGTTTAATGTAGCGCATTGACTAAGCAATGAACAGTGTCTTTGATTGACTGCTGGGTTTGTATAAAATACGTGTCGGTCACAGAGACAATAGCTGCACTGAATCATCATTTAAAGGATATATCGCCTTTTATAGTCTCTTTAATTATATTCTCTTTAATATTTAGGCTTTATAGTAGGTATCGATTAAAATTGTAGGCATCTATTAAAATTTGGGCGGCAATCACAAAAACTGCTACACTCAGCATTGGGGCGTGTTGAACTTTCGCCACCAGTCAAAATTCGCCAATACTTTACACCAGACAACAATAAGACAGTCACGCTTATGCAAAATGTCACGCAGCAGACTCACAATACCTCTCCTCACGACACCCTTCTTACAAAATCGCTGTCGGCCGCCGATTATGTCTCTACCCATGATGCTATGCTAGCGCGCACCTTGGAGCGTATCGCACTCAAAAAAGAGCAAGGCTTACGCACGCCTGATGAGCTATGGATTGTCGATCATAACGACGTTTACACGCTTGGGCAAGCAGGTAAAGAAGAACATATCCTGCAACGAACTGACACCCCGATTATCAAGACGGATCGCGGTGGTCAAGTGACATGGCATGGTCATGGACAGCTGGTTGTATACTGGTTATTTGATCTGGACAGTATAGGCTGGAGCGTGCGCAATCTTGTATCGCATGCAGAGCAAGCGATTGAGGACGTGGTAAATAACTGTCTACAGAACTCATTGTCATCTATCAGTGATAATATCAGCGCCCACGCTCGCCGTGATGCACCTGGTGTTTATTTATATGCAGATACTGATACTGATACTGATACTGACACTGATGCGCAAGCCCAGAACACTTCTTTGAATGACAAAATCATGCTTGGCAAAATAGCCTCATTGGGTTTTAAGATTAAGCATGGTTTTAGCTATCATGGCATTGCGCTCAATATTAATTGTGATTTATCGGCTTTTAACGCCATTAATCCTTGCGGCTACGCTGGCATGCAAATGCTACGCTTGGCTGATTTTTTGACCATACAAGAAGAGCCAGAGGCGCAAATAGCTCAGCACATACATAATTCCCTGAGCTATGAGCAAGTGACCCAAAAGCTTATTGATAATATTGCCAAACGTCATGCTGGACTGATTGAGCTACGAGCAATTGCACCCAAGTGATTTTCTGAAGCCATTTTGCATAATCTTTTTTTGCATAATATCTTGCCCGCTTAGACTTAAGCATTATGAGAAAATTCAGACCAAACTTGCTATAATTGCATGCAGCACAAATCGGGCACAGTAATAATCTTACTGCTTGTCCAGCTCAATCCTTTGACTATCATTGATTATTCAAACACTTAAAACAAAAGAAAATTGGAGCATTTTATGGCAGATTTTAACAAAATTTTGGACGCCGGCGACGTAGATGGCGGCATTATCAACGTAGTAGTAGAAATCCCTGCTGGTAGCAGCCATAAAATTGAGTGGAATCGCGAATTGGCCGTATTTGAGCTTGATCGTATTGATCCACAGATTTTTGCTAAACCTTGTAACTATGGTTTTATCCCACAAACGCTAGACGAAGATGGCGATGAGCTAGATGTGTTATTGCTAACTGAGCAGCCATTACCAACGGGTATTTTCTTAAAAGCCAAAGTAATCGGCGTCATGAAGTTCGTTGATGATGGCGAAGTGGATGACAAAATCGTTGTCGTACCTGCTGATGACCGTGACACAGGAAATGCTTACAACAGCCTAGCTGATCTGCCAAAGCAGCTAATCAACCAGTTAGAGTACCACTTCAGCCATTACAAAGACCTGAAAAAACCAGGTAGCACAGTGGTTGAATCTTGGGATGATGTTGCAGAAGCTAAAGAAGTGATCAAAAAGTCTATCCAACGCTGGAAAGATCTATAATTTATCGAAGATTGGCAGAAATGCTGATAAAGATAACTATTAAAATACCGCAGTCATTATTATGATTGCGGTATTTTTTTGCTTGAATCTTGCTGATAGAAAATGGTTATAATGAACCACCGTACGACCTATTCACACTCTCATGTTGTAATAAGGACAATCATGTTTAATCCTGATCCTAGCGCAAAATCAGTCAATACAAAGTTGCCAAAAGCGATCATCATGATGATTGAAAAAAACAATTTGGTGATGGCGATCAAAACATTGGCAGCCGATGAAAACATCAGTATGGATGAAGCAAAGAGTAGAATCGATGCTTATGAGACGGCACTAAAGGTAAAACAACAGCAGAAATTAAATACTATTGCCAATAAGCAAGGTATTCCTAATCAGGCGATCAGTTTTGATAGAGAGCAAACAGAGGAAGAATCAGATCGTTTAATAAAAAACCGTGTGAAAACCACTCAAACAGATCAAGGATTCAAAAGCCTACAGCGAGGTGTCGACAGCCAGTTGAATGATTTGGGCTATAAAAAACCGCTTTTGCCGTATTGGGCAAAGCGGTTGCTAATCATTATCTTCATAATGACAGGATTGTTCTGGATATTGTGGCAAGTATTTGGCTAAATAAAAAATTACGAGGCACTTAGAGCAGGCCTTTATAAAGGAAATAAAACCCTACCACAGTTAATAATATCGCAAAACATTTTTTTAGTAATGCTGGTGATAGTATATGCGCGACTTTCGCGCCTACTTTTGCGGTAAAAAAGCTCATGATACTAATGCCTAAAAAGGCATAAATATGGACAAAGCCAATAGTGTTAGGCACATCAACTTGCTGCTGCATGCCAAAAATCATAAAGCCTAACGCACCAGCAATGGCAATCGGCAATCCACACGCTGCTGAAGTGCCAACGGCTTTTTGCATGACCACGCCATAACGCGTGAGATAAGGGACGGTTAAGCTGCCACCGCCGATACCAAAAATGGCAGAAGCGACACCGATAACTCCGCCTGCTGCTAATTGCTTAGGCTTAGACGGCAGTTCTGGATTAACATCATTAGAATGACTAGCGACCTGCTTTTTACCACCGAAAAACATCTTATAGGCGACCCAAAGCAAAAATACGCCAACAATAAGCTGGAGATATAGCCCAGATATTTGCCCTGCAATCCCCGCACCCAAAAAGCAACCAATCGCTAGACCTGGTGCCAGATTTTTAAAGACCGGCCACATGACTGCGCCCTTTTTATTATGCGCCATGAGCGAGCTAATAGAGGTGACAATAATGGTCGCTAATGATGTCCCTAACGCCAAATGCATGATATTGTCAGGACTGTAGCCCATTTGGGTAAAGACGATAAATAATAGTGGTACGATGATGGTGCCACCGCCCACGCCAAATAGCCCTGCAGCAAATCCTGCTAGCGCACCAATTATTAAAAAAATGAGTATTTCCACGGGATAGTTACTTCTCGGTTAAAGGATAGTTTTATAGTCGATGCTAAATAGAATGGATACGTTATCTGACAACGTAAAACTGATACAAATTTTTCTAGCTTGCTGTGCCTACGCCGACAGAGGCTACAAAAAATTCATTCCAGTTTTACTGTATTTTCTTTATATTGAGCTTACTATAGTTAGATGACCATTAAATAATAATTAGATGACCATTAAATAATAATTAGATGACCATTAAATAATAATTAGATGACCATTAAATAATCAATGTCAGAAAGTCAGCTTAAGCAATTTCTATTTGACCCACTTGATGATAGGCACGGTTGAAATACACCAAACTTTCATCAGTACCACCTTGTGATACGGCGTGCTTGATGGCGACCACACGGCACATAAAGACACTGTGCGTGCCGACTTCTTGAATATCCTCAATCTCACAATCAAAACTGACCAGCGCATCCTCTAAAACAGGCGCACCTGTTGCTAACTCAGTCCAAACGCCCTGTTTAAATCGTTCTTCCGAACTTAATTTTGAGGCAAAGGCATTAGATATTGGCTCATGATGTGCGCCTAATACATTGACACTCAACGTTTTGTTTTCAAGGAAGTGGGCATGTGAGCGAGAGGTCTGATTCATACAAACCAACAAGGTAGGCGGTGTGTCTGTGACGCTACATACCGCAGATGCCGTAAACCCATGAATACCAGAGCTACCTTTTGTGGTAACCACATTAACGGCAGTCGTCAATAGCGACATGGCATCTCTAAAGTCGGTGGCTTCAATCATATCTTTACTCATCGCTGAACTCCTAAATTTGGCTATGACTTATTTCTAAATGGCATTAAGACTACTTGATGGCCTACCCACAGTATTTCAATCAAACCGAATAAACAAACTTGATTAGACCTATCCCACCTATTGATAAGTGCGAGCCAGTAACTAAGCGCTCAGCTCTTGACGAATGATTGCCGCGCCCTCGCTCAACGCTTTTAACTTGCCGCGTGCTACCTCGCGAGGCAAAGGTGCCATGCCGCAGTTGGTCGAAGGATAGAGCTTGTCTGCATCGACGAATTGTAGAACTTTGCGTAGGGTATCTGCCACTTCTTCAGGGGTTTCAATAGTATTGGTTGCCACATCGATAGCACCGACCATTACTTTTTTACCGCGTATGAGTTCAATCAAATCCATCGGCACGTGCGAGTTTTGGCACTCAAGCGAGACGATATCAATGCTTGACTGCTGCAATTTTGGAAACGCTTGCTCGTATTGACGCCACTCTGAACCCAGTGTCTTTTTCCAATCATTATTGGCCTTAATGCCATAGCCATAGCAAATATGCACCGCTGTTTCGCACTTTAGACCTTCGATAGCGCGCTCTAACGTGGCGATACCCCAGTCATTGACGTCATCAAAGAACACATTAAACGCAGGCTCATCAAACTGGATAATATCCACGCCAGCCGCCTCAAGCTCTCTCGCCTCTTGATTCAGAATTTTAGCAAATTCCCAAGCCAATTTTTCACGGCTTTTATAATGACCATCATACAGTGTATCAATCATCGTCATAGGCCCTGGCAGCGCCCATTTGATTGGCTGATCGGTTTGCGCCCGCAAAAATTTAGCGTCGTCTACAAACACTGGCTTTTGACGGCTCACCGCCCCAACGACTGACGGCACACTGGCCTCATAACGATCACGAATCTTAACGGTTTTACGATTCTCAAAATCGACGCCATCTAGATGCTCAATGAAGGTGGTCACAAAGTGCTGACGGGTCTGCTCGCCATCACTGACGATATCAATCCCAGCATGCTGCTGTTCTTGCAATGTCAAACGTAAGGCATCTTGTTTGGCTTCAAGCAGTTGCTCGCCTTCTAATGCCCAAGGTGACCAAATTTTCTCAGGTTCAGCAAGCCAAGAAGGTTTTGGTAAGCTACCCGCTGTCGATGTCGGTAATAATAGTTTCATAGTTTTTAATCTTCTATAATGTTTATTTTTTTATTTTGGTGTCCAGTGAGGTTATGCTAGGGCGTGTCCTCATTTTAAAAATGAGGATGAAAGTGAGGTAAATGGCAGCCAAACAAGGAAAATAGCGCAGATAATATCGAGATATTACCTAGCTAGTTGACGATGTTTGGCAAGATTTAACCACTTTTAGCCCATTTAGATCGCTATCGGTTGAATTGAGGACACGCCCTAGGCAGCTTGTTTATCATCAGCGCGTTTTTGCACCGCTTCTTTTTGAAAAGTCTCGCTTGTCACCACATAGTTTGCCGCCCACTCATCAAGGATAGCTTGATACGGTGTAATGAATTCATCTTCCGTAAACTTACCTTGTGTCACTGCCATCTGACTGCGCTCTTCGCGGTCATAGACAATTTGCGTCAGTGAGTAATCTTGGTACTTTAAGCTTGGTTGATACACCTGAGCGGCGGTCGAGTTGGCATTGTAAATTTCAGGCCGATAAATCTTTTGGAAAGTCTCCATGGTACTGATGGCACTGATTAGCTCAAGGTCAGTGTAATCACTTAGCAAATTACCCGCGAAATAAAATGCTAAAGGCGCCACACTACCAGCAGGCATAAAATAGCGCACTGCTAAGCCCATTTTGGAAAAATACTCATCAGTTAATGACCCCTTGTTCAAAGAGCCGCCATCTTGTCTGTATTCAGCCCCCAATACAGGATGCTGATTGCCCGTGCGCTGATAGACTTTACTGCTTGACACACTCAGACAAATCACTGGTTGTTTATCAAAGTTGGCTTGGTAGGCCTCTGAGTTCAATAAATGTTGAAACAGTTTGCCATGTAAATCGCCAAACTCTTCTGGCGGCGCGGATTTTGGATGGTTTGCAAAGTGTTCTGGTAACACAATACTAAAGTCATAATCACGCACATAAGAGGAAAAGCTATTGCCAATCATACCGTCAATACGCTTGTTTTCCTTATGATCCACAATCGTTGTTTTTAAAGTCTCAATGACTGGGAAGGTATGACCATTGCCTTCGATATCCAAGTCGGCAGAAATGATATCAACTTCAACAGAATAACGGTCTGCGGTCGGATTATCCCAATGCGCTAGATCGTTGAAACGATTGTTTACCATTGTTAATGTCTTGTGTAAATTCTCTTGACGACTCTCGCCACGCGCCAAATTTGCAAAATTCGTCGTCAGACGTGTGCTGTCTGCAGGTTGATAGTTTTCATCAAAACGAATGCTTGAGATGGAATATGTAAATTGTTTCTTCATGGTAATCCCCTACCCTAATCTCATTAACTGAGATAAAACTAAATTTCTGTATGGGATGAATCATACCTAAAACATTACATGAATAAAAACGATACTATTTAAATATAACATGAATAATATTCATGTTAATAATTCTAGAAGCATGAAATAGATTTGGATAACGGAGGTTTTGATGGCTTACTCAATAAAAAGTTAAGCCTGTCAAATCATTTAAATATATGAACTGCGAGTATCTAAAACGTGACTTGATGTACGTGTAGAAGCGATCTAAATTGACTAGAGTAAAGAAATAAATATACTGAATTTCAATCCCCATAAGCTGTAATAAAAAGCATGTGGCAACAAATAATGATTTGATCTCTCCTTAATAGTAGGAAGTATCAACATAGAGTTACTAAAGAATACCCCTACTTTGTCTACTATTATTTTCAAGACATTAAAAAAGGATACCGCAGTATCCTTTTCGTATTATTCAGAGCTAATAAAAGTTCTATTCTAGTGATGCTCACCAGGAAGAATTCTGGCAAAGGCACGCTGAGCAAGGTTTGGTTTTTTATCGGTAGTCAGTCCAGCGCGGGTACTTGGGAAAATACGATAACCTATCGATTGAATACCAACGTTGATCGCTGGTGCTAACGAATAAGTTGCAGATGCAAATTTACCCATGTTACTGGCAATACTGTTTGGTTTATGAACAATCGCTTTTGCGACCATCATCGCCGCTTCATCCGGCATCAGCGCAGGCATGTAGCGGTATAACTTGGTTGGCTCAATCATCGGTGTGCGTACCAATGGCATAAAGATATTGGTAATCGTGACATTATCGCCTTTCACTTCAGCAGCCAAGCAGCGACTAAAGGCATCCAGTGCCGATTTTGAGGCGACATAGGCGGCAAAACGCGGACTGTTTGCCAGTACACCGATAGATGAAATATTAACAATTTGACCAGTCTGACGTTCAATCATCGTCGGCAAAAATCCAAGAACTATTTTGACAGCGCCAAAGTAATTGATATCCATGGTACGCTCAAAATCATGGAAACGATCAATAGATTCGTGCACCGAACGTCGAATTGAACGACCAGCGTTATTGACCAATACATCAACATGGCCAAAATCATCCAAAATTTGCTCGCTGACTTTTTCAATCTCATCCATATTGGTCAAGTCACAAGGATAATAACTGGCCTTGCCGCCAAGTTCCTCAATATTTTCTTTTACTATTTTTAGCTTCTCTTCGGTACGTGCTAATAAAATGACATGAGCGCCGCATTCACTAAGCAAAAAGGCTGTACGTTCACCGATACCGCTTGAAGCACCAGTAATGATGATATGTTTGTCTTTAACCGCTTTGCTAATTGCCTTTTTTGAGGGAGTAGCCATAAAAAATCCTTTTTGTTTATTATATTCCCAATAGTGTGCCGCTCTAGAATACCAAAATTACATTGTAATTACTCGAAAAAGTACCAGTAAAATTCGATAAAAATAATTTTGCGAACCACTAGGGTGTGTCCTCATTTTGAAAATAGTGATGAAAATGAGGTAAATGGTAGCCAAACAAAGAAGCTAGCGTAGATAATATCGAGATATCCATCAGCTATAGTCAGTGAAAATCGATATCGATACATCACGTACTGCTGACATCAATTTTTCTTGCTTGCTGTGCCTGCGCAGACAGAGGCTAAAAAAAATTGATATCAGCAATACCGACGCGTTTTTAGGATACTTTGACTATATTTGACGATGTTTGGCAAGATTTAGCTATTTTTAACCCATTTAGGCGTTTTCGTTTAGATTGAGCACACTCCCCAGTAAAAGGGCTGCAAATTTAACATCTCATTTTTCCCAGCTTTTTGGCTATAATTGTTTTTTCAATTTACGCATCATAAGGAGAACGCACCTTGGTAGAAATTCTGGCTCGTTATATTGATTTCATTGCCAAAATCGTTGAAGTCATTGGTGTTCTTATTATGTTCTTTGGACTGCTTTATGCTTTTTATAGAGGCGTTCGTTCAACAGGTCGTTTCACCCATGACACCTACGTCGAGATCAGACAGACGGTTGGCAAGTCCATTTTGTTAGGGCTTGAAGTGCTCATTGCTGCTGACATTATGGCTACTGTCGTTACAGAGCCTACGCTGCGCAGTGTTTTGGTACTGGGGTTTATTGTGCTCATTAGAACTTTTTTAAGCTTATCTTTACAAGTCGAGCTAGAAGGTCGCTTTCCTTGGCAACACTCCAAGTCTGTGCCTGAAAAGACATCAAAAACTAAGCATGCTGATGAGTTGTAATCAGTGATTCATAGCCAATAGCTATTTATGCCTTACTCGTGAGCCTGTAAAAAATCCTCGACCACACGAAACTGCCCAGCGGTGCTCTCTTCACCATACATGGCTTGACGAAAAGCATTAGAGTTTGGAATGCCCGTCGTATACCAAGCAATGTGCTTACGGGCGATTCGGCAGCCAGAGTATTCACCATAAAAGTCATATAGCTCTTGTAAATGCTCCAATACAATTTCTTTGATTTCGCCAACATTTGGCGCATCAAGACGCTCGCCAGTACGTAAAAAATGCTCAATATCGCGAAATATCCACGGCTGACCTTGTGCCGCTCGTCCAATCATTACGGCATCACAACCCGTCAAGTCATAAACACGCTGCGCTTTTTGCGCACTATCGATATCACCATTGGCAATGACCGGAATGCTGATGCTTTCTTTAACCTCACGTATCAGCTCGTAACGCGCTTCACCCGTATACATATCCTCGCGCGTACGTCCATGAATGGCAATGGCGGCAATGCCTGCTTGCTCTGCTCGCTTTGCAACGCGCAAAATGTTTTCACGCCCATTTTCATAGCCCAATCGTGTTTTTAAGGTGACGGGCGCATCGACGGCATTTACCGCAGCATCCAGCAAACGTGCTACCAAATCTTCGTCTTGAAGCAAGGCAGAACCCGCCAGCTTTCGGCAGACTTTTTTGGCGGGACAGCCCATATTAATATCGATGATTTGTGCGCCATTATCGATCTGATAACGAGCCGCTTCTGCCAGTTTGTTTGGCTCTGCCCCCGCTATTTGTGCAGAAATAGGGGCAATCTCATTATCGAAATTGGCACGGTATAGCGATTTTTTGCGTGCATAAAGCGCGGTATCAGCGATAATCATCTCACTGACGGCATGACCTGCGCCAAATGACTTACACAAACGGCGAAAGGGGTTATCTGTGACTCCTGCCATTGGTGCGACTATCAGACGGTTTTCAATCGTCAAGCCGCCGATATTCAGCGGCTGCAATAAGGGATGATCGCTTGCAATCTGCGTTTGCGGAGTCTCAGAGACTGAAATATCTATAGACATAAATAACGGCTTACTTATTAATAAAAACAGGTCAATGAAATCAAGCCGTTATTCTAAGGGTTCATACGCATATTGCAAGCGATTCACTCGAATAACTTGCACCCACAAACATCAGTCTTTAAGCGCCAAACCAACTATTTATCAAACACGCTGCCCTGCTCCAACGTAATGTCATCATCGTGCTCTTGCATACGCCACGGCAAACTGTCCGGTGACACATTTAGGAAGTGCAAATATTTCTCGAACTGATCAATGATATCGTTGATGACGGACTCTGTCTCATAGCCATACAAATCATAGGTCTGACCACCACGGCGCAGATAAACCTCAGCACGATGATGATGCTCTTGTGGCAACTCACCTGCTGTACTTTCAGTATGGTAATCCGGCGCATCATGTTCAGATAGGCGCACTTCATACCAAAACTCGACATCATCACCGCGATGCAGCTCAAGCACAGCGCGATTATTGACCGCATCATAATTGACATCAGTCGTCCAGCCTGTCTCTGCAAATTTGGCTGACACCTCTACCATTGAGGGCATAATCACCTCTTTGATATAGTTTAAAACCTTATCACGGGTTGGTTGATCAGTGATGTAATCGATACGATCGCGCCATGCTGATGGCTTAAGCAGGTGCGGTGGTAGTTTGCTGTCATTACCCAAGCTCTGGTTACGATGTCCTTCGATACGTAGCGCACGCCACATGCCAAACATCGATATCAATATAATAATCGCGAAAGGTAAGGCACTAACGATAGAAGCCGTTTGGAGTGCTGTTAGGCCACCGGCAAGCAATAACGCAGCGGCCACCGCCCCTTCGGTCACTACCCAAAACGTACGCTGCCACCATGGCGTATCACTTCGACCGCCTGCTGCTAACGAATCAATAACCAATGAACCTGAATCTGACGACGTCACAAAAAAGGTAATGATTAATAGTATGGTCAATGAAGACACAAACTCAGTGAAAGGTAGGTTTTCTAGCAGTTTAAACAAGGCAATCGCTTGGTTGTTTTGTACCTCAGTAATTAACGAGGTATAACCATCTACCATAATCATGTGCAATGCGGTATCACCAAATACGGCAAACCAAAAGAAAGTGAAGAACGTTGGTACTAGCATGACACCAAGTACAAACTCACGAATGGTACGACCACGGCTAATTTTGGCAATAAACAAACCAACAAAAGGTGCCCATGCGATTGTCCAAGCAAAGATAAATAACGTCCAACTACCGATCCAATCGCTATTTTCATACGCTTGCAAGCTAAAGGTGCGCTCGACAATATTACCCAAATAGCTGCCCGTATTTTCCATAAAGGCATTTAGAATAAAGACCGTTGGCCCTACAACAAACACAAAAATCATCAGCGCAGTCGCTAGTACCATATTCAATATAGACAGCCGCTTGACGCCTTTATCCATCCCCGCCAGCACTGAGACCAGTGCAGCAGCGGTAATCAATGCAATAGCAATGACCTGTACGGTGGTATTAACTGGAATGAGGTCTGGTAACAGATAGTTAAGGCCAGCGTTAATTTGCGAGACTGACAACCCTAAGCTGGTGGCGATACCAAACAGTGTACCCACAATTGCAAACACATCGACAGTATGACCAATAGGACCGTAAATCTTGTCGCCAATTAAAGGATATAACGTGGAGCGCATCGACAACGGTAAACCATGACGAAAAGAGAAATACGCCAGCGATAGCCCTACCACCCCATAAATAGCCCAAATATGAAAACCCCAATGGAAATAAGCAATCTGCATCGCTTCTTTTGCCGCCTCAATAGTCTGCGGATCAGACAATGGCGGGCTGGCAAAATGCATGACTGGCTCGGCCACACCAAAGAATAATAAGGCAATGCCGTAACCTGCCGAAAACAGCATGGCAAACCATTCAAGGAATTTATATTCAGCCTCAGCATGATCAGGCCCAAGCTTGATAGTGCCATAAGATGAAAATGCCAGCGCGATAATAAACATTAAAAACAGCGCGACTGCCAACATATAAAACCAACCAAAAGTATTGGTGGTGAATGTCAAAACAGTGCTGAATAGTGCGCCCGCCGCTTCAGGATTTGCAGCAGTGCCAACCACCAATAAAATCATGATGACAGCAGCCGGTACAAACACTGGCAGTAAGATAGTAGAGCGAGGTAATTTACTCATAAAAAGTGATATCCTCAAATTAATACAGCTTTATTTTATGAAAAGGTTATTCGTAGAAGCAATACGAAACAGATATGCCTAACAAAATATAATTTGTATCACACTCTTTGCCTGAACCCCAGTTAAGCCCTTATCTTGTAACATGACTTTAACGATTGTTACATGACTATTACCAAGCAACAAAAAAGGCCGCTTGCTAGCGACCTTTTTATCTATTTTGGAACTCTCAAAAATTCTTCGTTAAAGACATATATTATTGAGCAGCAATCACTGCCGCAAGTTGCTTGGCAATTTCCGCCAGTTTTTCATGATCTGCTTGCGTCACTGCATGGCGACCCAACTCATGAATGCTCGATGGAATCAGGTGCACATGATAATGAAACACTGTTTGACCTGCTTGTGATCCATTCAACTGCATCTGAATAACGCCCTCACGATCAAACACTTGGCGCTGCGCTTGCATGACCTTTTTGGATGTCATTAGTATTGCAGCGGCATAATCAGGTTCAAGATCAGCCAAATCAACGGCTTTTTGCTTAGGGATGACCAATACATGCCCTTCTGCTTGCGGCATGATATCCATAAAAGCGAGGGTTTTATCATCTTCATAGACCTTGTGATATGGGATATCACCGTTTAGCATTTTGGCAAAAATGTTGTTATCGTCATAATCAGCTTGTTGTTTAACTTCAGTCATTATCATTCCTTTTGGTTATTTTATGATTTTGAGTAGTGAATATGCCATCTGCAACATAGTGGACGAAATGTAGGTTAAGTACAAGCAGCAGATATAGTCAAAATACCCCAAAAACGCGACGATACGGCTGATATTAATTTTTTGTAGCCTCTGTCTGCACAGGCACAGCAAGCAAGAAAAATTGATATCAGCAGTGCGTCATGTATCGATATTACTTTTCACTGACTATAAGTGAAAAAATCAAATTTATTTTTGTACTGACAGACCATTCAAACACGCTAATTTATTGGCGAGTATCCCCTATTAAATGTTATATTAACCCCCTATTTTGCTAACGCTGGAGTTATGAATTTGACTGCCTTGCCGACTCAATTATCAGACAATACCACCACATCGCATGACACAGATACGTTATTAACTCATAACCTCAACGACAACACAGATGCGCCTACATCTGCAAGCGATGAACAAATTGCTGTTGTCAGTAGCGATCAAAGTGACACTCAAAATAATAATCTCCTAAAGATAAATCCAAATACGATTGTCTTGGCAGAGGCTTTAACAGATACCACCATTAGCTGGCGGATTCATAATTGCAAAATTAGCAAAAAGACGGTCACGCAAGACTTGCCATTGCCGTTCTTATATCACTATGATAGCTTGGATGACGCTATTAAACAGACGCATCCGCTGACACCTACCTTACTCGCTCAATTTAACACACCCATGACTGCTGCTGAGGCCGCGACTCTCTTAGATATTTCTAATGATTTATTGTCCAGTCCTTGGCATGTCAAAGTGATTGGCTCGTTGGTGGTCTTTAGTGAGGCACTGCAGTTAGCCGTACGTCTACATTGGACCAATACGGGCAAAGAGACGCAGCAAATATATACCAAAGATGCAGAAGACGCGATGACGGCCGCTTTTAAAGACTGGCAGTTTTTTGGTCGCGTTGATGTTCTATATAAAAACGACAAGCAAACTTTAATGAGTATCGATGAGCAAGGCAACACTGAAGAGCCACTACTGACTATTGAAGCTAGCGCTGACTATCAACAACTACTAGCCTCTCATGCATTAACTGTCATTGCCAAATTAGAAGCGGATAAAGCCGAGCTACCATGGTTTGACACGGCAATTTTAGAACGCCTTGAGTAGTGTTTTAACCACAACTCCTTTATGATTGTCTATGCATTATTTTTAGTTATTCATAGCTAATGGTATGGTAACGAATTAGTATTATTCACTAGTACTCACTCTGTATAAAAAGCACACTATCCGCATCAAAGCTGATGCTGCACACGTTAATAAATCTCGCTTATTTGTAAGGAATATCACATGGATTATCGCTCAAAAACCTCTACTGGTGGTCGTAATATGGCAGGTGCACGTGCCCTATGGCGTGCAACAGGTATGACTGATGGCGATTTTGGCAAGCCAATTATTGCCATTGCCAACTCCTTCACCCAGTTTGTACCTGGTCATGTGCATCTAAAAGACTTGGGGCAAATGGTCGCTCGCGAGATTGAGCAAGCAGGCGGCGTGGCAAAAGAGTTCAATACTATTGCCGTTGATGACGGTATTGCGATGGGTCATAGCGGTATGTTGTATTCACTGCCGAGTCGCGACTTGATTGCGGATTCTGTTGAATACATGGTCAATGCTCACTGTGCAGATGCCTTGGTATGTATCTCTAACTGCGACAAAATCACTCCGGGTATGTTGATGGCTGCCATGCGCCTTAATATTCCAGTGGTATTTATTTCAGGTGGCCCGATGGAAGCGGGCAAAATTCTAGCCAGTACGGTTGGTAAAAGTCACAATAATGAAGACAGTAACGGCAGTGCGGTTCGTAAGCTTGATCTTGTCGATGCGATGATGGATGCCGCTGATGACAGCATTAGTGATGAAGATGTCGCCGCGATTGAAGCCTCAGCTTGCCCCACTTGTGGCTCGTGCTCTGGTATGTTCACTGCAAACTCGATGAACTGCTTGACCGAAGCGCTAGGCTTGGCACTACCTGGTAATGGCTCGCTATTGGCGACTCACTCATTACGTCGCGAGCTATTCTTAGAAGCGGGTCGCACCATTGTGTCGCTTGCCAAGCGCCGTTATGAGCAAGATGATGATTCCGTATTGCCGCGCTCAATCGCCAGCAAAGCCGCTTTCGAAAATGCGATGACCTTGGATATCGCCATGGGCGGTTCGACCAATACTATTTTGCATCTGTTGGCTGCTGCTAATGAGGCAGAAATTGACTTTAAAATGCATGATATTGACCGCTTAAGCCGCGGTGTGCCTTGTCTTGCAAAAGTCGCGCCTGCTTCGCAAAAATACCATATGGAAGATGTGCATCGTGCTGGCGGTGTCTTTGCCTTGTTGGCCGAGCTTGATCGTGCAGGGTTACTGAAAACTGACTTGCCGACCATTCATAGTGCGACGATGAAAGAAGCGATTGATAAATGGGATATCATGAATCCTGACAATCTTGAGGCACGCGCACGCTATATAGCAGCACCTGGTGGCGTACGCACCACTGAAGCTTTCTCACAGTCAAAAGAATGGTCAAACCTTGACGTCAACCGCGAGTCAGGCTGTATCCGCAGTGCCCAACATGCCTATTCAGCAGATGGCGGCCTTGCGGTACTCTACGGTAATATCGCTGAGCGTGGCTGTGTGGTCAAGACCGCTGGTGTCGATGACAGTATTTTAGTATTTACTGGTCGCGCACGACTCTTTGAGTCACAAGATGATGCCGTCGCTGCGGTATTGGCTGACGATATCGTTGCAGGCGATGTGGTCATCATTCGATACGAAGGTCCAAAAGGTGGCCCTGGTATGCAAGAGATGCTCTATCCAACAACTTATCTTAAGTCTAAAGGCTTGGGTAAAGAGTGTGCGCTACTGACTGACGGTCGTTTCTCTGGTGGCACATCAGGACTCTCGATCGGTCATGCCAGCCCTGAAGCAGCTGAAGGCGGTGCAATTGGTCTGGTTGAAGAAGGCGATACTATCCATATTGACATCCCTAACCGTACTATCAATATGCAGGTAAGCGATGCAGAATTAGCCGCTCGCCGCGAAGTCATGGAAGCTCGTGGTCGCGATGCGTGGAAACCCGTCAGTCGTGAGCGCCATGTTTCTCCTGCCCTACGTGCTTATGCGGCCATGACTACCAGTGCCGATACGGGTGCGGTACGCGATGTGAGTCAAGTTGAGCGCTAAGCCAAAAATCTTAGTGGCCCGTTTTTAAGACATATTTATTAGCATTATCCTAAGCCTGCGCGATGCAGGCTTTTTTTTCACCAAAAAACAACGTAGCAGACGTTTCAATAACGTTTTTTTGCGGTAATAAAAAAATTTTAACGTCATGATAAGGCTTGGTGATGGCGACTCTGTTTATCATTCATACAGGTTGTTTTAGATCAAGATAATTGGGACGTATTGAACGTTATGATTGAACACTATAACTTATTTTTATTGGTCTGCGGCATCGCCTTTTTATTAGGGGCGTTGTTTCCTATTATTTTTAAGCGGACACCCATCTCCTTACCTATGCTACAGGTCAGCTTTGGCTTGCTCATGGGGTATTCGTGGACGACATTGTCATTTTTGAATCCACTTGATAATGGTTTAATCGTCGAAAAACTGACTGAAATTGTGATATTGGTTTCTTTGGTTGGTGCCGGTATTAAGATTGATACTGAGCTGTCTTGGAAACTATGGCGACCTACCGTACGCTTGTTAATTATCACCATGCCGATTGGCATCTTTGCTATGGCAGTGTTGGGGTATTATGCATTTGGTCTAAGTATGGGCGCGGCAATCTTGCTAGGCGCTGTATTGGCACCCACCGATCCCGTGCTGGCCTCTAGTATTCAAGTGGGGCCTCCAAATACGGGCGGTGAAGATACGCCGCGCTTTACCTTGACCTCAGAGGCCGGATTGAATGATGGATTGGCATTTCCATTCGTTTATTTGGCCATTAAAATAGCAGAGGCTTTTAGCGAAGGGCAGCGTTTTACGGGTGAGATGCTCTGGTCGTGGTTTACTCAAGATGTGCTGTGGAAAATTGGCGCAGGCTTGGTGGTTGGTATTGTTGTCGGTAAACTATTGGCAAAATTGGTGTTTTCAAAGCACAGTCACGAAACGACCATTTCTCAAGGTTATGTGGTCATTGCCCTAACACTAGTGGCATATGGGTCAGCAGAATTTATACATAGTTATGGTTTTATTGCTGTATTTGTCGCGGCTTTTGCCTTCCGGCGTTCAGAGCATAAACACAGTTATCACCACAAGCTCCATGATTTTGCAGAACAGTCAGAAGGTTTGCTCATGTCGCTAGTGCTGGTTGCTTTCGGTATGTTTCTTGGTCAAGGATTGCAGTCAGGTGTTGAGCTGACATGGCGCGTTTACATTGTTAGCTTCACTTTTTTATTGTTGATACGACCCATCGGTGGGTTTATTGCCTTGTCAGGTCTGAACCTCCCACACGCCGAAAAGTATGCCATCTCTGCATTGGGGATTCGTGGTATTGGCACATTATATTATTTGTCTTACGCGCTCA
Source organism: Psychrobacter sp. Pi2-51 (assembly GCF_904846665.1). Classification (NCBI taxonomy): domain Bacteria; kingdom Pseudomonadati; phylum Pseudomonadota; class Gammaproteobacteria; order Moraxellales; family Moraxellaceae; genus Psychrobacter; species Psychrobacter sp. Pi2-51. The sequence goes on from NZ_CAJHBP010000009.1 coordinate 58,601, forward strand.
ATCAAGGTTTTTTCGGCGAGGAAGATGCGCTCAAATTATGGGTCGTCTGTTCGATTGTGATTTTGGCTTCAATTTTTATCCATGGTCTTAGCGCCACAAGACTTCTCAAAATAGCACCCAATAAATTACAATAACCTTAGGGTCTGTCTAGCGCTTTGAAAGCTTCGAATCGACTAAGCTAAGCACGGCTTCCGTTAGGGCAAACTGACGCACATCATTGAGCATCGTGGTATCAAAGTTATGAATAAAAGCAAAGGACAATTGCTGCTCAGGGTCACACCAAGCCACTGAACCGTTATAACCCATATGCCCAAATCCTTGCTGGTTTGCCTTTAGCATCTCACTGTCTACATTTTGGCAAATGTTAAATAGTCGATGATAACCCAAGCGCCAATCCATATTCGCTGGCATGACGGCATCTAGTCCTCTGACTTGCGGTGTCGATAGTTGCTCGAAAGTGGCACTATCAATAAGCGTGCGTCCCTGCCATTTCCCTCCATTAGCCAACATCGCATAGATGGTGGCCAGTGCCTGCGCTGAGGCAACACCATTGGCTGCTGGAATGGCTGCCTGTAGTGTCTCGCGCTGGTAATAGTCGATAGGTTGTTTATTGGCGGGTATGAGTGCCGATTTATAATTTCTTAGATTAAGCTTGCTCGTATTGAAGTACAAACCATTAATACGAGCGGTGTCTAATGTAGGTAAGTCATTTTTCTCATCATCCTGACTTGTGTTTGCCGTTTCTTTATTTGCTAATGTTTGCTGCTGCCAACACCCATAACTGGGTAGATTTGCATAAGTTTGTAGCGTCTCTGGTGAGTCTGCTTTTATCGTAGGTTTATGACGCCTATTACCTAGCTGTGAGCTGTCCTCATTTGACCCAGCAAAGTTTTTGGCCAGCATCGCCACTTGATCGACTTTGCTAGCGGGTACGCCGAAATAACAACTGTCGGCGATACCCAATGGTTCAGTCAGATAATGACGCAGCGCCTCAGCCAATGACATCTCAGTGACGGCTTCTATGACACCGCCTAATACCCAGCCATAAACTAAAGCACTGTAAGCGCTGTCATATAACTCCGCATCTTCAGGTGCAGTGACTGACATTGCGGCAATTTTGTTGAGCATCAATTGCCAATCGAGCAACGCTTCGCTGTCCGCGTCAACACTCTGAATAGAAAACAAATTGGCTTGATGCGACATAACATTGCGTAGCGTAACAGAACTTTTATGCTGGGCAGCAAAGGCTGGCCAATAGCTGGCAATCGGCTCATCATAAGCAAGCAGCTGCTGCGAAACCAACACATGCACTAGCGTTGCCAATACGCCTTTACCAGTAGAAAAGTTAATCGCCAAGGTATCAGGCTGCCATGACATGTCTGGACGAGCCATGCCCACGCTCGCCTGAGCGATACATTTACCGTCCTGATAGACAACCACAGCACCGCCAGCGGGCGCGTCGTCAAGCTGTAAATCAGTCAATAATTGCTGCATGCGTTTCTGAAACTCGCCATCGATTTGCTGATCAAGATTCTGATTGGTTTTTTTATTGTTGTCAGTCATGGTTTTCCTGCTCCATTTTTTATAATTGCTAAGTGTCAAAAAAACGCCGAAGTCTTAAAAGTCCCTCAGTGCCTTAATATTGAGCATCTATTTGCTCATAAAAAAGGCCACCTATTGGTCGCCTTTTTGTTACTCAGTGCTGCTCAATAATACTTTATCATCTTAATGTCTTAGCGCGGTACAAGCAAACGCTTATAAACTTCGTCTTCAAGCTTCGTCAAGCCATGGCTGCGACCACGCTCCATGGCAGTGTCCATCTTACGACCACGAAGCCATCCTGCACGCAGAGCAATGGCGGCCCCTACTCGATTACCAGAGCCACAATGCATGGCTATTTTTTTGCCATGATGTTGGCGTAAGATATTATCAAATGCCAATATTTTAAGCTGCTTTAAGTCTGCAACACCGTTGATAGGCAAATGCTCATAATGCATGCCAGCTTGCGCGACTGCTGCTGCTTCATCAAAGCTCAACTCGTCGTCGGGCTGTAAGTTAATGACCAGCTCAACCCCAGCTTCGGCCAAAGCCGCTACTTTTTTCTCATCGAGCGCACCGCACACAATGGTGTTTGCATCAGGACGAAAGTAAGGGTCAAACATAGTGGCGAGATCGACACCATTATCTAGAACGTTATTATCAGTAACTGCTAGGCTATTAGGTTGATCTGCATTTATTGCTGCTGTATGTGAAGTCATAATTATAAATTTGTTCGTTAGATTGGGCTGTTGAGATAAAAGCTGTTTGGGTCACTAATGGTCATTTTACCAACGGTTCATTAATGGTTATTGTGCAATTTAACGACACCAGCCAAATGCGGCTTGTCATTTTTAGAGCTATATAAACCAAATTCACAAGTATCGTCTGCATTGTCAAGCTGCGCTACTGGCTCAGCGATAAGCTCTACTTCAGCGGGTAAAAAGATAGGCAATTTGAATGAAACGTCAACCGTACAAGCATCAGGTAGCTCGTCCATCATGGCAAGACACTTGGCCTTTGACCACATACCATGAGCGATCGCTTTAGGAAAGCCAAACGCGCGCGCGGATAGCGGATGCAAATGGATAAGATTAAAGTCACCTGAAACAAAGGCATAACGACGACCGATATCTTCTGGCACTTCAAAGATGCTGTGCACACCGTCTGCGTTCACTTCTGGCTTCACCGTTACTGGACGCGGGGCGCTTTTCTTATCTTTGCTGCTGTCTGATTTTTTACTACGGGACAGATACGTTGACGTCCCTTCCCAGATGACTTCGTCTTCTGACTTGATCGTCGTCACGAAGTCAAACTGTTGACCTTGTGCATGGTCACGCAAGTTATCAAAGGCGACCGACATAGCGACAGTCTCACGCTCACCAATAGGACGATACTGAGTCACGCTATTATCCACGTGGACCAGACCTAGCATAGCAAACGGAAATGGCTCTTTGACCATCATGTTCATTTGCAGCGACTGTGACAGCACTGAAAAATAAGTAATAGGCACTTTGCCATTATCGGCAAAACCGCAAATCTTACGATAATCGTTTAGATTGCCCTGATCAATGTGCAGGTCATCCACATAATAGGTCGCTTGCGGCAGTTGATCTTTACTGATTTTGTCACTATTACCAATAGGCAATAGGCTTTTCACAATATTGGCGTAAGTCGTATGCGCTTTTGGCAACGCATCATAATGTTTGTCTGACATAATAAATCCTAAGTGTGGCTCAAGCTGATTTTTTAATGCATATTAAAATGCTATGAAGTCGTTGATTAAGCCTATTATTGAACGATGTTTTTTATAAGTACTGGAGCCTGTCATCAATTAGCACATTGATACATTGATACATTAATACATTGATAGCCAGTCTCATAGCTATTCTCATGAACAGTATAGGCACTTATCACTACGAAAAACAATTTGGCTTATGGTTCCTGTGTTTTTATCATAAAAAAGCCACCCTTGGGCAGCTTTATTACAATTTATCAGCAATTTTTTCGTAAGCATATGTGAGGTAAATAAAAAATAATAGGTTATGTCATATATTTACTGTAAGCAACTTTATCACCTATACCCACAAATAAACTAAGGCTAGGCACTCAAGGCTATGCACCCAGCAAGCTTTGACCACAAACGCGTACAATGTTGCCATTTAGACCGCCAGAGGCAGGAGATGCAAACCATGCGATGGTTTCAGCAACGTCAACTGGTAAGCCGCCTTGGCTCATTGAGTTCATACGGCGACCCGCTTCACGAATAGCAAATGGGATGGCTTCTGTCATTTGAGTTTCGATAAATCCTGGGGCAACAGCGTTAATAGTCATGCCTTTGGCATTGTCTTCTAATTGCTTAGCCGTGGCATCAACCAAACCAATCACACCTGCTTTCGAAGTCGCGTAGTTGGTCTGACCCATGTTACCAGCGATACCTGAAATTGATGAGACGCAAACGATGCGCGCATTGTCTTTTAGGACGTCATTATCAAGTAAATAGCGGTTCAGCTTAGCGATACTACCTAAGTTGATATTGATGACCATGTCCCACTTTTTCTCATCCATTTTTGCCAAGGTCTTATCACGCGTCACGCCAGCATTATGGATAATGGAATCTAGACCGCCACGATTTTGCGCCGCTTCTGCGATTTCTTTGCCTGCATCAGCACTGGTGATGTCAACGGTCAATACAGAACCACTGATTTCGCTGGCGACTTTTTGCAAGTCAGCTTGTTGCTGCGGAACATCAAGACAGATAACATGAGCGCCTTCACGAGCCAATACACGCGCGATGGCTTCGCCAATACCGCGGCTTGCACCAGTGACTAGCATGGTCTTGCCACCTAGAGGCTGTGTCCAATCGACATCAACGTTATCGCCTGTGCTGACACGTACCACTTGTCCCGACACATAAGCTGAGCGAGCTGACGTGAAAAAGCGCAAGGTTGAGTCTAAGTTTTGCTCTGCGCCTTCTTCAACGTAGATAAGTTGTGCGGTAACGCCGCGCTTAAACTCTTTACCAACCGACTTTACAAAGCCTTCAAGCGCACGTTGTGCCAGTGCTGCTTCGATATCAGTCAAGTTTTCTGGCGTACGGCCAACGATGATTACTCGACCTGATTGTTCTACGCGGCGAGCAACCGTATGGAAAAACTCATAAACTTCTTTGAGCTGATCGGCGTTGCTGATATTACTGGCATCAAAAAGCAATACTTTAAACTTATCATCGCCGCCCGTATTGGATTTAGCTTCAACACCCGCATCAGAAAGCGCATCTTTGATGTCATCACTGCTGTTTACATACACATCAGCATGTACATCTGACAAGATACGTGCAACAGAAGCACTCACGCTTTTATCATCGCCATTAGCACGACCAACCAAGACGCTACCGCGTACCAAAGGCTGGCCACTATCAAAACGGTCAAGCTCTACTGGCATAGGCAAGCCTAAGTTTTTTGCAACTTTTTTACCAATAGAAGACTGAACAAAATCACCATAACGGTCTGACATAATATAATTCCTATAACGAAAGGTTAAGATAAGAGTAAATGAAAAATGAAATTTGTCTTTTATAATCACTCATACAAACACCAACAAGTATAAAGACTCATTAGCATCATAATTATTTATATTTAGTGAATGGGTACAAAACTGCCTTAACTATACACTCACATGGTAAACAAGTCCAAAAGCCAACAATGTCTATAACAATCTGTAGACAAGCCAGTATACAAGACAGTCTCTTTTTTTAGATTTAAAAATCGCCATGTTGTGCTAAAATCAGACCTATAAGTTATGGCAAATGCATTTATCGATAACAATATATTATCAAACGTGCCGTTATGCAATGCTAATAATCAATACTAGCCAGTCTAAGAAAGTTATCATTCTAAGAAATATCATGGCTACTTTTATAGCTATCAGTGGACTGAGAGATTACTGAGCTTAAATAAGTGTCACATAGTTTGCTAAAGACATACAGTAAGGCAGCAAAAACGTCTTATGATACACAGCTAGACGGCATAATAAATGATAACATTTGCTCATTGAATTAAATCATTAAGTAATACCTGCAAGCAACTTAAGCAGTACATTTTAATTAGCCACCCTTTTTAAGGGCTACCTTCTTTTTTTCTGCCAATATTTTAAGGATAATATTATGAGTAATAAAAATAATCACCCTGAGAGTCCTGTTGTTGAAAGCACTGTCGTAAAGTCTACCGATAACAAATCAAGCAGTACTAAATCAGATAGTGCTAAGCCAGAGAGCAATAAGAAAGAAGCGACGGCTAAGAAAACCAGCAGCACCGACACTAAAGCAAGTGCCGCTAAAGACACTACCAGCAAAAAAGCCGCTGATGATAAAGTCGATACTCCTGCTGCCAAAAAGACCGCTACCTCTGCTAAAAAATCAAGTTCTACGAAGCTTGCTTCTGGTCTAAACCGCGTCGCAATTTTAGGTGGCAACCGTATCCCATTTGCACGCTCAAACGGCTCATATGCAGACGTCAGCAACACAGATATGTTAACCGCTGCATTGAATGGCTTGGTTGAGCGCTTTAATTTGCAAGACGAAAAAATCGGTGAAGTCGTCGCTGGTGCCGTTATGAAACTAAGCCGTGATATCAACCTAACTCGTGAAGCCACACTGAACACCGATCTGAACCCACATACCCCAACTTATGACATCTCACAAGCTTGCGGTACTGGCTTGCAAGCGACCTTTGCTTCTGCTAACAAAATCGCCCTTGGTCTTATCGATTCAGCCATTACTGGTGGCGTAGATACTACATCTGATGCCCCTATCGCAGTTGGCGATGGCCTACGTAAAGTCCTTATCAAATTGGGTGCTGCTAAAGACAACAAACAACGTCTAAAAGCATTAATGGGCTTAAATCCAAAAGACTTACTCGATGCGCCAAAAAATGGTGAGCCACGTACTGGTTTATCGATGGGTGATCATCAAGCCATCACTGCACTTGAATGGAATATCAGCCGTGAAGCACAAGATGAGCTTGCTTTTAATAGCCATCAAAACCTAGCGCGCGCTTATGATGAAGGTTTCTTTGATGACCTAATCACTCCATATAAAGGTCTAACGCGCGACAATAACTTGCGTCCGGATACCACTTTAGAAAAACTGGGTAAACTAAAGCCAGTATTTGGCAGAAAGAATGCTAACCCGACGATGACGGCTGCTAACTCTACGCCGCTAACTGATGGTGCTTCTTGTGTACTACTGGGTACGGATGAATGGGCAAAAGAGCATGGTCTGAAGCCATTGGCTTATATCGTCCATCAAGAAACAGCTGCTGTGGATTTCATCGGCAAATCTGGCACAACAGAAGGTTTATTAATGGCACCTGCATATGCCGTACCGCGTATGCTTGAGCGTGCTGGTCTAACGTTGCAAGATTTTGATTTTTACGAAATTCATGAAGCTTTTGCTTCACAAGTATTATCAACATTAACTGCTTGGGAAGATGAAAAGTTCTGTGAAGAGCGTCTAGGTCTTGACGCGCCACTAGGCTCTATCGACCGTAGCAAACTCAATGTGAATGGTTCATCACTTGCGGCAGGGCATCCTTTCGCTGCCACTGGTGGTCGTATCTTAGCAACGGCTGCGAAACTGCTGGATCAAAAAGGCTCAGGACGTGTGCTTATCTCTATCTGCGCCGCGGGTGGTCAAGGTGTGACTTGCATCCTAGAGAAGTAAATTTCTAGCTGAGGTAACTTGGCAATAAATAGTTTAGAGTTTTAAAACACCCTTTAATCAATGGATTAGAGGGTGTTTTTTTATGCCTATCTTCTATCCATTAAGAATTGTAAATTCGGTCAGAAACCGTCAGGCAACACAATAATGAAACGTAGCCAACGCATAGCACTGCTAGCAGATATGATAAAGTAAGAATAATCAATAATAACCATGACATCATTTATCTGGAGCTTGATATGAGCAAAATACCCTCAGCGATTGAACCCAATTCATTGACCGCGCAAGAGCGTAATGAGCTCACCTCATCTGAGCAGGCCAATTTTATTGGTCGCATGGATAAGGAAGTCTTTGATGATGAGCTGCGCCGTAAGATGCATCAAGACTTGATTGATACCTATGACGAAGAGCTTGAGAACGAAATCGATGATTACATGCGAGACTTTCGGTTTGATGGTCGGGAAATGAGCGAGCAAGAAAGACTCGATCGCCGTATGTATTTTCAAGAGTTAGTGCGACTACAGCGAGAACTTATCAAGTTACAAGATTGGGTGGTGGCTCGTGGTGAGCGTATTGTGGTGATATTTGAGGGTCGTGATTCTGCAGGTAAAGGTGGTGCTATCAAACGTATCACTCAGCGATTAAACCCGCGCGTTTGTAGAGTCGCTGCCCTGCCTGCACCAACGGAACGTGAGCAATCACAATGGTATTTTCAGCGTTATGTGGCGCACTTGCCAGCCGCTGGTGAGATTGTACTTTTTGATCGTAGTTGGTATAACCGTGTGGGTGTCGAGCGCGTCATGGGGTTTTGTACAGATGCGCAGTATGAAGAGTTTTTTCAGTCGGTGCCCGAATTTGAGCGCATGCTAGTACGCTCTGGTATTCGCTTGGTCAAATACTGGTTTTCGATTACTGATGATGAGCAGCATTCACGCTTTATGAGCCGCATTCATGATCCTCTTAAACAGTGGAAGCTTTCAGCAATGGATTTACAGTCACGGCGGCGTTGGGAGGACTATACCAAGGCAAAAGAGACCATGTTTGAGCGTACTCATATCCCTGAAGCGCCGTGGTGGGTGGTCGAAGGTAATAATAAGAAGCGCGCGAGGCTAAATTGTGTTGCGCATCTACTGGAGCAAATTCCTTACAAAGAAGTGCCGCGCGATGAGGTAGAGCTACCCGAGCGCAAGCGCGATGATGAATACTACCGTGAGCCGATTCCAGACGATATGTATGTACCACCGCGTTACTAAAACACACTCCTGCTTTGCTTAGCCTCATCTAACCCAGTCATATTTTACTTAAAAAAACACCACCTTATACATATATAAGGTGGTGTTTTTTATCTTACTATCTATCTTGAAACCCATCGTTATTTCAGTAGATAAGCGCACGAATAGACAGACACGCTACATGGTATAAGTAGACTGCAAACTGTCTATTTTACCAGCCAATAAGCGCTCGACTTCATTTTTGATTCTTTGCCCTGCGATATCAGTGCCAATCTGCACCGCAAAACCTGCAGGACGACCGCTTTGAACTTTAGAACTAATCCATACCACCTTACCATTCATCGGTAAGCGCTCGCTAGAGTTGGGTAAAGTCACCGCAATAAACACCTCATCGCCCAGCTTTTGCACGCGATCAGAGGAAATAAACAAGGCACCATTATTTACAAAAGATAAATAGCTGGCGTATAACGTTTCGATATCTTCCATATGGCAGGTTAGAATCCCGCCACGCCCTGGCATTGCCATAGTCAGCTTCCTTTATAAATGAGTTTTGATGTATTTTATAAATGATAAATCATAGCTAGACCAACGCATTAATAGATCACCAAATAATAATGAACATCTTAATCTTGGTCTTAATCTTCTTAGTCCTGCTGCACTTAATTTCTACAGTGGATTGACTATAGATAGGCCAATTCTTGCATTAGCTTATCATAGGCGAATTTTTCTTGCACATTTTGTTGTAGGGCAATTTTGGTCTGCTGTAGGCTAGCCGCAAAGCCTTCTAAACCACTGTCAGTAGGCTGATAAGTGTCTAATGCTACTGAGAGACTGATGTCTTTTTGCAGCTCGCTCAGCCCCAAGCAAACACGGCGCATATCAAGCAGCATCAGCTCAGACAGCTGGATAAACTCTATGATACTAAGCTGGGTTTGCCAATAATCGCTGGCTGCTATGCTACTTCGTTTGCCACTACGTAACGCTTGCCACGTCGTCAGCCACAATGCACGCTTACTATACCAAGGTGCCTGCGCCAGCGCTATCGCCGCTAAAGGCGCACCATTTGCCAGTTGGATAAGTTGCTCAATTGCCGCTGTACCGACCGCTTCACGATTGACCGTAGATCCAAGCGCCTGCGTCACATATTCAACGGCAGTAGCAGGCTCAATGGTCTGAAGTGGCAGCTGTTGAACCCGACTTTTAATGGTCGGTAAAAGCTGCGCTGGCGTATCGCTGAGTAAAAATAAATGAACTTGTGCTTGCGGCTCTTCCAAAGTCTTAAGCAGCGCGTTGGCAGCAGCAACCGTCATTTTTTCGGCATGATCTAGCACGCAGATGCGCATCCCTTGCCCACCTTGGTAAATAAAAGGCTGCAATGCACGAATATCATCAACTTTTATTTTAAGAGCACTATTGCTAGCGGCTTTGGCAGATTTTTTGTCTTTAGCACTACTACTGGCAGCTTCTTTATTACTTGTATTTTCCACACTGACCGGCATACTGACGATAGGAAGCACTTGTAAGCTTGGATGCGTACCGGATCTGAGCCACTGGCAGCTCTCACACTCGGCGCAAGCACCAAATGGATGAGTATCACGCTGACGACACAACAACCAAGCGACCAAACGCCATACAAAAGCACGCTTGCCCATACCTTGCATCCCTGCTGCGAGCATTGCATGAGGCAAAGACTGTTGCGACGTTGACACCCGCTTGGTCAACTGCGACCACAGAGTTTTCTGCCACGGCAGTAACGGTGCAAAATAAATGCCATCTGACGTATCTAATGCACCTGTACTTTCTGTGAGGTCACTCATAAATTTTGCTCTATAGCTTTGCTTGATGACTGTACTTGACGACTATTATGCTTGATAAATGTGCCTGATAAATTAGTAGGTAGTGCGATTAGGTAGTGTAATAGTGTCACTTAGCAGGAAGTTTGTTTTTACTTAGGCTATTTAGAGAGAGGGTTTTGAAAATCCGCCAAGCTCATGCTATTTAAACGATCCAAATCTTCTTGAGTATCGACACCTGCTGGTAGCTGGCAAGCGGCTGTGGCAATAGCAATATGACCACCATTCTCTAAAACACGTAATTGCTCTAAGCTTTCAAGTATTTCAAGCGGCGTTTGCGGCCAATGCACAAACTGCTGCAATAGGCTGACGCGATAAGCATATAACCCTAAATGACGATAAGCATTTTTGGGCGGCTGCTTATTGCTCTCATTAGCCAATACGACATCTCGATCGCAAGGAATCGGTGCTCGGCTGAAATATAGCGCCCGTTGCAAATCATTAGCGTGCTGACTGACAACCTTTACCACTGATGGACGCATAAAAGTCTCGTGGTCATCAATAGGCTCACACAAGGTAGCCATCACGCTGTCATTGTCTGCTACCAAAAGTGCCTTTACCTGCTCTAATAATAGCGGCGGTACCAACGGTTCATCACCTTGCATATTGACCACAATATCATGCTCAGCCCAGCCTTTAATGGCAGCGACTTCAGCCAAACGGTCAGTCCCTGAAGCGTGCTCTGCGCTGGTCATCACCACATCAAAACCTGCATCCATACACACTTTTGCAATACGCTCATCATCGGTCGCAATACACATATCATCAGCGAAGTGTGCTGCCTGCGCCTTTTCGGCGACCCAAAGAATCATTGGCTTGCCATGAATATTTAACAAAGGCTTACCGGGTAATCGCGTACTCTTAAAGCGAGCAGGAACGACAATATGCGTTTTGGCGGGCGTAATGATGGGCGACATAGTTTATTCCTACAAAATCATTTAAATTCTAAGATTTACAGCTTTTCACTATTAGACATATCAATATTTAAAACGGTTAATTGCTGCTGTAAATTGTCATAACAACTATCCGATAACACCGCTGTTACTGGCAATATCCAGAGTCTACTTACAAGCTCTTTATGGTCATTGCTCAACGTTTGCGCCGCAGTTGCTTTTAATAGCAAAGCTCTTATTTTTACTGCATCTTTAGTGGTTATCACGACGGGGTATTCGCGATATTGCAACAATTCAGCCAAGCTAAACTCATAGTGGTCGGGATAAGGGTGACCTATAACCTCAAAACCAAGCGAGTGTAAAGTATCAAAAAACCGCTGCGGATAGCCAATACCGCTCACCGCATGGACTCTACTGCCCTTTTTAGGCGCATCAATATGAGCGTCAGCCAATACAGGTTGCCATAATAATTTCATGTCGTCCGCTTGCAGGTGCATGGACAGATGATCAGCTTGTGACTGCTGCTTGGTGTTTTTATTATGAGGCGCTGCACTGTTATTTGGCCCTTCATGATAAATAACCGTAGCACCTTCTAACCGTGACATTGGCTCACGTAAAAATCCAGTTGGGAGTAATTGCTTATTACCAAAGCCCCGTGCTGAATCGACCACAATCCATTCAATGTCACGTTGTAGGGCATAGTGCTGTAAGCCATCATCAGCAATAATGAATTGTAATTTAGGATGGGCATTCAATAAAGTAGTAATCGCTTGCTTACGATTGGGGCATACCGCCATGGGCGCATCTGTCATATTGACAATCAAACAAGGCTCATCCCCTACCACATTGGGTAAACTGGCGGCATCGACCAAAGCTGGCATTTGACTACTATCGCCACCGTAACCGCGACTGATAACACCTACTTTTACACCTTGATTTTGTAGGTAATCAACCAAGGCAATAATTAATGGCGTCTTGCCACTGCCACCCACGCTGATATTACCAATCACCATCACAGGAACTGGGGCGCGGTAACTGGATAGTAAGCCCATCTTATAAGCTTGACGACGCAGCATGGTAATGAGCCCATACAACCAGCTAATCGGCAATAATAGCCACAACCAAGCGGCTTGACGTTGCCAAGCACGCGTCACTGTCGTCTCAATGCTCATTCGTATTGGTCACTTTTTTATTAGCCTAGTGCTCGTTCACACTTTATCGTTCAAACCTTAGTAAAATCGTTCATAATCTTACTCAAAATCGCGCTCATACATTTGCGCGTAGTGACCTTGCATCTGCATCAACTCGTCATGCGTCCCTAGCTCAACGATCTGACCGCCATCTAGTACAGCGATACGATCGGCTGACTCAATCGTGGTTAATCGATGTGCAATAACCAGTGTAGTACGATCTTTCATTACGTTATCAAGCGCTTGCTGAATGTAATATTCTGACTCATTATCAAGCGCACTGGTCGCCTCATCTAAGATTAGAATCGGGGCGTCTTTTAATAAGGCGCGAGCAATCGATAAGCGTTGACGTTGACCACCAGACAGTTGCAAGCCTTCAGCACCGACCTCACTTTGATAACCGTTTGGCATCTTCATAATAAAATCATGAGCAAAGGCATCTTTTGCGGCACGTTCCACTTCAGCTTGGGTCTTATGAGCTAAGCTGCCATAAGCAATATTGTTGAAAACTGTGGTATTAAACAGGACTACTTGCTGATTCACCATGGCAATTTGGGCGCGCAAACTCTCTAACTTAATACTTTCAATAGGCATACCATCTAACGTAATCTGCCCTGAAGAGGCTTCTAGAGTGCGCGTCAATAAATTAACTAACGATGACTTACCTGCACCGCTTCGTCCCACGAGTGCAACCGTCTCACCTGCTTTTATATTCAATGTAAAGTCATGCAGGGCGACCGTCGAATCAGGATAAATCAAACTGATATTCTCTAACGACATCTCACCTGACAGTGCTTTGTTTATTGTACCTGTGTCTTCTTCTTCTGGCTCATCAAGTAGCGCAAAAATAGACTCACCAGCGGCAATGCCTTTTTGCAATTTTTGATTGATATCGGTGAGCGACCTGACTGGCTTGCTCAGCAAACCTGCTGCTGCAATGTATGAGATAAACTCACCAGCTGAAATATTATCTATTACTGCAGGTCTCAATGCGAGCCACACCACAACTGACATCGCCATCGCCATCAATAGCTGTACCGCAGGCGTATTGATGCTATTGGTAACGACAACTTTCATGCCCTGGCGCAAGTTCTTTTTTGATGTTTTATCAAAGCGTTCAGCTTCGTACGCTTGCCCGCCGTAGTTTTTTACGACTTGATAGCCACCGATGACTTCATTGGTGATATGGCTGACGTTGCCCATCGTCTTTTGAATGCCTTTAGAGAGCTTGAGATAACGCTTGGATGCGATGCGAATGAGCCATAGTATGGGCGGTAGTACGACAAATAAAATCAAGGTCAAACGCCAATTGCTATACAGCAAAAAACCTATCAATGCCACGACAGTCAAACCATCACGCAGCAACGTCTTCATCGAGTCTGTACTCGCGGCGGTGACTTGTTCAACATCAAATATCAATTTCGATGAAATAGTCCCAGCGGGATTTGCCAAATAAAATGAGCTTGGCAAACGCAGCAGTTTATTGAACACCTCTACTCGCAACTCATAGACCAAGTTGCGCGAGACCAAAGCAGAGTAGTAATTACCCAAAAAGCTACCCACACCGCGTACAAAGAACAGTCCGATGATCAGTAGGGGAAATAAGGCTTTCTTGCTTTGATCATTTTGGTTGATCGCATCAGTGATATATTGTAGTAACTTAGCAATCCAAATCTCTGTCCCCGCATTAATCGCAAAGCCCACGACCGTCAATAGCAGTGCCCACCAATATGGCTTTAGGTAGCTAAGTAGACGCAGTAATGTTTTATGCTTAGGCGGACTTTCTGAAGACACTGATACTTTCTTAATAGAAGTTTTTGCAGAGTCCGGTTGATAAGCTTGGCTCATAAAAGCCTCAATTTGAGTGTCATGACATGAATGGACTGTGCTAGTAGCACAGTTTTATAGTGGTATTGATGTGATAATACAGCGCTTAAGCGTTTAAATAGTACAATTAAAAATCCCAGCACAAATAGGATAAAAATATTATTGTGGTAAAGGCTGACCAAGTGGTACAACAGTACTAATATTTAGGTTCAAAAACCCCAGTTTGCCAGCGATATCCATGACTCTTACCACCGATTGATGGGTAGCGTTGGCATCTGCTGCAATAACGAATAGCATATCACGATTACTGCCCGCCTCTTGCTGTAACATACTGGTCAACTCAGCCTCATTACTACTGGCAAGCGTAATGCCATTGACTAAATAACTACCATCTTCTTGCACGGCGACTTCAATGCTGTTTTTCTGTTCGGTCAGTGCCACGCCTTCCGCTTCAGGAAGGATAATATTTAAGCGACTAAAATGATTAAACGACGTTGCCAGCAGCAAGAATACAATTAAAAATAATAGACAATCGATCATTGGCGTTAAATTGATTTCAAGCGGCTCGACGGTTGGTTTTCTAAAGCGCATATCACCCTCTTTAAATGCTTAATACTCAGTTTTTCGATAAATGACTATTCATATCATGATGCGTAGTACCAATGAAATTATTCATACTACGACGTCATTGCAATACCATTATCTGAGCTTAAAACACTGGTTGAATGCTCATTACCTACAGTCTCATCCGATGATGCACGATGCGCTGAGGTCTTTGAACTAGGGTTGTAAGTATTTTCAAACAGTTGATAATCATACAGCTCTTGAATCATTAGTCCTGCTTGGGTCTCAAACTGGGCATTGATATCAATGATACGGCGCTGAAAATAGCGATAGGCAACCAGTGCTGGGATAGCCACAATCATACCAGCAGCCGTCGTAATCAAGGCTTGTGACACGCCAGCAGCAAGCATCGTTGGATCTTGCATCGCGCCATCAGTAATCGCTAAGAACGACGAGATAATCCCCAGTACCGTCCCTAATAGTCCGAGCAACGGTGCAATCGCACCTATAGTACCGAGCATATTGATGTTTTTTTCTAATTGATGCACTTGCACACTTGCACGGTTTTGCATATGCATCGTCATTGACTCTAATCCATACTGACGATAAAGCAGCCCTGTCGCTAAAATATCACCAAGAGCGGTTTTTTCTTTGACATTCATCAACTGGGTACGCCCGATATCGCCATTTTCACGTAAACGGGTAATCAGCTGTTCGCGTAATCTACTCGGGGCAACTTTATTAAATTGCAAGGTATGGCTACGCTCAATAATGATAACCAACGCCAATATTGAACACACCACAATCGGTGTCATCAGCCATCCACCCGCCTTTACCAACTCCCACATACTGACTCTCTTTTATATTTTTAAAAAATATGTTTTATAAAGATGGTTTGAACCGTTGTTATAACCTGACGGAAACTATCAAACCTGTGCTTCTATATGTTTAATCAAAGCGGCTAGCTGGTCTTGGCTGTGGAAGAATATCTCGACACTGCCCTGCCCGTCTTTTTTATGCTTAAGCTTAACTTCAGCACCAAGCATATCGGTCAGTCTTTGCGTTAGACGTTCAGCGTCACGAGACTGTGATTTTTCCGTACGGTTGGTTTTGGGGGCGGGCTGCAAAATTGACTTGACCAGCTTTTCAGCTTCTCGCACCGTCATGCCGCCATCAATGATTTTTTGCGCAATGATAGGCTGTTGCTCAGAGGACAATGCCAAAAGCGTACGCGCATGCCCCATATCTAGGGCGCTGTTTGCTAAATGGTCTTTTACTGTGTCATGTAACTGGTTCAAACGTAGTAGGTTCGATACGGTCGTACGCGCCTTGCCAACAACTTCAGCAATCATCGCATGACTCATACCAAACTCTGTATGAAAACGCTGTAATGCGGCGGCTTGGTCAATCACTGACAGGTCTTCACGCTGGATATTTTCAATCAATGCCAGTGCAATAGCCAGCTCATCTGACAATGCACGCTCAATCGCCGGTATCACGGCTTTACCTGCCATTTTCGCCGCACGCCAGCGGCGCTCACCAGCGATGATTTCGTGGGTAACGAATGCTTCGCTTTTGTCTTCGTTAGCCAGTAATGGACGAATAACGATGGGCTGCATCACGCCATGCTGTTCAATAGAGGACGCCAATTCCATCAGCGCAGTTTCACTCATGTCACGGCGCGGCTGGTATTTACCCGCTTGTAAACGCGTGACGTCAATTTGTACCAAGCTAATTTGGTCTTCTGTTCCATTATTATCTGTACCAGCAGTACGGGACTTATTGACAGACGTTTTACTAGCCATCCGCGGTGACCGCGCTGTACGATTACGGTTAGTCGTGCCAGATCCTGTGGTATTTGCCATCGGTTTTTCATTGGCTTTTGTGCCTACAGTTTTGGCAGGCACACTGGTGTTGAGCATATCAGTATTTGATGTTTCAGCTGGCAAAGTGTTGTCACGCGCAGCCATATCGTCTTGCAAGGCAGAGGCGGTAATTTGCTTTTCTTTTTTGATTGACCCTAACAAGGCGTCCAAGCCTCGATTAGCAGCCAACCCTCTTTTCTTCGCCATGATTACCTATCCTCTAACGCTAAAATAAAAGCCAAATAATTGTGAATGCGGCTTACTCATTACTATAGCCTGCCCATTATAAAATCATTACGTTGTCAACCTCGCTGACCATACTAATGTATCGCTAGCACTCGGTTTGCTTGTATTGATATTATTTTAGATTGACTATAATAAATACGATGTTTAATACTATTTTTCTGTTTGGTCATTTTCCATTATGACCAGTTTTTGCGCTTAGACACAAAAAACTAGCGGCTTTTTGATCACTGTTTCATCACTTCAGCAGCCAGTTTTTGATAAGCGCGTGCCCCTTTTGACCAGCGCTCGTAGGCGATAACTGGCAGGCCGTGCGCTGGCGCTTCTGCCAAACGGATATTTCTTGGAATGTGCGTTTTGTACATGATATCGCCAAAGTGCGCCTCTAATTCAGCAGAGACATCGCGAGCCAGTGTGTTACGTGAATCAAATAATGTTCTGACGACGCCGCGAATATAAAGCTTCGGATTGAGCTCAGTCAAACGCTCAATCGTTTGCGATAAGTCCGCTAGGCCTTCTAGTGCGTAATACTCACACTGCATAGGAATAATCACCCCATCAGTGGCGACCAAGGCATTAATCGTTAGCAAGTTCAAACTAGGGGCACAGTCTATAATGACATAGTCGTATGGGGGTTTATTCGTAGCGACTTGATCATTGACCAACGCTGCCATCGCTGTCTTAAAGAGCTCATGACTGTTGGTTTTACTCATCAAGGTGATATCCATACCAGCTAAATCACGATTGGCACCGATCACATCAAACCCTGCTGGACTGGCAACAATGGTATCAGACAACGAGACGCCATCCAGCAACACATCAGCGATGGTCAACTCTAATGCGTTTTTGTCCACACCAGTACCACTGGTCGCATTGCCTTGTGGGTCTAGGTCAATCAGCAGTACGTGCTTGCGCTTAGCAGCCAAGCTGGCGGTCAAATTTACCGCCGTCGTGGTTTTACCCACGCCGCCTTTTTGATTCGCAATTGCTATGATTTCCATACACTCACTCAATTTAATTAGGGTCTTTACTTACTGTATTTTACCGACTGTCTGCACTGTGTATCTGTGACCGCCAACTACTGATTGCCTGTTATTAATAGTCATTTTAGCAATCGCAATCTTTGGCGTTAAGCTTCTTATCACTATAATACAAATGATACTTACAATATAAATAACTCGCTTTGCATCCAGATTTTTTAGATATTATGCTATTTAAATACCAAGGTAAACGATGTTTCACGACTACAAGGTGCTCATAGCTTAGACATTTTTAGCAGACATTTCAATTAAATGCCGACTGTCATGCAGACGTGGCACTTTAAGCTTAATCGTCTTAATATGCCAGTCGTTATCTAGCGCTTGTAGCTCTTCATCACTTGGCGCTTTACCCTTCATCGCACATAAATAACCATTATCCGCCAGTCTTGGCTGCGCGACTTCGACAAAATCTATGAGGCTGGCAAATGCTCTAGAAGTAACCACGTCATAGCTGGTCTCATGCGCTTCAATACGAGAGGCAATAGGCTGCATATTGCTCAAGCCAAGCTCGCTACTGATTTGCTTAATAAAGCGAATCTTTTTTTGATTGCTATCAAGCGCCGTACACTGCCGCTCAGGCTGACAAATCGCAATAATAACGGCGGGCAAGCCAGCCCCTGTGCCGATATCCAGCAGCGAGCCTGACGGTAAATGCGTTATAATAGACAAACAATCAATCACATGCTTGATCAAAGCTTCTTCTGGATCGGTGATGGCGGTCAGATTATACGCTTTATTCCACAATAAAAGCTGGTCTAAGTACAATAATAACGTGCGCTGCTGCGTCTCACTTAAGGGTAGACTTAGCTCGTTTATCGCTTGTGCCAATATATTGGCCAACGCTGGCAATTGCGTACCAAGCTTAACAAAGCCCGTAGGATCAATAGAAATATTTCCCGTACGAGCAGACGATGACGTGGTTTTAGCGGAAGCTGACATACAACGAGTTATCCAGTTTTGACATGTGAACCGACTATTTTATCATGCAGCCTGCCTATTGAATAGTTGCAGATTGCGCCAATGTGAGACATCTTATACTATCTGCGCTGCTATTGAGGCGTTATTCTGCTTTGATAGCATTAAACTGACCATCCATCTGCTGCTTTTTTATTCATTATTTTCAGTGACGCATCCAATTATGATACAAAACTGCGTTTAATGACTTATTTAAAACACCGCTATATCTTGTAAGATGTCTTTAATTAATAATAAAAAATTAAGCATAAAGACATTGTGTAAAAAATAACCACTCTACCCTCTAAAAACAATCCACTTTTTTAAGACGACACACCATACGCCTATGACCGAACAAAAACATGCCCCCACGTCTAAAATATCAAATGACGCTAATAAAAAAGACACGACTAATATGGTAACACCTATTGCTGAATTGACTGACGCGCCGAAAGACGGCAAGCAAGCAACACTGGATACGCCGCACCCACTCTTTACTGAGGTTAAGCAGCGCTGCCTTGTCAGCGCTGAGCAACTAAAGCGGTATAGCGAACCAAATGAGCTGCCGACGGACACACGCACGGCACCAGATTTGGACGTTGGCTTTGGTCAGCAGCGCGCGCTAAAAGCACTGCAGACGGCTTTAGATATCAAAGCCAGTGGCTATCATGTGTTTGCGGCTGGTGAAAATGGTTTGGGCAAGCGTACCATCATTAGTCGTTTGCTAACGCGTATAGCCGCTGATGCACCCACGCCTGACGACTGGGTCTATGTGCATAATTTTACCGATCCACGCACCCCACTAGCCTTGCGCCTACCTGCTGGTCAAGCCTCACTGTTGCAGCAGCAAGTCAATCACTTATGGCAGCAAGCAAAAAAGCGACTGAGCCAACGCTTCCGTAGCGACCAGTATCAAAGCAAAATCGAGGCCATCAAAAACGACACGCATCAAAAAGAAAGTCAGGCCTATGAAGTGCTCAATGCGGAAGGTAAGCAATACGACTTGGCGTTGACGTTTCGCTCCTTTGATAACAAGGCAGTGTTTGTCCATCCAAGCAAATTGGCAGCAGAAACCGATCAAACCACGACTGAAAGTAATAATACTGATAATAAAGATGACAAAACGTCTATTAACAGTCAAAACCCATCAGTAATAGGAGAAAGTAAGAAAGCCACCACTTCTAGCAACGATGCTGCTGACGATAACGAATATGGCAATAGTGAATACGAAGCTGAGCTAAGTAACTTTGTGCAAAAGAACCATATGCAAAAACGCCTAAGTCAGCTGACCATCGCCCTAGAACAGTTAGAGGACGAAGCCAATGACGCTATAGAAGCACTGCATCGCAATATTGCACGTCGTGCCCTACAGCCTTTGTTTACCCCTATTTATGAGCAGTTTTCCAGTCATCCGCTAATCGTTGATTATCTCAAAGCCGTATTTGCCGACATGGTTACGCATGTCGAGCGCATCGTCAATGGCGATGATGAAGAGTTTGTGACCGCAGTTCTGGCGACGACTCCAAGCCGCTATGCGGTCAATGTCATTGTCAGTCACACGCCAGACAGCGGCGCCCCTGTTGTCTTTGAAGATTTGCCGACGCATCTGAACTTATTGGGTCATGTTGAGCAAATCACCCAATTAGGCACGGTGACCACCGATGTCAGTATGATTCGAGCCGGTGCGTTACATCGTGCCAATGGTGGTTATCTACTGTTAGAAGCCAGTCATTTACTTGAGCATCCTTATGCATGGCAGGGTCTTAAGCGCGCACTACAATCGCGCAAAATCAAACTCTCGAGCCTTGAGCAAATGCTGACCTTAACAGGCAGTTTATCACTAGCGCCTGCACCCATTGACCTTGATATTAAGGTGATTTTGCTTGGCGAAGCAGATCTGTATTATGAGCTGTTAGAGCTTGAGCCTGAGTTTGATGCGGTGTTTAAAGTACGCGCTGATTTCCATGATGATGTGGTTCGCAGCAGTGAACATGAATTGGCACTCGTCGCAAAAATGGCCGACATCATTGATTATGCCAACCTCTACCCGTTTGATCGTAGTGCACAAGCCGCCCTACTAGAGCATTTAAGCTTACAAGCTGAAGACCAAGATCGACTAAGTTTGCACAGTGATTTATTGATTAAGCTGTTGCATGAGTCTAACCGTCATGCGCGTTTAGGCGGACAGGAAGTGGTCAGTGCAAAGCATGTGGTCCAAGCCATCGAAGATATGGACGAGCGCTCAGGATATTTGCGTGACCTCTATTGGGATGAGCTCAAAAACGGTCAGCAGCTTATCCAAACCACAGGCAGTGCCGTTGGACAAGTAAACGCCCTCACCGTGGTCAGCTATGCCGATAGTGAGTTTGGCATGCCAGCCCGCCTGACTGCGGTCATTCAACCAAATATCGGTACGGGTGAGATTCTCGATATCGAGCGCGACGTAGACTTGGGTGGTAGCTTGCACGCTAAGGGTATGCTGATTATGACCAGCTATTTGCGCGCATTATTTAGCCAACATCATGCGCTCAACTTCAGTGCTTCGCTCGCTTTTGAGCAAAGCTACGCCCATATCGATGGCGATAGTGCCACCGTCAGCGAAGGCTGTGCGCTATTGTCCGCTTTAGCAAACGTGCCGATTGATCAGTCATTCGCCATTACCGGCTCTATGAACCAGCTGGGCGAAGTGCAAGCGGTCGGTGGTATCAACTCCAAAATCGCCGGATTCTTTGATGCATGCCGTGAGCAAGAGCTAACGGGTCAACAGGGCGTGGTCATTCCAATGGCCAATGTTAAGCAGCTTATGCTACGCGACGATATCATTGCTGCTGTCAAAGCGGGCGAATTTCATATTTATGGTGTTCATACCCTAAGTGAAGCATTGACACTGATGACTGGCTTACCTATCGATACCATGAATAAAAAAGGTCGTTATCGTAAAGAGACATTATTTGGCAAAGTCTTAAGCCGTTTGATGCTATGGGATGAGAACCAAGATAACAACGACGATGATATTGATGATAAGAAATCCAAAAAGAAAGATAAAAAAAAGCAGAAAGCAAAACGTCAAAAAAAACAAGATAAGAGAAAAAAAGAGAAACGTAAAGACAAGAAAGAGGACAATGAAATCGCGATGAATGACGATCAAGGTGTTAACCAAAGCATCAATCAAGGCATCGATTAAGAGGTCAATAATAATGATACTAAAATGTCCATCAATACCGTACAAGCTGATTGATAGAAAAAGTTAGCCATTTAAAACCACTTAACGACTCAATAGGCTAAATGATGAGACGCCCTAGACGCTACGATACTTTTCTGCGATGATAAACGGCTAGTGACTCGATAAAGATATCTAAAAACCGATTCGTGACTTCATAAAGGTTATCGCTTAATGACTGTACATTCTACTGACGCCGGCCTTCTCCAAGATCAAACAGACTCTATTGAGACTGCCAATACCGTAGCGGCTACGGACAATAATGTTTCAGGAAATAGCAGTGATAATCGCCACGGTGCAGCGACAACTGCACGCCAATGGCAAGTGCTATCACAGCTACAGCGCAATCGTTGGGTGGGCACAACCCACATCTACGAGCAGCTGATGATGGCGGGCTTTGACATCAGCCTACGCACTGTTCAGCGCGACTTAAATGCGCTCGCCAAACGCTTTCCCATTGAAAAAAACAATGCCAATCCGCAAGGCTGGCGTTGGTGCGATGATGCCCCACTACAAAGCTTACCGCATATGAATTTGTCGCAAGCGGTTGCCTTTAATATGGTTGAAGCCAACCTAACCCAGCTATTACCGCCTGTTATTTTAGATGAATTATTTCCGTGGTTTGACCTAGCACGGCGGCAGCTAAAAAACAGTAAAGTCACTCATTCATGGATAGACAGAGTGCGCATCGAGCCTGCCACCCAGCCACTAATCGCGCCACATATTGACTTGGATAGCAAAGACAATATCTACCATGCGCTCTTTTATCAATTACAAATCAAAGCCTGTTATACCCGTAGCAATAAATCGCAAGCCGGTGAATACATCCTAAATCCCATCGCTATCATTCAACGCGGCGTCATCATCTACTTACTGGCAACTCGCACGGATGATCCAGAGACTGTCATTCGCACCTTTGCCTTGCATCGATTTGCCAGCGTCGATATTCTTGAGAGTTCGGCGAAAACGCCCGACGAATTCCAACTAGACACCTATCTAGATGCTGGTGGCATGGGCTTTAGCCATCCATTATTTCGTGAGCTAGCCGATCATGGCAAAAATACGCCTATTGAGCTACAATTCACCAAACAAGCAGGCAAGAGCCTCACTGAAAGCAAGCTTAGCGATGATCAAACGGTCACGTTAAATGACGGTGACACGCTGACCGTTCAAGCAACAGTGAATTTGACCTCGCAGCTGGTCTGGTGGTTGCGCGGTTTTGGCAGCGGTCTCTTAAATGCCAAGCCTGAGCTGCTGCATCAAGCCGTCTTGGATAAAACCGTCTTGGATGAAACACTGAATAATCAATCGTGATGATTGAGTACAATGCTTAACTCAAACGATATGCAATTAAAATAAAGTCACTTAAAACATCAAAAGTAACAAGGAATACTATGTCGACCACTTCCCCGTCACCATTACTATCGGACAGCTTAAAAGGATTAGGGTTGGATGCGGGAACGTTATTTTTTGCGCTCAATTACGAGTTTACCAAGACTGAACCAAAAGGTATGCTAAAGCGTTTTAAAAAAAATGAAGGCGCGATTGATATTGATTTAGCTTGTGTACTATACGACGAGCATTGCACTATTAGCGACATTGTCTGGTTCAAGAAGCTGCGTGATAAAGCTGAATCAGTAAAACATCAAGGTGACAGTCTCAATGGAAAAGATCGCGGCGATCAAGCCATGTATTTGGCACCCCTTGACCAAGAACAAATCAGACTCTATTTGGATAAGATTCCAGCACATATCACCCATATTGCTATGATTGCCAACTCTTACCATGGTCATCCGTTTTCGAGAGTCAAAAAAGGCGAAATTCATCTGAGCGATGACGAGGGCAATCATTGTTTTGAAGTCAATCTAAAACAATTGCCCCGTGATTGCACCACACTTTGGGTGGCACATTTGCGCCGAGAAGTAGATGATTGGCATCTCACGCTGCAAAATTTACCGCTTCCAGCCGAAGATTTGGCCATTGCAGCGCAGCAAGTCGCCCATGAATTGGCACGCGCACTCCCTATTCCGCAAGGGATTTAATGTCAGCAACTTAGCAATCTATCCCTACAAAAAAAAGGGTGCGACGTATTAATAACGTCGCACCCTTTTTGTAAACTCTAATTTTTGCAAATTCCAAATGTAGTCAAAATATCCTAAAAACGCGAAGGTATCGCTGCGAGCATTACTTACAATGCCTCACCGCAATGTGGACAGAAATTCTTTTGTCTTGTCTCTACCTCTCTTTCTCGACGTTCAAGCTCTTGCTCTCGCAATACCTGTAATACGATGTTTTGTGCCTGTTCCTTATCTAGCCCAAGCTCACGGCGTATTTTTTCTACCATCATCTGATTCTGTACCAAATCAAAATCACTATCGACCAGCTGTTCACGAAAGTGCTGCTCTAGTTCTTCACGGCGTTGGTTTAGCTCGTTTGCCAAACCCGTGGCGAGAATACCTGCAGGCAAGGCTGCTAGACCCACACCCAGTATCGTAATGATTGCACCCAATATTTTACCAGCGTTGGTAATGGGTATCACATCACCATAACCCACTGTCGTCAGTGTCACCACAGCCCACCACATCGCTTTGGGTATAGATTCAAACTCTTCTGGTTGTGCATGGTTTTCTACCAGATAAATACCACTAGAGGCGGTCACAATCATGATAATTAGAATGAAGATAACGGCTTGAAATGAGCCTTTTTCTTTACTGATTACCACCAATAAAATACGCATCGACGCAAAATAGCGCGTCAATTTAAGAATACGGAAAAGCCGCAAAATACGTAAGAAGCGTAAATCAATCGTGACAAAGAAGTTCAAGAATGCAGGCACAATGGCGACCAAATCAATCAATGCAGAAGGGCTTTTTAACCACTGCCAACGTTGACGCCAAGTCGTATTGTCCGGCTTCGCTTCGGCGACGCTCCATAAGCGTAGCAAGTATTCGATAGAGAACACCACAATAGAGAAGTTTTCAAACCACGTAAAATAATTTTGGTAAGGGTAATACCACCGATCGACAGACTCCGCAATCACAGCTGCTACGTTAGTCATGATTAGAAATATCAGAAAATAATCGACATAGCGGCTAAAGAGCGTATCATGCTCATCATTTTGCAAAATGTTATAAACGAAAATACGCAAGCGCCGTATATGTTGGAATTGCATGCGGTCCCTATACGGTGTAACACCGATCTTGTGATAATGAAGTAAAAGTATTAAAGCCTGACTGTCGCGCTCAACAACAGTATAAAGAGCACTCTATATCAGTAACCAATCTTTTACTTATCCTGATTTTCAAGCATTTATTACCGTATGTTGGATAGAAGCTCTTATAAAGAGACTTTTATTAACAGCCTTCTAAGCCAGTAATGGTGAAAACAGCCTACTTATTAACACGAAAGGTTTCACTATAAATCATAATTATGCAAAATTTAGATAATAAAGGTAGACACAAGCCAGCAACACAAGTCCTGTTATAAGAAAGGTGTACTGTAAAAATCGCTCGTCGGCACGTAATTGCCGACTGAGATTTTGAGCAGGTAGTAGAAACAAACCACATTCTGGGCAATAAGTATCCACTTGATTTAACAGGATCATCGAACGTGCTTTCTGACAACGCAATGGCGAATTACTACAGTAACCCAGCATAATATACCTTTACCTTGTTATTTATTATTAGTTATTAATTTGGCGCGGTTTATGTCCTGAACATAAACCTGACTACTAACTTACAACAATGAGAACTGTTTAACAAATATGTTTTTACGGACATTAAGTTTCTGTTCTACATTGTCATTCCCTTAAAAATAGTAAGGTTTTTCAATTAAAACCTTACTAACAAAATGGTTTTAGTGTTAAAATAGCGTAACAATGTTACAGAGCAATCAACAGAGCCAACATTGTATATCAGTATTTAATGTCATCCCTCATTAAGTGCTTATCGATAATCTATTTTTGCACCAAGGAACCAAACGATGAAACTACAATCCCTAGTTTTAGTGGCTGCCGCATTTACCATGACGACTGCTTTTGCCGTACCTGCGGGTACATGGTCTGTGGCTGCTGGCGCTCATATGGTCAACCCTAAAAGTGATAACGGCACACTTGCAGATGGCACACTTTCCGTAGAAGTTGATGATGATATCCGTCCGACTATCAGCGGTGAGTACTTTTTT
Organism: Psychrobacter sp. Pi2-51; assembly: GCF_904846665.1. NCBI lineage: Bacteria > Pseudomonadati > Pseudomonadota > Gammaproteobacteria > Moraxellales > Moraxellaceae > Psychrobacter > Psychrobacter sp. Pi2-51. The sequence continues at coordinate 84,919 of NZ_CAJHBP010000009.1, forward strand.
GCTGACAACGTCGGTGTCGAACTGCTAGCGGCGATTCCGTTCCATCACGACATCACTCTAACCGATGCCGATGGTAATAAAATTGATGCAAAAACTCAGCATCTCCCACCTACGCTATCTCTACAGTATCACTTCGATGGCTATGACCTACCAATGAACGTCAAACCATTTGTTGGTGTGGGGATCAATTATACAACTTTCTTTAAAGAAAGAATCTATCTTGGTAATGGCAACGACTTAGAGCTTGATGATAGCGTCGGCGTAGCCGGTCATGTCGGTCTTGACATACCTTTTGCCCCGACTGAAGCCTTCCGTATCGATGCACGCTATATGGATATCAAGACAGATGCTAGCCTAAATGGCAATGACATTGGCGAAGTCGATATCAGCCCTTGGGTATACGGCGTAGCATTCGTTAAACAGTTCTAATCTACAGTCAAAATATCCTAGAACCGCGACGCTATTGCTGATATCAATTTTTTGTAGCCTCTGTCTGCGCAGGCGCAGCAAGCAAGAAAAACTGATATCAGCAGTCCTAATATTTGAATATTCAACAGACCCTAGTCAAAATACCACCAAAAAAAGCCAGCTTAATCGCTGGTTTTTTTATGCCTAAAATTTAAGCACAAAAAAAGACCATCCTAAGACAGTCTCATGATTGCAAATATTTTTAGTACAAGCGATTCTTACAGCAAAATACGGCGCGGATCAGCCAGTAACGTGGCGATATAGCGGGTAAACACTGCCGCATCTGCCCCATTAATCACACGGTGATCATAAGACAGTGACAACGGCAACATCAAACGCGGCTCAAAGCTTTGGGTTTTAGCATCCCAACGTGGCTGCATACTTGCCTCAGACACACCTAAAATACCCACTTGTGGCCAGTTGACCAATGGTGTAAAGGCAGTGCCTCCTAGATTACCTTGGCTTGATATCGTAAAGCTCGCGCCTTGCAAATCTTTGGTCGTGAGTTTTTTATCACGTGCTTTGACTGCTAGCTCGCCAATCTCAATGGCGATTTGCTTCAGACCTTTGTCTTGCACGTTCTTGATGACAGGGACGATAAGGCCATCATCAGTTGCCACTGCGATACCCATATTAACGCTCTTACGCAAGATAACTTGAGTATTATCGTCGCTTAAGTGACCGTTAAAACGTGGATGCTGGGTCAAGGCGTAGGCCGTTGCTTTAACCACAAAGGCCAAAATAGTGAAACCAATACCTTCCGCTTTCATGCCACCTTTTAGCTCACCGCGTAGCTTTTCTGTCTCAGTAATATCGGACAGATCAAACTGTGTGACTTGTGGCAGTAAGGTATTATAGTTAAGCTGCGGTATAGAGACTTTCTGCAGACGGCTAAGGTCTTGTGTGTCTGTCTCACCCCAAATCTCAGTATTGCTCATATCTGGCAGTTTTGGCAGTCCTGAACTGATAGTACCACTACTTGCAGGTGCTGCTTTCTGTGTGGTCAAACTTTCTTTGACGTGAGCAAACAAGTCTTCTTTTAAGATACGTTCATTCACTGCAGAACCCGTCACTTGGCTAATATCGACACCCAGCTGCCGTGCCAGCTTACGCACTGCGGGACCGGCATAAACATCGACCAACTTCTCATTCACCTGAGTTTCTGTCAACTTGCTATCTGTTTTGCTAGCGGCTGTATCAGTCTTGGCAGGTTTGGCTGCTTGCTTCGGCTCACCAGTCGTTTTTGGCTGAGCAGCGCTATCGTCTTTATCAGCACTATTTTTGCTAACGCTGTCTTTACTAGCATGGTCGTCTGACTTGGCTGGCGCTGAATCTTGTGACTCAGAAGTATCTGCATCGCTGACAATAATGATAAAGTCCTGACCATTGGCAACCATATCACCGGCTTCGACCAATATTTTCTCAACCTTACCAGCGACTGGTGCAGGCACTTCAACCGACGCCTTATCAGATTCGATTAATAGGATTGATTGCTCAGCACTGACGATATCACCAACACTGACCATAATCTCAGAGACTTGCGCCTCATCGACACCTAGATCAGGTAATGCATGAGTCGTGGCTTTGCCAGCGTTAGACGCAGGCTTTGCACTAGACTCCGTTGCCGCAGGTTTGGCTTCAGCGACAGATTCTATCTCTGGTGCAACATTAGTATCTTTTTCGTCATCAGCTTTTTGATCGGCATCAGATGCCCTATCGCTACTCTCTTCTGCGCTGTCCGCTTCACTTTCAAGCTCAATCAGTACCATACCTTCACTGACTTGATCACCAACCGCAACGCTGATTTTGGTCACTTTACCAGCAGCAGAGCTAGGCACTTCGACCGAGGCTTTGTCAGATTCTAATAAAATGATGTTGTCGTCTTTTTCGATGACGTCGCCAACTTCTACCATAATTTCGCTAACTTCGGCGCTATCAACACCCAAATCGGGGGCTTTAATGTCCATGATTTATCTCCTTGTCTTATGGTTATTATTCTTTGACATCGCCGTCATTGAGTAAAGTCGAATCTGCTTGATCTTCAGAACGACCCTCATTACTGATTTCGTCATCGTCTTCAGCAACGAACTCAGGCACAGGATTTGGATTTACGTTACCTGGTGCTGGCGCATCTGGAGAATGATCCGAATAAGACTGCTGTTGCCATGCAGGTGGCTGATCGACATCGATACCTAAGCTTGAAATCGCATCTTTTACCAGACGCATCTCAACTTCACCTTCATCTGCCAGACGCTTAAGCGTGGCAACGACGATGTGAGCAGCATCAACATTGAAGAAACTGCGTAGGTTTTCACGAGTGTCAGAACGGCCATAGCCATCAGTACCCAGCGTCGTATAAGGACGATTGTCTGGTAACCAAGCACGAATCTGCTCTGAATAGTTACGCATATAGTCAGTTGCAGCAACTACGATACCTTCGTGCGGTGCCAATTGCTCAGTGACCCAAGGCACTTTTTCTTCATCCATTGGATGCAGGCGATTGTAATCATCACACTCCATACCATCACGCGTCAACTCGTTAAAGCTGGTTACACTCCAGACGTTAGAGGTAATATTAAACTCATCTTTTAGAATCTGTGCCGCTTTTTGTACTTCACGCAAAATCACGCCTGAACCCAATAGTTGTACTTGTGCTGAGCCATTGTCTTCAAGCAAATACATACCGCGCTTGATACCTTCCTCACTACCTTCTGGCATGGCAGGTTGCTCGTAGTTTTCATTCATTAGCGTTAGGTAGTAATAAACGCGCTCGCCTTCACCATACATACGGCGCAGGCCATCATGCATCACAACTGCTAGCTCATAACCAAAGCAAGGATCATAGCTGACGCAGTTTGGTACTACGTTGAACAATATCTGCGAATGTCCATCTTGATGCTGCAAACCTTCGCCATTAAGCGTGGTACGACCAGCGGTAGCACCCAACAAGAAACCTTGCGCTTGACAATCACCTGCCGCCCAAGCCAAATCGCCCACACGTTGGAAACCAAACATTGAGTAGTAGATATACATAGGAATCATCGGCAACGCGTTCACAGAGTAACTGGTCGCGAGCGCAATCCACGTACTCATTGCGCCTGCTTCGTTGATACCCTCTTCTAACATGTGACCATCGATAGCTTCTTTATAGCCCATCAATGCTTCGCTATCTTCTGGCGTATATTTTTGACCAACTGCTGAGTAAATACCCAATTGACGGAACATACCTTCTAAACCAAAAGTACGCGCTTCATCTGGTACGATTGGTACCACACGATCTTGAATGTCTTTGTTTTTTAGCATAGCTGACAACAGGCGTACGAATACCATCGTCGTCGACTGCTCTTTGCCATTGCTGCCTTTTAATACACGGTCAAATATAGACAATTCAGGAATATTCAATGGAATATGTCCACTGCGGCGGTTTGGTAAATGACCACCCAAGGCTTCACGACGACCTTTGAGATATTTCATCTCTGCCGACCCTTCTTCAGGACGGTAAAACGGTAGAGTCTCTAGCTGCTCATCGGTAAATGGCAAGTCAAAACGATCACGGAAATAGACCAGTGCGTCTTGATCAAGCTTTTTCACCTGATGCGATTTATTGACCGCTTGTGTTTGAGCAGATAAGCCGTAACCTTTGACGGTTTTGACCAAAATAACCGTTGGCTGACCTTTGGTTTTCATGGCTTCACTAAAGGCTGCATATACCTTCACTGGATCATGACCACCACGGTTTAAGCGTGCGATATCATCATCCGTCAAGGCATCTGCCATCTCTTCTAGCTCTGGGTATTTACCAAAGAATTCTTTACGAGTAAACTCAGCTGTACGGGCCTCATATAACTGATATTCACCATCGACCACTTCTTCCATACGATGTTTTAGCACACCCGTTTTGTCATTGGCCAGTAGACTGTCCCAGTTACCACCCCAAATAACTTTAATCACGCGCCAACCTGCGCCGCGGAATACAGACTCTAGCTCTTGAATGATTTTACCGTTACCACGGACTGGACCATCCAGACGCTGCAAGTTACAGTTGACCACCCATATCAGGTTATCCAGCTTCTCGCGACCCGCGAGAGAAATCGCACCCAAGCTCTCTGGCTCATCCGTTTCGCCATCACCCAAGAACGTCCAAATTTTACGACCTTCTTTTTCGAGCAAGCCACGGTTTTCCATATAACGATGCACGTGAGCATGATAGATCGACATGATAGGACCTAAGCCCATCGAAACCGTTGGGAACTGCCAGTAGTCCGGCATTAGATAAGGATGCGGATAGCTTGATAAGCCTTTACCACCGACTTCACGGCGGAAATTATCGAGCTGATCTTCCGTCAAACGACCTTCTAAAAATGAACGAGCATAGATACCAGGCGCTGAGTGACCTTGGTAGTAGATCATATCACCACCAAAGTGATCACTTGCCGCACGGAAAAAGTGGTTAAAGCCAGTTTCATATAGCGTGGCACTAGACGCGAATGTCGCTAAGTGACCACCTAAGTCATCATCGTTCTTATTGGCTCGCATGACCATTGCTAAAGCGTTATAGCGAATCAAGGCACGAATTTTACGCTCCATACCCAAATCACCTGGGTACATTGGCTCATCTTCGACCGCAATACTATTAACATAGGCAGTATCTAGTCTATTGAATGGCAATCCCTCTTGTACCGCCATGTTGTATAAGGCTTTTAGCAAAAATTGCGCGCGATCCTTGTCCGCATGTTTGATGACAGACTCAAAGGCGTCCAGCCATTCTTGGGTTTCGGTGCTATCAGCATCCTTATAATAACTCATCTTTACTCATCCTTTTTTATCAGTCAGCCCTGTACTATGACAGGGTATTGTTAAATCAACGTGTTATTTAATATAGTAATGTGCTAACGCTTTGCTGAATGACTTCCTTGTTACAGGTAGCAGGCGACAGGCCGCCGCTCCATCATGTGTTGCAGTCATATAAAGCTCAGGTGACAATATAACGCAACGACCCTTTAGCATCTTGAAGAAAAAGAAGCATAACAAAATCAAAACTCGTGCTATATATCTAATTATTAAACGATAATCACTCTATATTATAGGCGTTTATTGATAGGTTGTTTATGGCTGTAAAGAAATGGCGAAATGACAAGTATTTTTTAAATAAATAACGATTAGTTATTAAGTAAATATTTGATGGCTTTTTAAGAGAATATGCAGAATGTAACAATTTGAATGACAAGGAAAAATTCAGATAACTTGAGATAATCGCGATGTGTAAACATAAGATGTATAGAAAATAAGAAGTACAAAATATAAATAATTATACTACAAGTCAGAAATTTGGCATCTGGTCACAAAAAACCTGCCATCTATCGACTCTTTAAGACATTTTTTACAATTATTCTATAAAATAGCAAGTTACATGATTTATACATTCATCTGTTAAACTGGTAAGCAATAGATCCTACAAATTACACATCAGATGCCTAATATTGTATTTTGTCATTTCGTTATTACTGCTCACTGGATAAACCATATTTTTCTATCTATTAAACTGAACCACCATTTGTAACCGTTATCTAGATAATAAATCAGTTATGTTTGTATTACATACATAAAAGTTCTCGAATGAATAAATACATAAAAGGTGACTATATGCATCAGTCTCAAGAAATTCCAGAAGCTACCGATATTTATTCATATCGCAGATACTTACAACAAATATTGGCTGTAGTGGGAGTTTTGCTCTTTTCTTTAGGTAGTGGGTCTGCTTTTGCGCTTACTTTGAATAATGGCTCTGCTACCTCTTGTCCTGCTGGCTCAACTCAAGGTTTTTTGAGTAATAGTAGTTATTCTCCTCTTAGGAACAGCTTCAATAGCAGCTATATTGATATGACTAGCGTAAATGCTCCTACTAGTAGCACAGTAGTCAATATCCCACTTAAAATAAAAATGAGTATTGCCGATTTTAACGTTAGTAGTAGTGCTATTACAAACGTTAATACACTAACAAGTGGTGGCTATACTGCTATTAGATTTTCAGGAAACACACCCAATAATAGCTCTGTTCGTAATGAGATTACGTTAGATTTTCAGAACACTGCGAATAGTGAGCCTCTTTTTCTAAATAAAGTAGCACTCAGTGCATTTGATATTGATAAATCATCTAGCGGAACCAGCTATTGGGACGATAATGTAAAGTTCGTTGGAACTACGCAGAGTAACGCTACTGTAAACGGTGTATTTCAATCCATATCTGGCTCTAGTGTTATTAATACTAGCGGAGAAGGTTTGAGACTAGATACAGACTTCAACTGCGGTACTACTCTTGAATCCAGATGCCAAGGATCGGTAGTTTTTAGTGAGCCTGTTAAATCAGTAAAGATGATTTATACAAATACAGACAACGATACTACTAACAATATCTCAAGTCGAATTTTTGACTTTCGTTTAGATAGCTATTGCTATCAGCCTGCTTCGTATGAGATTACAAAAGATGATGGGACAGACAGTGTAGGTACAAGCAACATTACTAATTACCTGATTAAAGTTACTAATAATGGTAATACGCCCCTAACTAATATTACCTTGAAGGATCCAATCGTTACTGGTCTTAGTAAACAGAATGATATCAGTTGTGATAGGACAGATAGTACAGATACTTGTGCTATAGCACCAACTAGAACGCAGTTGGAAAGTACAGGTGGTTTCAATATACCAAGCCTAGCGGTGGGCAAAACTTATAGTATAAGGGTACCTACCAAAGTCACAGCATCTCAAGGATCAACGGTTACTAATACGGCGACCATCAAAGCAAGTAATTTAGATTTGAAGGCTGCAAGTGATAGTAATACTGTTACCTCTATATTTAGTGGTGGTTCTCCTGTAGCACCCGCGAGTTGTCCAAGTGGGCATAAGATGTTTTATATTGGTAATAATGCTCCAGACTATACTCCTAAAGAGATATTACCTATTGCTTGGGTAACGGGTAGTTTATCTAAGGAATATGTCTTTGGTAACATAAAATTTAACTTATCCTTTACTGATCAAATAAATTTACGGACAGGTTACCCAACTGGTACTAATTTCACTGATGCAACTGCCAACGCTATTAACATGTATCATGATAGTTTCCGTGCGCCTATCGATCATCGACTAACAGCGACTATCAATAAGCCTGTATCTAAGTATGGCTTTGTCGTTCAGGATTTAGATGCCAATCAACCCGGACGTTATATAGAGTCCATAACACTAGCTTCTTCTGGCGGTGTTTTTTCGAAAACTGAAAACAAACCATTCCAGCTATCCAATGGTAATCAAACCATTTCAGGAACAGCTTGGGACAACTGTAATACAGCAAGTCCTTGTAACTTCAATATCGACTGGGGTTATAAACCTGCTTCAACTCCTTTTGCGATAACTCACGGCAATCCATACTCTGAAGGCGCTACCACCACTTCTGCTGGTGCTTATGTAACTGGATATTCCGACTTTTACTTCTGCTTAGCACCGCCAAAGCTCGTAGTAAAAAAAGCGCTCAATGGCAATCGTGTCAACGATTCCGCAGACAGTGCTGATCAGTTCGAGATAAAAGTAACTGGAGACTCTTTATCTGCTAATTCATTTACCACTACTGGCAATGCTGCTACCATTAACAATGGTACTAGTGATTTGTTGAGTTTAGCTGAATCTAAAACATATACTATTAGTGAGCGCGTCATAAATGGTTCGGTAAGCAATTATAGTGCTACTTATATTTGCAACAATGCAACTACGGGAAGCACTTTTACAACTACGAATGGTACTGCAACCCTGAACGCAGAAACTATACCTACTCGTTCGTTTACTCTATCAAACTTAAACTACGGCGATGAAATCACCTGTACGATTACCAATACTCCATCGGTATATACTTTTACTGGCTTCGTATTTAATGACAATGGTGGAATTCCTTCTAATGAAAATACTAGGCAAGATATTACTAGCACCTTCACTGGCAACGCTAACTATTTCAATGGTATTTTTGACAGCAGCGGCAACAATAAAGAGTCAGGTATTGGCGCTAGCGGTCTTCAAGTACGCTTGACAAACTGTGGCACTGATGGCGGCACCGATATTGCTGGTACTACCGCACAGAACATACCAGATACAGCCACTTCAGGTCTACTGTTGGGCCAATACAAATTTACTGTACCAGGAAGTACCATAGCGACATTATCCCCTCAAAAAGTTTGTGTCGTGCAAGTAGAGCCAAGCAATTGGGTCTATAGCGTCGATACTACACCAAACACTCGTGAAGTCACTTTAGTAGCTAATACTTTTGACTATAAGACAGAAAGTAATAATTTACGTAATCTAGACTTCGGTGAAGTTCAATCCAATAATACTTCTATAGTTTTAATTAAGTCGCAATATGTCCATAGCTGTAACATCAATTCTAGCTATAACGGTACGAGTGATACGCCTTCTCAGACGCCTTTGTTTAGCACTGCGGACATAAACAACATAGAGCCTGGAAAATGTATCGCTTATAGAGTAGAAGCCTATAACCGAGGCCATGTTGATTTAAATGATATTCAGATCACAGATACCCTGCAAATCACTCCAGTTAAATCTATATTCGTTTCGCCTTTTCCTTTAGGAAATCCAGTTTCTATCAACGAAAATACAAGCACATTACCCGTAGATAAAATAGTTTCTAGTAAATTCAACTTGGCTAAGCCTACTGGAACTTCTCCTACAAAGGCGACCCTGTATTTCAATACCAAGTACGGTACCAGTCAATAAACCCATGTACCGTATAAATGCCTTAAAAAAACTGCCTATCTGGTCTCTATACTAGATAGGCAGTTTTTTGTCTTAACCGTTAGTTTCAGTCATATTTCTTATTTCTATCTGAATCTTACTTGATACTTAGCTGTCTTCTAATCCTTTTTAGATAAGCGTTTCTAATAGAAGCAACGACACCATTCAACTACTTCAACCTGCCATTTGTCACTTTTTCAATGACTTTGTGTCGCTTGTTTGTAATCATGCAACTATCTAATAAATAGTAGTGATTCAAGCGAGAATTATAATATGAAAAATATTAATTTTTTACGTACCGCTTTATTGGCAACCTTAACTTCTGCCTTTTTGTTAAATACCGCTTACGCCGATGATGCACTGAAAATGAACCTAACCGCTAATAAAATGGTCAAAAATGCTGAAGGCAAAGTCACTTATGTACCCGTAAGTACTGCACCAGCCGGTACAGTCATTCAGTACAAAGCAAATTATACCAATACGGTTAATAAAGACATCAATGATCTGATGGTGACGTTACCTATCCCTACTAGCATGACCTTCACTGGTGATGCCATGCCTGCCAGCGCGCAAGCTAGTATCGATGGTAAAAACTATGCAGATATGCCGCTTATGCGCAAGGTTGATGGCAAGCTAGTCAAAATTCCATTAGCTGAATACCGTACGCTACGCTGGAATATCAAATTACTGCCCGCTAATAAGTCTGCTGTCGTGGCGCTAAATACAAAGGTTAGCTAATAAAAGTTGCTTGTCTCATATATAGCTTATTGAATTAACCGTTTATTACCTTTCATCTCGGAGCACCTTATGAAATCAAATACTTTTAAATATAGTCTAATCGCTGTTGGTGTGACTGCTGCACTAGGTATAACCACCACTGCTATGGCAGCAACAAGTGTTTCTAGCGATACCACTGTTGACATAAGAAACGTGGCAACAGCCAGCTACAGCGTCGGCACTGTCGCGCAAACGCCAGTGACATCGAACACAGTGACTGTCAGAGTATCAGAGAAGCTGTCGTTCTCTTTGGTTTCAAACAACCCAGATGGCAACTCTCCTGACGATTCAAACGTGAATGAAGAAGTGGCACCCAATGGCTTTGCAGTATTTCAGCATACGTTGACCAACACAGGTAACCGTAGTGATAGTTATACGCTTAAGTTAGAAAATGTGACTGGCGACGATACTGATTATGATCTTACTGCCTCTGCCTCTACCGTTTCGTACTCTATTTATAATGAAGGGCAAGTCCCAGGTGCAGGTGTTACTCCTGTCTCCTCAGAATCTGGTATTCCTGTCAGTACAGCAAACAACCAAACCATTACCCTAGAAAAAGGTCAATTCATTAAGTTCACTATTAATGCCAAGACTAATGGTAATAAAGGTGGTAACAAACAAAATCTCAAGTTAAGCGCTACCAGTACGCTTATCCCTGCGACTATTCCAACTAAAACACTGGTTAACACTGATGACTCTGTCACTAAATTACCAACTTTTAGCATCATTAAGACGTTTAACAAAGCTTTAGATCTTAACAATGACAATGATACGTCAACCTATACAATTGTAGTCAAAAACCCAACTACCACATACTCTGCTAATGCTACTGATATTACTATCACAGATAATTTGCCTACAGGTTTGCTCATAGCGTCAGCATTGACGACGAATAGTATCGTCGTTGCTGGTAATGCAACTAAAGGCACGCTCAGTCAGACTAGTAAAGGCTTCGAGTTAACGGGAGTGAACATTCCTACAAGTGGAAGTATCACAATTAATTTCACAGTCAAAAAAGACCCTGCTGCTGCCCTAGCTAATAATGCATTGAATCATGTTAAAGTCACTGACGATTTAGATAATATTCCAGCGACTGACAACACGCTTATCGATAGTACAGACAGCACTGTTGAAAACGTTAGTAGATTCTACCTCGTCGATGACACCGACTTTACTAATGGTACGGTCGCTACTGGCAATGATGGTAATGACTCAACTCAACCTTTTACGACCATTAAGCGTAACTTGACGCTCACCAATCCAACGACTAAAGAGATTGCCCCTAGCACCTCTACTACAGATGCTGTTGGTCAAGTCACTCATCAGACCATTATTACCAACACAGGCAAAGATATTGAAGGTAAAGACAATCAGCTGACCTTCACTATCACTGACAGCAACAAATCAAATGCTGTGAACCTAGTGCCTAACTCTGTGACGATCGTTTATGATCCAGATGGTCCTGCCGGTCCTTTAGTACCGCAAACCGCCATCTCTATCGCACCTACAGTCGTCAATGGTGTTAATACTTATAACATCACAAGTAAACTGACTGCTGGACTAGCACCTAATAGTACGGTAACTATCAATTATAATGTCTCATCTAGCAACGCGCCTTTGTTCACACCAGAGAACTCAACGACTGCTACCACTGAGAGTACAGTAGTTACTGTAACAGCTGCGGGTACAGGTGCACCTACTGTGCCTTCAATTACAGATACTACCAACGTTAAAGGTCTAACTTTGGTCAAGAGCCAAGGCTTAGATGCTAATTGCGATAACGTCGTTGATACTACTTTTAGCAGCTCATCTGATCCTCTTGCTGCCTTACCTGGTCAATGTGTTATCTATCAGATCGCGGCATTTAACAACTCTTCAGCGGCACCGTTAGGATTCAGCATTACTGGATTGACCATTTCGGATTTATTATCTAACTTTTCAGACAAAGCCGATTATAGAGACGGTACAGCGGCTACGACGGTTACGGCAAATAGCACCATTAATACTCAAGCAGCGATCAACGGAAATGCTATCAGCACAAACATCTCTACACTGGCGCCTCAAGGCACTGGTACTATGAAATTTGCTGTGAAGATTAAAAACAATCGCACGGTAGCACCATAAATAGGTAGCGTTTAATAGTGACTAACTGTTAGTTTTATTTACCTGAGCAAAATGTTTATAAGCATCACTAGATGCTTATAAACACCCATAATTTGACACCCTTCCCTGTTACACTCTTGCACGGTCTATCTCTTATTTTCAGTCAGTATCACGTCTTATTTGTAGATCCTTTATCAAATCTTATTACCCATCGCATTCTTGCAAAATCATTGCTTAACGGCTAAAAAAAATTACATTATTTTCCACATAAAATATATTTGAAACAAAATTTATGTGCCTCATTAAGTTTTTTGAGGTATTAAAGTCAATTTTTTCAGCCTTACTAGTGGTTCAATGCTGCTAAGTACCTTGATATTTATGACTTTTACCTTTGGAGTACTTCAAACTACCATTTGTCATCTTTATGATGATTGGTTGTTGCCAATTTGTAATAATGCCTTTACAAAATATGTAATTCATCGTTGTTAGCAATTTTTACTGTCCATTAGTAGCTTCGCTGTAGATATAACTCTTATAATGCCGAGTCAAAATCAAACTAACAGCTGCGATACAAGCAAGGGATATACTATGAAACACCTCAATATCTTTCGTACTACTTTATTAGCTACTCTGACCTCTTTGTCTTTGCTAGGCACAGCTCATGCTGACAATGCTCTAAAAATGGAGCTGACGGCTAACAAAGTTGTTAAGGATGCCGACGGTAAAGTCAGTTATGCACCGGTCAGTACAGCACCAGCAGGTACGGTTATTCAGTACAAAGCCACTTATACCAATACCGTAAATCAAAACATCAGTGATCTAGCCGTTATCTTACCGATTCCTGCCAATATGGCGTTCAACGGCGAAGCACTACCAGCAAGCGCGCAAGCCAGTATCGATGGCAAAAACTATGCCGATATGCCACTCATGCGCAAAGTCGATGGCAAAATGGTCAAAATCCCCTATTCTGAATACCGCACATTGCGTTGGAATATCAAATTACTACCCGCCAAGAAGTCTGCCGCTGTGGCACTCAATACCATTGTCGAATAGTTCGTTTTTAGGACTTTTCATTTATACCCTTTAGGAGATTTACCGTATGAAACCTACCCTATTTAAATACTCGATTTTGACTGTTGGTATTGTGACCGCTATGGGTCTCGCTAGTACAGCCAATGCGGTAACTGACGTATCTTACAACCAAAAAGACGCGTTTTCTGTAAAAAACATCGCGACAGCGACCTATAATGTCACTGGTAATAATACTCAGCAAACCGCTGAGTCTAACGAAGTAACCATCAAAGTCTCCGAAACAGGTGCGTTTAGTTTAGTTGCAACTGGTGGTGCTTCTGCTACTGACGATATCAATGAAAACATCAATATCAATCCACAAGTAGGCGCAACGGTAAATTTCACGCATACCCTTAGTAATAACGGTAACATCGCGGATACTTATACGATTAATCTAGCGAACGAAGGTGGCGATGATTTCAACTATACTCTTGCAGATAGCAAGATTACTTATCAAAAGTTAGATGCTAATAATGCACCTGTGGGCAACGTTGTGACTATCCTTAATGGAGAAACAATTAAGCTTGCACCAAATGAGTCAGCAGCTATTACGATTGCTGCCGCAGCAGACAAAAATGACAGTCGTGTGATTGGTGATAACGGTATATTAGATGTCACTGCTACAAGTGCTTATCTAACTGGTAAAGGCGAAGCAGGAACTGCTACCAACACTGATAACGCAATCACTGTATCGCCTATCTATGCGATCACTAAGTCAGCACGAAGCAATCTTGGCACCAAAGTTATTGATTTGAATAACGTCAATGCTTACGTTGACTATACTATTACTGTCAAAAACCAAGGCACTGCCGATGGTACTGCCGTCACGATCGAAGATGTGATGCCTGATGGCTTAGTTGTGATTCAACCTAATGAAGCTAACTATGTTGCTCCCACCACAACTGGTGGTAGTAGTAACCAGACGCCTGTTATCTCAACTGATGGTAGAACGATCACCGTTACTGGTCAGAACATCAATCAAGGCAACACCATCACTCTCAAGTTCCGCGCTAAGAAGTCAGATAATGCAACGACTGGTAGCGACTTCGTCAACTACGCTATCGTCAGAGATGATGTCGATGGCGACGGAATCTTTGATTTAGTTGATAGTTCAGGTGATGCTGCCGATACAGTTACGAACGAGAACAACTACGAAGATCCAACCAATCCTAATATTGGTAAAGATAATAATACCAATGCTACGGTGACCGCTCAGAACCAGAATCGTGACATCAACATCACTGACGGTATCAATAAAGAAGTAGCCTTACAAAGTAGCGCTAACGGCTACACTTATACTATTAGCAATGATGGTAGTGCCATTACAGAAGCAAAAGCCAAAGGTGATGTCCTATTCACGATTACACCAATAACAGATATCGTTCCGGTTACTGTTGGTCAAGTATTTGTAGACACCAACAATAATGGTGTGCTTGATACTGGTGAGACAGTATTAACGCCAAATGCACAGGGTCAATATGACTTAAATGAGGCTGTAAATGCAGGTTTGACTCCTGGTCAATCGGTTAATATTGGCGTATTGGTCAATACCAATGGTTCAGGCAGCAACAAAGGCCAAGATAGCGATATTGGGAAGTTTGAAACCATCACTATCAAAGTATTGCCACAGACAATAGTAGATGGCACGCCAGCCCCTACTGACAACATATCTACGACGTCAACGACGACGATGCAAGGTATTGATTTATTCAAATTCCAAGCAGCGGCGGCTTGTGGTACTTCGCCATCGACCATTGCTAATAGTCAATGGGTAACGACTGAAGTCACTGCCAAAGCTGAGCAATGTGCATTCTACAGACTAGAAGCTACTAACACCTTCACCAGCAACACAATCACCAATGTTGTCTTGTCGGATACTTTGGTCAACACATTGACTTATCAAAATGATTTTGAGTCTAAAACCTCAGTGAACTCACCAGCTGCGACGTCAAATGTTTCTGGTAAAACCATTGTTGGTACGTTTGGCACATTGACAGGAAAAGAGAAAGGAACTATTTATTTCTCTGCCAAAATATCTCAGACCGGCACTAACACTGCACCATAATTAACAGCGAACACTTCTTGTAAGGAGTTTTCTTAAGCCGCTTAAGAAAACTCCATCTTTACCATTTACAACTCATATCTATAGAAACTATATTTTCTTTCATAAGTAGGATTACCGATTATGCGCCAGATTGTATTCTCGTCTCGTAACCCTCGCTACCGTGTAGGCGCATTGTCTGCGTTGGCAGCATCGATGCTACTTATGCAAGCAAATATCGCTCATGCCGAAGACGGTAATGGCGTGACAACGATTAATAATATTGCACAAACCAACTACAATGTCGGAACCAGCAGTCAGTCAGGCTCGTCTAATCAGGTCACCTTTAAATCTTTAACCTTGCCTGAGTATGATGTCAGCATCACTCAGCCAGCACTAAAAACTGTCAATGCTGGTGATACAGTTCAATGGATAAATGTACTTTCAAACAATGGTACGTATGATGAGACGGTTACCTTAAGCTTCGATTACCCAAGTAGCTTATCTAACTTTACGGTATACCAAGATGTTAACAAAAACGGCATCATTGACAGCACAGACAAGCAGATTGCGATTGACGGCTTAAGTGCTCAAATTGCTTTGGGTCAAGCTGAAAATATTCAGCTGATCATACAGGCTCTGACAGATCCTAACAGTGCTAACGGCGATACAGCAGCGATCAAAATTGGTGCCGTCGTCATCGAAGACGAATCCGTTACAGCAGCTGCAACGGATAGATCCATAATCATCAAACCTGGTATCGACTTCACTAACGATAAGTTTGATGGTCCCAAAGGTAGCGCTCAAGTTGGCTCTAATGTATATGTAGAAGCCAGCTACGCCCAATGCAACGTTCAATCTGATAAGCCAGATCAAGTATGGATTACCATCAAGTCCTCAAAAACAGGCGATACTTACTCACTTAGAGGAATAGAGACAGGTAATAACACAGGTAAATATCAGCTGTCCGCACCAACACAAAACAATGCCAACGCTATCAATGACAAGATCATCCAGACTGTGGCAAACGATACTCTAACTGCTAATTTAGAAGCTTGTATCAATCCCTTTGTCGATACTGGGTCTGAGCCATTACCGGACGATGGCTCTAACACGAATATCGACAACGTTCTCGTATATATTGATTACTTAGACCTAAATACACAAATCAATATCATTGATGAAAATCCAACCTTAGTTGTGACCAAAGAAAGTGACGTTAAGAGTGCTGAGCTTGGTGATTATGTCAATTACACCATCAATGTGACCAATAATGGTAACGCCACTGCCTATGATGTCCAGCTAAAAGATGCGCTACCACGCGGTTTTGACATGGTCGCAAGCAGCGTTCGTATCGACGAAAACAAGTCTGGCAATGGTGTCGATATCAACCAAGCACAAACCACTGAATTCAAAGCCGATGGCAAATACCAAGTATTAAGCTTAGGTAATATGGCAAACGGCGCAAGTAAAAAGATCACTTACCGTGTATTGATTGGCGCTTCATCATTGGGTGGTGATGGCACCAATCGCGCGACTGCTGTTGCTAGCAACGAACAAGGTCAAAGCTTAGTCTCAAGAGAAGCACAGTGGAAGATTGAAGTAGAGCGCGGTGTCATGAATACAGATGGCATCATCATCGGTAAGGTCTATCACGACATCAATCGTGATGGTATCCAACAAAAAGAAGATGGCGAGCTTGGCGTCGCAGGCGTGCGCATTTATATGGAAAACGGTAACTTTATCGTGACCGATCCTGAAGGTAAGTATAATTTTTATGGCGTTAGTGCCAAGACTCACGTGCTAAAAATTGATCGCACTACCATACCTAGAGAAACCGAATTGGTTACCCAAAGCAATCGTAATGCGGGTGATACGGGTAGCCGTTTCATTGACTTAAAATATGGCGAATTACATCGTGCCGATTTTGCTATCGTTGGTGGTATGGGCGATAGCACGGAACGCTTGAACGCAGAGCTTGTTGCTCGTAGCAAATCTGTGAGCGCTAAAAATGACACTCTTGAGCAAGCCGTAAAAACTGAGCTAACTCTAGACCCTGATTACAATCGTGACTACGATGACAATGTAGAAGCCAGTGGCTGTAACGTCAATGGCGATCTAGACCTTGGTAATCACTGTGACTCTGCTATCGTCAATGAAATGGTCAATCCAGCAGACAGTCGTGTCGATATGGCCGTTACCACGGTAGCGCCACCAGTAGAAAAAGAGCTAGAAGAATACTTGAAAGAAGTGGCTAATAATGATGTTGCCTTTATCAACCTAAGCGAAGGTCAGCAGCTCAGTACTTATAAGCAAATGGTACAGGTCCAAGCGCCTTTAGGCTCTATTTTTACCCTTTATGCCAATGGTAAAGCGGTTTCAGAGCAGCAAATCGGCAAAACGGCTGAGCAAGAAAAGCAGAATGTGACCGCTTTTGATTACTATGCTGTTGATCTAAAACGCGGAAACAATACCCTGCGCGGTGTTTCTACTGACGTAAATGGCAAAGTCATCTCTGAGCAAACTATCAAAGTATTGACGCCTGATAGTTTGCAAGCGATCGACTATCGTACTCAAGCACAGCTAGTACCAGCAGATGGCGTGAGCGATTATCAAGTCGTTATTAGCCTAAAAGACCGTGATGGTCGTCCTTATATCGCTTCGACGCCGATCACTATCGATACCAATATTGGTCGTATCAATCTTAGCGACAGCAGTAAAGACCAAGCTGGTACCCAAGTGATCGTCTCTGGCGGTGAGCTACTAATCCCTGTGACCGCGCCAAGCGTACCCGGTAGAGGGGAGTTGGTCATCGATGTTGGTAGTAGCAAACAAATCATTCCGTTACAGTTCACTGCTAAACTACGCCCTCTCATTGCTGTTGGTATCGTAGAAGGCGCTATTTCACTCAAAGATTTTGATGGCGGCAGTATTACTGATGCTCAAGGTGCATTTGAGCAAGAGCTTAATGATTTTGCTGGTAACGATGACTATACGGCATCTGGTCGTGCTGCGATGTTCCTCAAAGGCAAAGTACGCGGTGACTATCTGCTAACTCTCGCTTATGACAGTGATAAAAAAGGCGAGCGCCTATTCCGTGATATCGAGCCTGGCGAGTACTATCCCGTCTATGGCGATTCATCAGCCAAAGGTTTTGACGCCCAATCTACCAGCAAGCTTTATGTTCGAGTAGATAAAGGCCGCTCATTTGCCATGTATGGTGATTTAAAAACTCAAGTCGATAACGACGAAGGCATCAAACTTGGTCAGTACAACCGTACGTTGACGGGTGTAAAAGCACAGTATGAAGACAACAACACTCGTGTTACTGCCTTCATAGCCGAGACCAGCACCAGTCAGCGCGTTAATGAAACTCGTGGTTTGGGTATCTCAGGTCCTTATCCATTGGCTGAAAACTTTGATGCCGTATTAGAGAATTCAGAAACGATCGAGGTTATTACTCGCGATGCGAATAATCCAGGTTTAATCGTCAACCGTGAAACCCTTACCCGCTTTGCAGATTATGAAATTGATCCTATTAGCCGCAGCCTATTCTTAAAAGCCCCTATCGCTAGCCAAGATATCGATGGCAACCCTATTTATCTACGAGTCACTGTAGAAGTAGACGAAGGCGGTGAAGAATACTTGGTCGGCGGTATCGCTGCCAAGCAACAACTGAATGCTAAAGTGGCTATCGGTGGTAGCTATGTCAACAGTGACGATCCACTTAATAAAGAAGAGCTGGCCAGTGTCAACAGCGTTATCAAATTTAGCGATAAGCTAAAGTTAGTTGCCGAATATGCAATGAACAAAGCTGAAAACCCAAACTTTCAACCAAGCAATCAGATTAATGCCGATCTTTTAGAAGGTAACGATGTCGAAGGCGACGCACTACGTATCGAGCTTGACTTTGATAACAAGAAAAACACCCGTGCCAAAGCTTATTATAACGACACAGACGAAGGCTTTGTCACTGGCGCCTCGCCGCAGACAGCTGGTCGTACTGAATCTGGTGTTGAAGTTACTCATACATTAAACAACAAGCAAACGGCACTTAAATTTGAAGGCGTGCGCACTGAAGATCATACAACCGAAGCCAATCGCGAAGGTGTAGAAGCAAGCATTGAACAGCGTCTAAGTCAGAATATCGTTGGCGAGATTGGGGTGCGCTACTACAAGCAAGATGCGACTGCCGCCTCACGTAATACCCAAGCAGCCACTGACGTGCTAGATGTCACCGATGATACAATATTCAACGATGACATCATCAATCAATCAGCACTCAATGGCGTCAGTAACGCTGACAAAGATATCGAAGGGACGACTGCCCGCGCCCGTCTGACAGCACGTTTGCCCAAGCTGAACAACTCGTTAGTGTTTGCCGAATATGAGCAAGATATTGACAATAGCGAACGTAATGCCACCTCTATCGGCGGCGAGACGCCACTGGGTAGCTTAGGTCGCTTATACGCCCGCCATGACTTAATTAATAGTTTGTCAGGTAGCTACGGTCTAGATGATTCTGATGAGCGTCAGCGTACGGTCGTGGGATTCGATGCCACTTATATGAAAGACGGTAAGGTTTACAGCGAATACCGTATGCGTGATGCAATCAGTGCACGCGAAGCAGAAGCAGCTATCGGTCTAAAAAACAAATGGTATGTCCAAGAAGGTCTGACCTTAAGCACACTATTTGAGCGTGTCGAGTCTTTAGAAGGTGAGGAAGATAGCACGGCAACCGCAGCGGGTGTCGGTGTTGAGTACCTAGCCAAAGAAAACTACAAGGCTTCAGGGCGTTTAGAAAAACGTTGGGGCGACACCAGTGATACCCTTCTCGGCAGCGCGGGCATTGCTTATCGTTACACCGATGATATTACTTTATTAGCAAAAGATATCTACTCACAAGTAGATTACAACGATGGTCATCGCACCATCAACCGTTTCCAGCTTGGCGCTGCATATCGTGATTATGATAGCAATCAGCTCGATATGCTTGCGAAGCTTGAGTATCGCCTAGATGACAACGCGACTGGCAATGATCCTTATCAAAAAGATGCGATTGTTTGGTCATGGAGCGGCAACTACCACCCGACTCGCCCATTGACGCTATCAGGTCGTTACGCAGGAAAATACACGGAGTATGATGCGGACAATATCATAAGCGATAACACAGCTCATGCTGTCTATGCACGCAGCTTATACGATATTAGCGAACGCTGGGATATTGGTTTACAAGCAGGTACTTACTGGAATAAACAAGCGGATGATATGTCTTATATGCTGGGTGCTGAAGTGGGCTATAGCCCAATGACAAACCTTTGGTTATCACTCGGCTACAACTTTATGGGTTTTGAAGATGAAGACATCGCTTATGATGATAGCACTCAAGAAGGTGCTTACTTTAGACTACGCTTTAAGTTTGATGAAGACTTATTCAAACGTGAAGACCCACGCAAAAACAAACGTCTGACCAGTAATTCTACGTTATAATTTAAATGTTACTTTGCTATTATTCATCGGTTAGTCACTCATAAAGTCAGTCTTAATAAGAGTAAATATCCACACTTATTACCTTAATATAAGGTCAGTATTATGTTGTACTCTGCGATTAAAGCAATAACTTACAAACAGCCTATCTATACTGCGCTCTCAGCAGTATTACTACTGGCAACTGCGTCATCAGCAGTGGCAGCAGACAGCCATACTCAAGCTACCACTCTACAAGCCAATGACTATTGTGATAGTGAATTGCAAAGCAAAACGCCTGCTTATAAATATCAAAGCACACATCAACGTGCTATGCAGTGTATGCTGACACAATTAAAAGAGTATCAGAAAAAAAGTATGAGCGCACGTCAGCAATACTTTGCTTATAAAGCGCAAGCTTGGCTGACCTATGCCATCCATCAAGACAGCATGAATAGTCGCTCAACTGCTGGGCTACAAGCAGCACAGTTTGCAGAAACCATACTACACGCGCTAAAGAATGATACGATACAAGACATCAGCCTGCATCAAAACATTCCCTCCAACTCAGCCTTGATGCGACCCGATCTGTGGGCAACCCTAAGCGCCCTAAAAGATAGTGACGGTATTACTTCAGCACCACGTGAACTGGCTTTCAGTGAGGTTTCTCTCATCTGGGCAGCGACCAATCAATGCGAGCGAGGCTGGCGCGAGTCAGGCAGCCACTTTCGCATGGCAGACCGTTGGCTAGAGCAAGCACGTGAAGCCTATGTGAATGCCAATGATTCGCAAACCAACGTTGCTTTGCAGAATTTAATCGTCAACTATTATGAGCAATATGCGCCTTTAGATACGAGTACTGATATTTGCCGTGGGCAAATATTAACGCCGATCCGTTAGACCAATCATAACCATAATGAGCAAAGACAGTAGACACAAAAAATCCGACATATGATGTCGGATTTTTTTATTTACTTAGGGCGTGTCATCAAAATGGCTAAATTGCAGAAAGACTAGCGATTCTTACGTGGTAGTTTTTCTGGTAGGTAGCAACGCAAGTAAGCAATAAATGCGGTGTTCGCTTCTTGAATATACTCATTGGTGATACTTTGATGACGGCGATAAGATAGGGTAAAGATAGCATTTACAATACTATAGGCGATCAATAGCGTGTCTTGAATGTCGTGGAAACTCGGCATCTCATAACGCTCTGACAAACGCTTATAAACCAAATCAACGATTTGATGATCGATATCTTCACCAAAACTATCGCCCTCAAAATCAGGTGTATTAGTGTCATAAACAAGCTTGGCTTTGGTTTTATCGTTATGGAATATCGTCACACACTTATCGATAAGTGCCGTCAAATAACCCTGCCATCTATCATAATTACCGATATCGACCGTTTCTACTATTTCTAATATTTCGATTGCATTCAAAAAGCGTAATGCTAAAAATATTGCTTCGATATTAGGGAAAAAATGATAAGCAGAGGCTCTTGGAATGCCGGCTTCTTCACATACAGCAGCCAAAGTAATATCATTAATAGCTTGTGTTTCGCTCAACTTTTTGGCACCAGCCAAAAGTTTCTGACGGCGTGCACGGCCTTGCTGACTGGTGAACTTGAATTTATTCGGTACCAGTTTTTTTGCCAGTTCCGAGTCTACCAACACATCTTCAATCTTTTCGTCTTTGTTTTCGCTCATTATAAATCTCTTAATGTTGTGCCCTATCTTTATAAATATGGTCTTCATTGGACAGTATTCATTCTAAATCTAAGAAAGACTGTTCGTTAGTTGGTAATACGGGCTAATATTACCGCTCTATATTCAATGAAGAGGCATCATAAACGCTTGTACACTATCAAGCAAGGGACATGCATGGGTTAAAAAAGAATGTATCAATTAACAACATAATAGGGTTAATCATGAAGTTTTATTTTCGCCCTTATAATACCATGATCGATGACTCTATCGGCATAATCCCACTTCAAATGGTCATTAAAATAGTCAACTCGTTCAACTTGACCAAGCGCAAACTTGCTATCAGGCAAGAATTCTTCTGAAACAAACAACTGATCAATCACTTCTGGCATACCTTGATAGATATGGGTATACGCTACATCTTTCATCCAGCCATAACGCGCTTGGACACGAGCGGCATCAAACAAGGCAACATCACGCATGCTTTTGTCGTAATTCACTTCGCCAGTTTCAGTCATCAATTGCGTGGTCACACTACCCGTGACATCGTTCATATCACCGAGTAAGATTAAGGGCTCGCGAGTATGCTTTAAGCGTTCGATAATAAACATACGGATGGAGGCCGCTTCTGCTGCCCGCATACATAAGCTACGAAGTTTGGCACGAATACGAATATTAGGGTCATCCATATCTTCTAGCAAATTGCCAGCTTCATCACGTAAGAAAAAAGCGCGCTTGCTTTTAAGATGAGCCGTAATAACAGTAATTGGTTGCCCAAATGCATCGACTCGCAATACCAACGGTGGGCGATTAAAGCGTTTATAAGGACCGATATCAGGAATATCAATCACCGCCTTTGGTGCCACCTCTTCTAATAAAGTTGTCTCTAGCTGCTCAAAGCGACTAATAATTCCCACTGCAGGCGTATTTTGCGCCCCTCTACCTTGGGTATAAGGGCTCGCACTATCATTGCTTGCCAGCGGAATAACCACATGTTCAGGCTTAAATCCTAACGATACCGCCAGCGCTTCTAACGCCTCACTGTCCCATACTTCTTGTACGGCAATGATGTCGGCATGGGCTTTTTCTAGTAAATCGCTGATACCACGCAGTTTATTTTCATACTCTTTATTGCTATATGGCTCAGCATTTTCATAGTAAGTACGATTGGGATTGGCAAAATTTAGTAAATTAGCAGTGGCGATATAAAATTGTTTATCAATACCTTTATTGGCAGAGTAAGTCATAAAAATCCTAGTGCTATATGTATAGTATGCATTATTATGAATAAATAACGCAACTTGTTCATGATAATAGACCGCCCGTACTAAATCTGTAGTGTTTCGTATTGCTTTATCCTGCTACTTAAAACTCAAAAAATCGATCAACTGATAATGTAGCGAATACTTGCTCCATCAAAGTCATAACACTAAATATTTATATGCATGTTACATCTGTACGTAGTTAGCTGTTCAACAGATTGGCTAATCACATTCGTTTGCGAGCCAATACAAAGGCGATACTACCAATCATAGAAGCCATGACACATAATATCAACAGCTGCACGTATTTGTGCTCTGCGCCAAACACTGGTGCCATCACTGTAATATAGCCACCGTTTTCTAACATATAGACAATACCAGCCATGAGCGCTGATACAAAGCTCACTATAATGGCCCAAGGTTTGACTTCCCAACTTGACCAAATACTAAAAAACACGACAGGTGCTAAAAACAAGGAAACCGTACCACTAATAGCCACCGCATCAAACAGGTCTTTGCTACCAGTTGCAATGAAGGCCAAGCCTGCCAGCAAAAATCCTAACATGATTAGTCTGCCATTTCTAACAGTTGGCTTTACCAGTTTCATATCAATGGCTATCAATTTTGCGGCACTGGCATACGTAGAATCTAATGTTGATATGGCTGAAATAATTAAGGCGAAACTAAACAACATCATTACCGCTGGTGAGAATAGCGTATTGAGCGTTTGCGTCACTTCAGTGGCACCGCCTGCATTGTTCAGCTGTGCGAATACACCTAGCAAACCAAACAGAAGGATACAAGCCATCGAAATAGGAGCAGCATAGTAAAATGACTTTTTGGTAGTGGCCCTGTCTGCTAAAAATCCTCGGTCAGTCATAACAGGATCATGAGCGGGATAACTCCATATTTGGATAAATGCAACTATCAACAATATCCATCCCTTGTTGTCAGCGGTATTGGATGAGCTGATAATGTCATCGAAGGAAAACAAGGGATGTGCAAACATAGCAACCGACAGAACAGCAATGGCGACGATCGTCAATAACGCTTGGGCAACATCTGTCTTTAACGCCGTGTGCAGCCCACCAATTGAAGAATAAATTAAGGTGGCAACCGCTATAATCAGTATTAGATAATTCTCATTAAAGCCCACGAACAAGGTGGTGATAAACCCAAATACCAGTAAGTTGCTGAACACCTCACTCACTAATCGAAAACCAATCACTGCATTATAAAGATGCTCACCAGTTGCCCCAAACTTGACTTGCATGAATGTCTGTATGTTATTGAAACCATGTTTGAATCGTAAGCTATCGACAATATGCGCGCCAGTGATAAAACTAAAATAATACATCCCATAAGCCAAAGTACCAGCGATACCATAGAAAAACCCCAAAACGGCCGCATTCATGAGCGACCGTGCAAATATCCAAGTAGTGACTTGAGACAACACCAGCGTCCAAAGACTGGGTGGCTGACCTTGTAAAGACTTACCTTGATAAAATCTGGCGATATCAGGGGCAAGCTCACACGTTTCAGAAGAAGAGTCAGTCATAGTAGCTCTATGGGTTGTTAAGACATCATTAAGATTACCACAACTACCAAGGTTTCAACATGCAAAAAAGCCTCTAGAGCATGCTCTAGAGGCTTTAATATAACTACAATTGCCAAATGTAAAAACTCAGCTATAAAAATACGGAAATGCCGAGGTTTTCTATTTGCTAATGTTACGACACACGATTCCATGCATCCTGTGATGCTCTACGTGCCTCATTCCACTCCATGCGTGACTCACCTTTCACTTCATGCCATGAACGCTCCAAATCTGCTTCATGATCTTCAAAGCGAGCATCCGCAGGATAGCGAGCGCGGTTAGCATACCCTACCGCATAAGCTGGGTGTAAATCACGGTCAAAGTCATGCTCTTCTGTATAATAGTCAGCGTTTGCATGTTCTGCACGCCAGTAAGCTTCTTCATGGGTTGGATCAATTGCTTCAGCTGCTGCATGACCTGCACCGCCACCAACGATAGCGCCAATAGCACCGCCGATTAACGTACCGAGTGGTCCTGCCATCGTACCGATTGCTGCACCTGCAGCTGCTCCACCTAAGCCGCCAATACCAGTACCTACTGGATGTGAGCCTGGCTCACCTGTGATGATGTCAGCATTCAAGTCTTGCTTGGCTTCTTTTGACATATGTTTTACTTCACTGCGATCAATTTCGTCATGGTTACTCATAATATTATCCTTAAATTATTTGTTATATTTTAGAGTTATTAAGTGCTAAAAATTAGCGATATTGCTTGAGTCATTTTTTATTTGATTCATCTAAATTATAGAAATTTATGTACAAGAACAGATAGATAGATTATGTAAACTGTGTCCATATTACGATTGTCTTGCGTTACAGCCTGTATCTTTCTCAAGGTTTTGTACGATGGATTTATGCTTTGAGTAATCACAAACACATGATGCCGCTAGTTTCAGCAAAAAACCCTGTCTACATCTGCATTAACGACCTTGCGATGGCTCGTTGCCATTTATAGAGGTGCTGCTCGCGTTCATCAGCAGACATACTCGGCTCAAATACTCGATCGACTTGCCATGAGGATTGCATCGTTGCTTCATCGTACAATCCCGTCTTTAGACCAGCAAGGAGCGCTGCACCTTTGGCAGTAATTTCCGTGTCTCTGGGACGCAGTACGGGGACGTCTAATAAGTCTGCCTGAAACTGCATGAGCAAATCATTATTGGCAGCACCGCCATCGACTCTCAGTTCGGTTAAGGGATGCGGGCTGTCTTTTTGCATAGCGATTAACACGTCATACGTTTGGTAAGCAACTGCCTCCAACGCGGCACGGGCAATATGCGCTTTGGTCGTGCCGCGGCTCATACCTGTAATACTGGCACTGATGTCCGAGCGCCAATAAGGTGCGCCAAGCCCTGTGAATGCAGGGAGCAGCACCACATCTTCACTACTATTGACCTGCCGCGCTAAGTTTTCGACCTCACCACTTTGCTGAATCATCCCCAGATTATCACGTAGCCACTGGACGATTGCCCCTGCCATAAACACACTGCCTTCTAGCGCGTAGGTGACTTCTTTTTTGGGCGGCTGTAGCATACGCTTGCCAGACTGCACAATTTGATCAAAGGATAAATTGTCAGGGCGCAGCGTTGTCGTCTTTCGTTGCCACGCTATCGTCGTCAATAGCTTATGCTCGCTCAACTTTGGCTGTTGACCGATATTCATCAGCATAAAACAGCCCGTCCCATAGGTGTTTTTGGCCATGCCAGCATCGAGGCAGCCTTGGCCAAAAAGTGCTGCTTGCTGATCGCCTAATACTGCCTGAATAGGGATTTGCTTGGCAAATAAGCCTTTTTTTGTTTTGCCAAAATCACCATCGGATGGCAGGACTTTGGGTAAAATATTCATGGGAATAGCAAAGCGCGTACACAACTTCTCCGACCATGCCAGTTTATGAATATCATACAACAGCGTCCGTGAAGCATTGGTCACATCAATAACATGTTCACCACCTGTCAATTTATAGATAAGCCAACTATCAATGGTGCCGACTGCCACCTCGCCTTTGTGTGCTCGTACGCTAAGCTTGGGGTCATTTTCGAGCAGCCAAGCGATTTTACTGGCACTAAAATACGGATCTAAGCGTAAACCGGTGATTCGCTGCACTTCGTGTGCCATGTCATCGTCTTCATCCGTGCTACCGCTATGAGCCCCACCACCCGCGCTTTCAGCGGCAAGCGTTTTGCAGTAGCTTGCAGTACGGCGGTCCTGCCAAATAATCGCAGGTGCCAAGGGTTTGCCCGTTTGCTTGTCCCACATGACAATAGACTCACGCTGATTGGTGATGGCGATGCTAGTGACATCGGTAGCGAGCAGCCCTGCTTGGTTAATAACGTCATGCGCACAGCTAATCTGAGTTTGCCAAATCTGCTGGGCATCTTGCTCCACAAAGCCCGCTTTGGGTGTCTGTAATGTGGTTGGCTGTTGCACCATTTTGATGGGACGCGCATGATCATCGTATAATATCGCGCGACTCGAAGTGGTGCCTTGATCTAAAGCCAAAATATATCCTGCCATTACTCATATCCTTTACTGGTCTTATTTATTCTATGATTGATAGTTTATATCATTCTCATATTTTTATATTCAGCGGTTTTCATAAATAAATTAACCTACTTAAATTTCTACCAGTTAATAATATCAATAGTCGAAACATAACCTTCATTATTAATAATTAGCAGTAAAACTAAAGTAATGAAATACAAAAAATCATTTAATTATCAATTAGTTAATAGATGAAAAATTCATGATATGATCACGGTTATGTTCTGATAGTTTAATCAATAATAATGCTATTATAAAAGCCAAAACCATTTCTTTACCACATCAAGATTGACTATACAATAGACAACGACAAGATATTGAGGCTTGACCCGTCACGGTTGTGTGTCTAGAGTGTACCCGAATTATGCATGACAAAACTTTAGTTATGTTTTTTGTATTTTGTTTTCCCTTATATTTGCAAAGCGAGAGAAAGTAAGACAAAACATCCTGCTTTTATAGAACTGACTATAATAAGAGCATAACGACGCTAATATGTGGTCGGCTAAAGTGATGAGTATCGCGCGTTGTTTTAAAAAATCTTGCATTCTAATTAATGGCTTATGTGACTTATGAAATTTGCATTATCAACTCTGTCTACTGCTGTGATGACGGTTATGCTCATGGGGCTGTCCGTCGCTACCTCAGCAAACGCTAACATGGATAACGTTGAGTCACAGAATGACGTGCCACCAGTAACGGTAACCCAGATCGTTGACGCTGATGATGAACGACAAACTGGCGCTGCGACGGCTGTTCAGACGGATACAACGTTGTCAGTGGGCGATAATACTGTCATCAATGACCCTGCATCCACCACCATGCATAGCCAAGGCGTTGAGCAACAGAGCCGCCTAGCCACGCTTATCGATCCTATCACGCACAAAGCGGTTGATAATAGCTATCCCTTGGAAGTCTCTAGCTTTTTGAGTCTTGAGCAGGCGCAAAATATCTTATTGCAAGTCTCACCAAAGTTAGCAGCCAATGAAGCCGCCATTGCCGCGAGTCAATATCAGACCGATGCCCTAAAAACCATAGACAATCCGCTGGTGTTTGCCCGCGTATCGGCCAGTGCCTATCATGTGGAAGAAGACATTGATTTATCATCGCTCAAAAACGGCATCGTTAATGAGATCAATAATAGTGTAGATGAGGTTATCCCTCCTATTCCACCAACCACAGATTTGCCAAATTTTGGTGAATTGGTCGGTGAGCGTCTCCCAGAGTCTTATGATTTTAATCGTTCAGGCTCAACGACGGGCGCAGGTATTGGCGTTGTTTGGCCTATTTACACTGCTGGGCGGACAACAGCGTTAACAGGCGCGTCCGATGCCCGTACCCAAGAAGCGGTCGCGGACAGCCTATTAGACAAAAACGAGCTTTATAACACCCTAATTGAGCGCTATTTTAAGGCGCAGCTGGCCATTATCGCTGCCTATTTGCGTGAAGATGCTTATGATACCTTGCAGCAGACCGATCATATGGCGGAGCGTCTGTTCGAAGAAGGCTTTATTTCACGCGTCGACAGACTAGAAGCACAGTCTGCCTTAGCAGATGCTAAAAGCGAATCGGTCAATGCAAATAACGATGCACGCCTTGCGATGATTGCTTTGCAGCGGCTATTACGTACCGATTATCGTATCAAACCAACCACGCCTTTGTTTGTCTCAAGTCGCCCGCTACCTGATGTGAGCTATTTCCAAGACTTGGCACTTGCCAATCATCCAGGGTTACAGAAAGTCGCCGCCAAACGCGCGCAGGCTCAGCAACTGCATGCGTTATCGGATACGGGTTATAAGCCTACGGTTATGCTGTACGGCTACGGACAAGTCGAAAAAGACCCCAGTTGGGTCGCTGGTATCTCTGCCACTTGGAAGCTATGGGGTGGACTCGATAAAACAGCATCACTGGCATCAAGCAACGCCCAAATACGCCAAGCGGATCTCTCTGAGATTGAAGTCAGTGACAATCTATTGTTATTGGTCGAAAAAAATTGGCACGATATAAATAATGCCCAGTCACGTTATCAAGCATTACAGAGCAATGTTGACTTGGCAGCAGAAGTATTGCGCTTGCGTCAGTTGGGTCTCCAAGAAGGCGTAAATACGACGGTCGACGTGGTTCAAGCCCAAACGCAGTCTCTCAAAGCACGAACTGAACAAGCGCAGGCAGCCAACAGCTATGTGCAAGCGCTTGCCGCTCTCATGCAAAGTTGCGGGACGCCACTGGCTTTTAATACCTATCTTAATGCGGCAGATATTCGGCTACCTATCTTGTATAGTGAATGATGATCCCGTGTGAAGAGTAATAGAGCGTGTTGATAAGCGCTTATACTGATGATAATTAAATGGCTAATGGCTATATTATTACTGACCTTACGATACTACTAACCCTAGCTCTACTGCGAATAAGCGTTTTATGAAAAAATTAATTTCTAAAGTAACCCATTGGCTGCCGCACCTGCTTCAGACATGGCGTATAGCAAATAGCCCTAATGTTTGGGCACATTGCGCAAGCGTAGGCTTTTTTGGTTTTTTGTCTATTTTTCCAGCAATGGCCGTGTTTGTACTGATTTATGGTCTCGCTTTTTCACCTGTTGAAATGCAAGAGCAGATTTCACTTTTACGTTCGTTTATCCCTGAATCTGTATATGAGGTTCTTAATTCACGCTTAAGCGAGCTGGCTTCTAACACTGCATCAAAACTGACTTTTGGTTTGATTGTATCGACGCTACTAGCTCTTTATGCAGGCTCCAAAGGCATAAAATCCTTAATTATCCTGGTTAATCTTGCCTTTCATATCACCCAAGAGCGCAGCTTTATACAAGGCACCATTCGAGCACTTAGTTTAACTTTTGCTGCCGTTGTGGTCTTGATTATAGCCATCTCCTCTATCGCTATTATTCCTTTGGCGGCGGCTTATTTTCCTTTTCCGCAAATCGCTAAGACCATTGCGCTTTGGAGTAGATGGCCGATATTGGCTGGCATTATATTCTTAAGCTTCTTAAGCCTATATCGTTTTGCGCCAAACCGTGACGCCGTAGCGCTGAAAAAACTGTTGCCAGGCGCTGCCTTAGCTACTGTTCTCTGGATTTTATTGTCCGTGCTATTTTCGATTTATGTGCAAAACTTTAATAACTATAGCGCTGAGTTTGGTGCGCTTTCAGCAGCGGTAGTCATTATGCTGTGGCTTTATTATTCAGCATTTATTGTCGCTTTTGGTGCTATTTTTAATTTTGAAACTTTAGAAAAATCTAAACCTTATGCTATTCGAGTGTACTAGGTCAAAACGACTTTACCCTATCCTTTTCACTCTCAACTTTATTGCTTTAGGAATCTCACTGTCATGACTGAATTTCCAAACGAATCAGACGACTCACGCAAATCAACTGATTCGACTGATGAGTCAACGCTGTCTCATAATAATCAGCCGTCAGTCGATTCTGTAGAAGACATACCTGACGTGGAACCAGAACAGGCAACACCTACTTATCGTGATGATCCTAAATCTGACAAGTCTGCCATGATAAAAAAGGCGCTGCTTGTCTTATTCGTGCTGATTGCCTTGGGCGTTATCGCTTATGGTTTGTATAAAAGCAACCAAAGCAGCGAACCTGACGTCGTTACCCTACAAGGGCAAATGCAAATGCAGCAAACCTCCATCGCCGCAAAAGTACCGGGGCGTATCGCTCAAATCATGGTCACTGAAGGAGATGAGGTGACGGCTGGTCAACAATTAATTGAGATGGATTCGCCTGAGATTAACGCAAAGATTAATCAAGCGCAGGCTGGTAAGCAAATGGCACAGAGTCAGCTTGATAAAGCCGAAAATGGTGCTCGTCCGCAAGAGATTGCCCAAGCAAAGGCTGCATGGCAAGCCAACAAAGCGGCCTCGGATCTGGCAGAGAACACCTATCAGCGTGTCAATCGACTCTATGAAGAGGGTCTCATGGCGCGACAAAAACGCGATGAAGCTTATGCGCAGTATCTTGCAACCCAAGATCAAACCGAAGCGGCACGCTTGCAATACGACTTGGCAATGGAAGGCACGCGTAGTGAAGACAAATCCGCCGCTACCGCACAGGTGGCACAAGTCGATGCTCAGCTAGACGAGGCACTGGCTGCAAAAGAGGAAGCGAACTTAAAAAGCCCTATTGCTGGTATCGTAGATAATGTAATAGTCAGTGCTGGTGAAGTCATCGGTCAAGGTGTGCCGCTATTAACGTTGGTTAATACCAATGATCAATGGGTAGTACTGAATGTCACCGAAACCTATTTGAACCAGTTTGCCATTGGTCAGCAGTTTACTGGTACTATTCCGGCGTTATCATCAGCAGACAAACCCTATAGCAAGCTGTTTACTGTCTACGCAACCTCTACATTGTCTGACTTTGCGACGTGGCGACCCACCAATAATGATGATGGCTTTGATGTGCGTACCTTTGAAGTCAAGGCGCGACCAAGTAAACCTGATACGCGGATTCGCTCTGGAATGAGTGTCATCGTCCGTATCAATCCAACCCTTGCTAATCAGAGCCAAGAATAAGCCATGCGCCTAACTCAGCTTAGCGAAGCTTTTATACGTAGTGCCGCCTATGAGCGGCGTTTTTTGGCCAAAAATTCTTGGGATTTTGCCATGGTGGTTTGGATACCCTTGGCGACAGTACTGCTGATTTGGTGGATTTTTTCGCAAACGCAAATTACCAATTTGCCTATTGGGGTGATCGATCAAGACAATAGCCCTGTTGCTAATACCGTGGTGCGCTATCTAGAGGCCAGTCCTGATATTACCGTCAGACAGCTTTATCGCTCGCCAGCCGCTGCTGAAGCGGCAATCCTGCAACGAGATATTTATGCAGTCGTGATTATCCCTGAGGATTTTTCTCGCAATATTTTATCCAGTAAACCAGCGCCACTGATTTTACAAGTAAATGCTCAGTACGGTACGCACTCTGGGATTATCCAAAAAAGCGTCCAGTCCGTCGCTGCCACCTTATCCGCAGGCGTTGAGATACAGCGTTTGGTCAAGCAAGGCATGACACCATCACAAGCAGCGATTGCTTACTCACCGATCAGTATTCAGCGCATCAGTTTGTTTAATGCGGCAACCGACTATCAGCAGTTTTTGGCCTCAACTGTTATTCCTGCACTGCTGCATATTTTGGCAATGGTCATTGGGGCAACGACGATTGGACGTGAGTTGCGGGATAAACGAATTGGTCACTGGTACGCTTTTATTGATACTGGTCGTCCCAATTTGACGGCACTTATAGATAGTGAAGCACTGTCTACGCTCGACAATAAGCAAACACGTAGCGATGACCTTGAAACATCGGAAAGTCTCAAAAAAAATCAGCAAGTAAGTATTGCCGTCTTAATATTTGGCTTATTGGGCAAATATTTTTGGCCAATGCTTGCCTATAGTATATGGTCTGCATTAGCACTATGGCTTGCCACACCGCAACAAACGGTCGCTCTCGCCTCAATGGTTGTCACTTACATCGGGCTGATACTATTGATGATGCTGTCATTTTGGCTGGGAGCCATCTTTACTTTAAATTCATTTTCATTGCGTATGGGCTTATCCGCGACCGGTTTTATTTCTGCGCCTTCTTACGCTTTTGCAGGTGTCACTTTTCCTTATATCGCTATTAGTGATAGCGCGCAGCATTGGTCGAACATCCTACCGCTTACCCATTATCTAAAACTACATATCGCGCAATTACAGATGCACGCACCCGTTGCCATATCGTTGCCAATCATTTATGGCCTGACGCTAGCGACCTTGATTGCTATGGGTCTGACTGCCGTACTAAGCAAGCGCGCATTGGCGCGTCCTGAACGTTGGGGAGCACGCTAATGTCGCCATTATCAAAAAACAAGCCACAAAAAAAACCTAAGCAATCAACCACTTCGTCATCGTCACAGAGCTTCTTAGGCAGTTTTTTACAGACTCTCAAAGATATCTTTACCGATAAAGGCGTAGTTTTGCTGTTAATTGTGGCTCCTATCATTTATGGTTTCTTTTATCCATGGCCGTATTCTACTGAAGTCGTCAATCACGTACCCGTTGGCATTATCGATAAAGACAATAGCAATCTATCCCGTACCATTGTCCGTTATGCGAGTGCCAGCCCGCAGCTGAACACACAGCGATTTGTTAATGAGCAAGATGCCATCGAGGCCATGTGGTCGGATCAAATCGCTGGCTATATGATCATCCCTAGTGGCCTTGAGCAGCAAGTGTTGTCTGGTAAAGCAGCTAGCGTGAGTGTGCTCGGCAATGGCGGCTATTTTATCTTGAATAAAAATGTACAGCTGGGATTTTTAAAAGCGGTCAGTACGGTATCGGCTGGCATTGAAGTGAAAAAAAGCGTGGCACAAGGCGCATATTCGCCCACCGCTGCCAAAAACACCCAAGCCATACCGCTACAGATTATTCCTTTATACAACCAAACTGAAGGTTATGGTGCCTACGTGGTGCCAGCGGTATCCATTATTATCTTACAGCAGACATTACTCATGGCCACCGCAATGCTGATCGGTACTTGGTATGAGCAGCGCCGCCACATGACTACGATACGCGGCTGGCTAGGACGTATTGGTGCACTCAGCATGTTGAGCTTTATCATCGGCTGCTTTTATTATGGCTGGGCGTTTGAGCTCCATCATTATCCGCGCGGACAAAACATGGCTGGCAGTTTGTTATTCTTGCTGCTATTTTGTCCGACCGTTGCCACCCTTGGTTGCTTGCTGGGACTGTGGTTCCGGCAACGTGAGCGCAGTATGCAAATTTTAATCTTTAGCTCGTTACCGTTATTTTTTATCAGTGGCTATCCTTGGCCTGCCAACCAACTCCCTGAGATACTACAGTTGGTACGTTGGCTGGTGCCGACTACCCCTGCTATCAATACCTCTGTGCAGCTAAATCAAATGGGTGCCAGTGTCGCTCAAGTCGCTATGGGCTTTTATGCACTCGCAGGCTTATGGGCATTTTACTTTGCATTACTGCTGCTGTTTCGCTGGCGTACCTCACAAAAACAATTGCCTCATAAAGTTTCGATAAAGATGTAACAAATCAGGCGATTGTCAGTTTTCCCATCCATACATAAAATCATCTTTCTCAGACTTATTTCAGGACGGGACGATTCATAAAAAAGGCCAAACACTTAAAATGTTTGGCCTTTTTTGGGTTTATTTGTGTGATAGGCATTTGCTTTAAACTAAGTTTTGCAAGTGACGCCTTCAAGCCCTAACAAATATTCTTTCTTATCCAGCCCGCCCGTATAACCTCCAAGCTTACCATCGCTAGCAATGACGCGATGACAAGGAACGATAATACTAAAAGGATTTTTGCTATTGGCATTGGCCACCGCGCGAAAGCCTTTGGGATTATCCACATTTTGCGCCAGCGTTGCATAGCTGATTGTCTCGCCATAACCAATATCTTGTAATGCTTGCCAAACTCGTTGCTGAAAATGGGTTCCTAAGCTTGCATCTATAGGCAAATCGAAATTCTGACGATCCCCTTTAAAATAAGCCTTTAACTGTTCGATAGCATTTATGAGTAATGCTTGGGCAGGCTCACTTTCTCTTAAGCTATCGTTATTAATGAACGTAAAATTCTGATCGACAAGGCCGTAGTGCTTTTTAAGTTTGGGAATAGATTTTGAGCTGTGCCAAGAGTTACCTGCCAGCAGCCAATTGACTTCAACCAGTTTAGGGCTACTATGCTCATTGACACTTGCAATCAACGTCAATTGATGTGATCCAAAAACTGCTGTAGTAACTATCATAGTTTTTCCCATTTCCAGATGTCTATAGACTATCAAATTTACCCAAGATTAATTAGACTTACTTTATAGTTTTAGTTGCTAATCGTATCTTACTCTTTTGTGAGACATACTGTCCAATAGTAAGTAGCATGATTGACACTGACAAAATAACAATCATGAAAAATGCGATCGTCTGCTGGTATGGGTTTGCACCACCATCACTCAGCTTGATAGCCATTGCTGCACCTTGCCGTTTAAGACTCACTACATTACCCTCAATACTATATTCCGCTATGGTATCAGGCTTCGATGAAGCTATTTTTCCAGCATTTACCCAGTATTCAGTTTCATCTTTGGCATAAGATTTAGTTATAGGTACGACAGCGTTCTCATCAAATTTATAAAAACAACCTTTTGGTAGTTGAATAGTGACTTCATCTGTTTTTGTCGAGCTCTGCGACTCTGGTTGGTCAGAAAAATAGTTTTGCCAATATTTAGCGGCACTTTTTTCTGCCCATGTTCTGATTGACGTTATCAGCAGAGAATGGGTCGTTATATCCAAACGCAGAACAGGCTGACTGAGACTTACCTTTATATTGTCAATCTGGGCTTGACTGCTTATCTCTGTATCCTCATAACTAGAGTCAGTAGTTGATGTACTAAAATGACTGGCTAACTTTTGATAAATTTCATTACAATCGAATGCAGGATTAAAGGCACAAGCCTTATCAATATCTTGTATGTAGGTTGGTCTCATAATAATCTTGTCATCACCATATCCAGAACCTGACATAAACCCTACATTACTAGGCATAATATTAAGCGTCATCATGCTCTGAATATAATCAGGCAACGTCTCAGCTCTTTCGCCTTGCTTGCCAATGATGATTACATTACAGTCTGGCGCGTTATTACCTCGAAACCTTGACGCTATTTTGCAAGACAGCACTTCATTGCTATTCAAGGTCATCCGATCTCCGATATCGGGTGGATTGTTTATAATTTCTTGATAACCAGAATAGGCTTTTAATTCCGAGGAATGATTTTTTGTATTTTGAAATATTGTTTCTGGAGTAATATCCAATTGGTTAAAAAAAGGGTATGTCAGAGCAAGTGCTATCGCCGCCCCACCTATCCATAATAGAGCTCTGAGGTTAACTACCTTTGTCTTTTTATGATAATGCTCAAGTATAGATTGAAAGGGTTCTAAAGACAGTAATTGATAGCCTGAACTTTTATGGGCAGTGAAAGCAGCTAAATATTCTGTATCTTTATCATAGTGGGTGTAAATAAACGTGCGTTTTTGCTCCTCATCAGGAAACCTTAAATGATATTCGGGGGTAATATAAAGCTCAATATCATTCAGATGCCACTTGTTGAGCCGCTTGATGGGCAAACTGGTAATTTTACCCCGAGCTGTCGATACATTTTGTTTCTGCTGATGGCTTCGATACGTTTTTGTAAGGCTTTTTACGCCTAGCAGAATAAATAAGAACGCTATTATTAAAAAAAACCAACTGACGGCCTGAGGTAGATAGAGCGCCGCCAAAAACGACAATAAAGATAGTCCACTGTATGTGATACTACCGCCGTACCATAACTGATTACGACGCAAGTATAGTTCTAAATCAGACTCTTTACGTTTGGAAATAACATTCAAATAAAATATAGCATCTTCATTTCTATTATTCTCTTGCCAGATGCCTGTCGCTCTATCAGTAAGCTCAATGTCATTAATAGCAACGATAACGCCAATGCGAACCCCTGATGTCTTACTTGTATCAGCTTTTGCTACA
Source organism: Psychrobacter sp. Pi2-51 (assembly GCF_904846665.1). Classification (NCBI taxonomy): domain Bacteria; kingdom Pseudomonadati; phylum Pseudomonadota; class Gammaproteobacteria; order Moraxellales; family Moraxellaceae; genus Psychrobacter; species Psychrobacter sp. Pi2-51. The sequence continues at coordinate 122,307 of NZ_CAJHBP010000009.1, forward strand.
GCAATCTCAACCGTATTCTCACCAGCTCCAAAAAAACTATCTAAATCATAAGGTATAAGAACCTCTATACCTGCAAATAATAACCTAGTGGTCGTATTACCTTGAGCAGTAAAGGTATGGACAGCTAGGTCATAACCCTTTAGCTCATAAACATCATCATCTCTAAGCGCTAACTCATACTTTTGCAGATAAGGCGCTATAAAGTGCTTTTCAGTTTGGGTTAGTATGCGAATAGGATCTTTGAGCCGTTTCAGCTTTGTGGCACTAAATACGAGCTGATATAAATATTTAAAAACCACAAACAACGTTATCACAGCCAAACATAAAGAAGCTAGCGTTCCTAAGAAAGCCATAAAAAATCTTATTAAAACAAAAGTTGACTTATATTATAGTTTTACTTTTGTATTTATTCCAGACCTAATACTCATGACTTAATGCAAAACGACCTATCGAGCGCTACTCTTTATCATCGGTTTCAAACAAGGCAGCGACAAATTGTTTTGGACTAAAGGCGCGTAAATCATCAATCGACTCGCCAACGCCAATATAACGGATAGGCACGTCTGTGGTTTCGGCAATATTAAAGACCACACCACCTTTGGCCGTTCCATCTAACTTAGTAATCGTAATACCCGTTAATGGCACGACTTTGTTAAAGAGTTCTACTTGGTTAATGGCATTTTGACCCGTGCCAGCATCGAGGACAATCATACCTTCGTGCGGTGCGCTTGGATCGGCTTTACGCATGACGCGTACGACTTTTTCTAGCTCCGCCATGAGATGAGTTTTGTTTTGCAAGCGTCCAGCGGTATCTGCTATCAGCACATCAATGTTTTTTGCTTTGGCAGACTGCATGGCATCAAAAATAACAGAAGCACTATCTGAACCATGACCTTGCGCCACGACTGGAATGTTATTGCGCTCACCCCAGATTTGCAGCTGTTCGGTTGCGGCAGCACGAAACGTATCACCAGCAGCCAGCATGACAGATTTGCCCTCGCCTTGTAAGCGCTTGGCAAGTTTACCGATGGTGGTGGTTTTACCGACACCATTGACGCCCACAACTAAAATCACAAAAGGTTTTTTGCTGCTATCAATTATAAGTGGCGCAACTTTTGGCGTTAAGATATCAACCAGTTCCGTTTGCAATGCTTTATACAATGAATGCGCATAAATCAAATCCCCACGAGCTGTCTGCTCAGTCAAGCTTTTGATAATACGGTTGGTCGCGTTGACACCAATATCAGCAACCAGTAGCTGATCTTCAACTTCTTCTAACAACTCATCATCGATTTCTTTGCCACCGATCAGGATACTGACCATACCTTCAGCTAGATTTTTACGTGATTTACTCAGCCCTGTTTTCATCCGATTAAACCAGCTGCCTTTTTTCTGACTTTCTTGAGTCTCTGCTACTGGTTCTTTTGGCATGGCAACTTGCCCATCGCTATTAACAACGGGGGTCACGCTTGGACTATCTCCCAATTGCTCCTGTAATGGCATGGTTGGAATCGTTGAAGCCGTATTGGTCTTGCTGCTAGCTTCTGTTTCTTTGGCACGCGAAAAGCTTTCAGAGGAACTTTTAGGTACGTTATGCTCTTCTGTCATGACAATCGGCGTGGCTAAAGCGATACTTTCAGCAGCATGGGCGCTTGAGACGTCTTTGTTTGTCGTCGTTTCTTGATTTGTCGTATCGTCATTATTTTTCACATTATCGTTATTTGTCACATTATCATGATGCTTATCAGTCACCCTAGCATCGTCTAATGGTTTGGTAAGTACGCTATCCTCATCAACGATGGGCATAGATTGCACCGGTAGACTGGGTAAGGTAATATCATCGTCATCTAAGTCATCGAGACCACCGTCAAGGTTAATGACTACACGATTGCTATTATTTGGGTTATTCATAAGCTTGCCCTAAAAGTTATCATTATTAGTAAGATGTTTATTTTAAAATTGATCGGTATATTGTCAGTTTTCTACCATTTGAATGGTAGATTATTTTTAGCCTAGTTTAGCATAATTCAAGTTGCGCTCAGCCTTTACCCTACCAGACCAACGCTAAATAGTAAGAAGTGATCAGACAGGCCAAACGGTTGAGAAAGTTTAGCTTAAGGTTTGGACACAAAAATCTGACCCTTAGCAGGCGCAACTTCGCCTACTCTTAGCGAACTTTATTCAATAACTTTCTACTAGGAACCACCTATGCTATCGTCATTAAATTGCTATAAAAAAATAACCTCTATCAGCGCAGCTCTGCTAATAGCTACCATCGCATTGTCAGCGACTGGCTGTAACACAACATCAGAGTTTAAACCGACGGCTAGCGTAATGGTTGGCGCACACAAATCGCTATAACGCTGGCGATTATTATAGTTAGCAAGCACACATTCAGTCATCTTTTTATATAAGCAGAACATACCATGTCCTCGACTTTACCACTACACGTTTTACGCGTTGCTGGCGCTTTGGCTATAGCAACTACTCTTGCAGCCTGTCAAACCAATACTGTTGGTACTCCTTCGTCAGCGGATGGAAACGCGCTTGTCAAAAATCCAGCCATGCAAGGTGCGGCGCAGAGCAAGGTAAATCAAAATCCAGACAGTAAGGACGATCAGCAGTCGTCAGCGTTGTCCATGGATATGTCAGGTCGGCATGAGTATCAGTTAGAAAACGGTCTAAAGATCGTGGTAAAAGAAGACCACCGCGCACCCGTCGCTATGACCCAGATTTGGTATCGAGTGGGGTCGACAGACGAGCCGCTTGATAAAGGCGGACTCTCGCATTTGCTAGAGCATATGATGTTCAAAGGCACCTCTAATGTATCGAGTGACGATTATGAACGTTTGATCGCCAAATTTGGGGGCGTTAACAATGCCTTTACCAGTTATGACTATACGGGTTACTACGAGCTATTCCCAGCCAACCGCATGCCGCTAGCGCTAGAGCTCGAAGCCGATCGAATGAAAAACTTAATCTTCGATGACAAAGAATTTACCAAAGAGCATCAAGTGGTCATGGAGGAGCGACGCCAACGTACAGATGACAACCCACTTGCCAAAGCTTATGAATCATTCCGATTGTTGGCGCTGCCTGATAGCCCAAAAGGCGAATCTGTCATTGGCCCTATGAGTGAGCTTGAATCCATTACGCTCCCAGAGCTAAAAGAGTGGTACAAGACTTGGTACGCACCAAACAATGCAACCTTGGTGATAGTTGGCGATGTCGACCCAACAGAAGTATTGGCGCAAGTCAAACGCTACTTCGGTGATCTCAAACCAAGCAATCTGCCCAAGCGCCCTGCTGTCAGTCAAAAAGGCTTTCGTGGTTATCAGCAAGTTGAGTCTGAACAAGCGGTACAAGTACCTGTTTTGCTGATGGGTTATAACGTGCCCAGTCTCGTCACTGCCGGCACAGCCAATGAAAAACAAGCTTACGCGTTATCGCTGGCACAAGACGTATTAGATGGTGGTCTGTCTGCTCGCTTAGAGAGTCGACTGATACGCGAACAAGGCCTGCTCACCACAGTTGGCACCTCTTATGACTTGCTCGATCGCGGCGATGGACTGTTTTTAATTCAAGCAACACCGCGTGAAGGTGTCAGCTTAGAACAAGCGCAGCAAGCCATACTCTCTGAAATAGAAAAGCTCAAAACTGATCCTATTGCTGCTGACGAAATCAGTCGTGCCAAAACCAATACGGTCACTGGATTGATCTATGCGCAAGACAGTATGGAGGGTCAGGCACGCATGATTGGCTCGCTACAGTCTATCGGTCTCGATGACAGGCTGCTTGCCGAATTACCAGCCAAGCTTGATGGCGTCAAAATCTCTGATATTCAAGCGGCGAGTAAAAAGTACTTAGTTAAGAATAACTTGACCGTCATGCATGTGATACCGCCTACAGAGCAAGCGTCTAAAGAAAAGGCATCTACAAAGCAAATAAGTCAAAAAACGGTAAGCAAAAACAAATAATAACAACGTGCTGTCAATATTTTCACTGATAAGCCAATGCTAAAGACCTTATTAATAAGAAGAAAGCCATGACTCAGATTACTTTTCTCATGAATACAAAAAAAAGCCCTTTATTGCCGTTAGTAAATCGCAAACTTAAACTTCATTTCGAACCTCGTTTCGAATCTGGGTTTAAGCAGCGTTCCTACTTGAGCCTAAGTATATTATTAGGTTTGACAATATTGACGACCACCGCTCAGGCAGATACCACTGGTAGCGAAGACTTTCGTACGCCATCAGCTGCCGTTGATATAAATGCACCAATAGCCGCACTATCAACACTCACAAGTGTCGCTGATGCCAAGCCATTAAAAGTCACAGTGCCAACCATTCAACAGTTCAAAACCAAAGCTGGCGTTCCTGTACTCTTTGTACGCACCACTGCCCTGCCCATTGTTGATATTGATTTACGCTTTAATGCGGGCAGTGCTCGTGATGGCAGCATACGCAAAGCCGGTTTTGGCATCGCCAATATGACTGCCACGATGTTGGAACAAGGCTCTAAAAGCTTAAATGAAAATGAGTTTACTCGCGCTGTTGAAACCTTGGGAGTGAATTTGGGCAGTAGCGCCTATAAAGATATGTTCATAGTCTCGCTACGCAGCTTATCCGATGACGAACATCTACTGCCTGCCGTCGACTTGATGACTCAAATGCTGAATGAACCGGCGTTTGATGCAGATATCCTAGCACGTAACAAAGCGCGACTATTAGTCGGTTTGCAGCAGCAAAAACAAGACCCCAATAGCCTTGCGAGCATTGCTTTTAACGAAGCCTTATATGGCGACCATCCTTACGCGCACCCTTCCGTTGGTACGCTCGACAGTGTACCGAGTATTGAAAGAAAAGAATTGCTCGACTTCAAAAATCGCTATTTGGTGGCGGCAAATGCTTCTATCGCGATGACGGGTAATCTGACTTTAACCCAAGCCAAAAAGCTTGCTGACAATATCACGGCTGACTTGCCAGTCGGTCAAGCAGCGACAACACTACCTGAGCCCAAACCACTGACAAAAGCGAAGCATATTCACATTCCTTTTCCGAGCACCCAAACGACCGTACTTATGGGGCAACTGGGCGATAAGCGCGCCACCGATGCTATCGCACAACAGAAGCAAACCAACTTTGCCGTGGGTAACGAAGTGCTGGCGGGCGGTGATTTCAATGCGCGGCTGATGACCGAAATCAGACAAAACCTTGGCTATACCTATGGTATTTCAGGCTCAATGAGTCCGATGCTGGCGCGCGGCCCTTATCAGATTGGGTTTTCGACACGTAATGATAAAGCCCGTGCTGCTATTGATGCCAGCTTAGACGTCATCAATGATACTTTGGATAACGGTATTACTAGCACTGAGATGCGTTTGACGACTGACAATCTAAAGAACAGTTTTCCGATGGGTTTTGCCAGCAATGCCGGTATCAATAGTTTATTGGGAATGATGAATTTTTATCAGTTGCCCAAGAATTATCTGACCAATTATGTGAGTCGTATTGACCAAGTACGATTACCAGAGGTCAATGAAACCATGCGCGATACGCTCAAGCCGGATGATTTTTTGATTGTCACGGTTGGACAAGAGGATCCTTGGAAGACTAATAAATAATACTTATCAATAATAATGAGGATCAAAAAAAGCACTTATAAAAGTGCTTTTAGGAAAATCATTGAGAATTGTCTAGGGTGTGTCCTCCTTTTTAAAATGAGGACACACCCTAATAAAAAATAATGAATAACGTTATAAATTCCAGCTATTATGTGAAGTAATCAGCTTCAGTCAAGTTAGCTAGTGATGGTGATGTTTACGTCATAGCTTAAACGCTCGGGTTTATGAGTCACCCCGACATAATTTAAACGAATCACATGCTTATCATAAGATTCGACTTGATAAGAACCATTGGCAAAGTTATGCATGGTTGGCACAATTAGCAATGTCTCGATTTGATCGGTATTGATATCGATGTTTATGCTTTGACCCCTCTCTAGGTATAAGTAATAATCACAATAATTCGATATCATGACCTCCGCAGTACGGACAATAGTGTCATCGTCGACGTTTTTTTGTAGTAGTTTTGGGCATACATCAGGACGTTTGGCAGCGAGACGCGCATAAGAGTTTTTAATGTTTTCTTCGATGTCTTTTGCATCCGAGGCATTTACGTTAGGCAAACTATTTTCAGAAGCAGTGTTCGGGCTACAGGCGCTAATAAACAGAAGAGACAGAATCACCGAGCAACATAGCCCTGCATACATCTGAGTTGAGCGCAAAGTGCTTTTTTTCGGTTTTTCTGATTGATTTGATCTTTCTACTCTTAAGTACCACTTTTTCATAAATTTCACTTACTATAAACTAGGCTATATTTTTTTGACATAATACAGCATAGTTTACTGAGATAAAAAGTGATTTGTATAAGTATAATAGGATAACTATAGTCGTTTTGACCATGCGGATAAAATTATCAATAACGACATGATGAACTGCTGCTAGCATGATTAAAGCCCCACTTGCGATAACCCTCAGTATCCAAATGAATAGCACCCGTGGAGTACAGTCCTAGCCCAAAGTTATGAGACTGACCCTGATATTGCCAAAACTGACATAGGCCATCTTGCATGGTACTAAGCAGCCATGAATTATCTTCGTACTCCGGCACCCAAATATCTATAGCACCCGCAGTCATATGTTTGCTGCTATCTGCCCCGCCAGCACAGTCATTGAGTCCAGGACTACGGTAAACTGAGCGTATCTCACTACTGGCAGGTAAGATACCTTGATTCTTTAGCTCACTATACAGTCGTAGTGTGGGAACTATATTGGCCCATAATTCTTGCGGTGGCAGCTGATAAGGCTCATAGCCACATTTATCCCAACTACGTGCCGTCGTAAGCAGCTGAGACAAGGGTGGTACATTATGCGCACCCACTCGTGCATTCAAATAGCGTTGATAATCAGCGACTTGGCTAGCACGGTAGCTATTGCTGTTTAGCCAGCCATTAAAGTCGATACTGGTAAAATTGTTATAAGTATTATTACTGGTGCTGTAAGTGGAAGGATAAGTTGTATTATAGCTAGGCGTACGTCTGTTGACATTGACGCGTTTGTTTTCTTCGATGGATAAGCTGGCGTCAAAATCGAAATCACGTTGTTTTTGCTGAATTAGCCCTTGCATGCTATCGCCCGCTATCGCATTTGTTCCACTTAACCTTGTTGCTCCACTTAACATAGTAACGCCTGAGTTATAGCTTGTCGCGTTCGTGGAAGGCCTGATATAAGCATTACTGCTGCTATTGCCAGTACTGCCTCCTTGACGGACTTCGATACGACGCTCACTATTATCGCTCACGATAGCCGCATGAACGCTAATACTACTGGCACAAACCAATAGAGCGATAATAGGCTTATGAATCTGCCGATAGGCATGGTTTTTTTTATTGATCATTGCAAGAAGCTACCGCTAAAAACGTTTTATCGATACTATCAAATTTTTGGCAAGCAGGCTAAACTATCGCTTCTAATTCGTAGCCACCTATTCGTAATTAACACTTATCCTCATAATTTTCATAGTTACGTGACTTTATTACTGATGTGTTACTTTATCTGCTGGCACCTATTGGAATGAACCTCTTGTAATCACTGATTTATCACACATTTATGTCAAATTCGACATCTCTTTTACGCCAATTGCCAGTCACACTTTGCCTATGTCTTCTAATCCGCAATATCGTTTTTCACGTCAGAGCCACCATTTCGGTCAAGGTCATGCGCCGACGCTATGGCAACGTATCCATATCGATCCATGGTTGACCCTGCTTCTATTAACAGTTTGCTGCATTGGCTTAACGATTCTATATAGCGCCTCGACCCAAGACAATAGCATGGTCATACGCCAAATGGTCAGCTATGGCGTGGCATTTACCGTGATGTTTACCATGGCACAAATACCGCCAAGTATTTATCGTACCTTTACGCCTGTTTTTTATGTACTTGGACTCGTACTACTGGTACTGGTAGACATCATTGGTGAGGTGCGCATGGGGGCACAGCGCTGGATTAACCTGCCAGGATTTGGCAGCGTGCAGCCTTCAGAGTTTATGAAACTTGGTATGCCGATGATGTGTGCCTGGTTTTTGTCTAAGCGCGATCTACCTCCATCAGCATCAAGTATCGCCATCACTTTAGCCTTGATCATCGTTCCGGTGTTATTGATTGCTAAAGAACCTGATTTAGGTACTTCACTGTTAGTTGCAGCCAGTGGCATCTTCGTGCTTTTTTTAGCAGGTCTGTCATGGCGGGTGATTTCGGGCGCGGCCGTCTTAGCGATACCCCTCATCGCCGTCGCTTGGAATTTTTTGTTACACGATTATCAGCGTACCCGAGTATTGACATTACTCAATCCTGAAGCAGATGTACAAGGAGCTGGCTGGAACATCATTCAGTCCAAAACAGCCATTGGCGCAGGTGGACTGACGGGCAAAGGCTATTTAGAGGGCACGCAGTCGCATCTACACTTCTTACCGGAAGGCCATACCGACTTTATCATCGCGGCTTTCTCTGAGGAATTTGGTCTGTTGGGCGTGATGTTGTTGATGTTCGTTTATGCCTGTTTACTCACCCGTGCCTTATATATCGCTTTCACCCATCCCGATGTGTATAGCAGGTTATTAGCAGGCGCGGTCGCCATGTCATTTTTTGTTTATGTGTTCGTCAATGTCGGTATGGTCGGCGGCATTTTACCTGTCGTTGGTGTACCCCTGCCTTTCATTAGCTATGGCGGCACCGCAATCGTCACTTTAATGGCGGGATTTGGGCTACTGATGTCCATTCATACTCATAAATCTAACTAACCGCCATCATCTAATAACTCTTATGGTAAAAATGAAAAAATAGAATGTAGGTCAGTTTTAACGACTAAAAACTGGCTTTATTTGTAATTAATACTACAGATATTTTTGATATTATCCATTTTCCTCTAACGCAGTTATCCATCATAAGTTTTTGATATTATTGAATTACTAAAAATAAAATCACTGTCTTTCTTCGTCAAAAGCGTGCTTATTGTCAATCTACACTGATAGGTTTTAATCCTTGTTTTTTACAAATAATTGCGTTAACCTCGTTTTACTGTGTTTTGCTACATAACCCGTACAGAGCTACTAACAAACTTAGCATTTAATTATATTTTAGTTATAGCTCATCCGTATAGTTAGCAAATCCGAGATTTCAGGCTTTCAAATCGACTACTTAATTAACGCTTTAATAACAAAGTAATACGTAATACACTTCAAAACGTTTATTAATTTAGCAATACATGGAAGTTTGTTTATCGGATATGATAAATGTCGGTACTGACCATTTAAACTTTAGTTGTTTGACTATTAGAGTCGGTACTTAATTAATATTGTTAACTATCATTTGAGCACATCATAAGCATTTCGGTCATTTACTACTGCAACGCATTTATGATAACAAAATGAAAATTATCATATGTTAGACCCTATAAAAGCCATCTTTTGCATCAATCCTGATTAGAATGACCGATTGGTACATAGGCTTTAGAGCTTGCGACACGATTAGATTGGTCTAAGTCTGTCACACTCGATCTAAGATTTTTAGAGTTAGGTTTTAATGTATAAGTTATAGAGGTATTTATGAATAAGCGTTTATCTGGTTTACTTACAATGTCAGTATTTCTATTTGCTGGCTCTGCAGTCGCATCTAATGCCAATGCAGTAGAAGCAAAAACCACCCTTGCAATGATTTCGCAAGATAACGCCTCCCATATCGACCGTGTACTCGGTGAGCTTAGTCGTCAACATGATGGTGCTTCAAGCTTGGTTAAGTCTGCCCGTCAGCCTACCTCATTAGCACTTAGCAGCTCATTATTAGCGAGCGATACCGCCCAAGTAAGCAATGACGAAGATGTGTTAGAGCGTTTAACCGCAGTCGCGTCTAACTCAGTAAGCAAATTTAAGCAAACCGGTTTGGCATCTTGGTACGGCCGTAAGTTTCATGGTCGCAAAACAGCCAGTGGTGATACTTTTGATATGAATGCCCTAACAGCGGCGCATCGTTCACTACCATTAAATTGCTATGTGAAAGTCACCAATAAAACCAATGGCAAAAGCGTCGTGGTAAAAGTTAATGATCGCGGTCCATTCCACGGTAATCGGGTAATGGATTTGTCTTACGGTGCTGCCAAGCAACTAGGTATCACGAGCAAAGGGGTTGGTAACGTTTCGATTGAGCGTGTTTCAGGACCATAGTTCTAAAACAACAGCCTTCTTAATTAGAAACAAAAAACGCCTAACCATGATGAGTTAGGCGTTTTTTTATGTCTGACATTAATCCTTTCTAATACAAAGCTATAAGCCTATCGGTTATAACTCAAACGCGCTTTCGATAGCATCATCGAGACGTTCAACCGCAATCACATTAATGCCTTTAAACTGAGGAGCATCTTTTGCAGGCGCATTGCCCTTAGGAATAATGGCATGTTTAAAACCATGCTTCATCGCTTCTTTCAATCGCTCTTGACCATTAGGGACAGGGCGTATTTCCCCAGACAAGCCCACTTCACCAAACACGGCCAATGATGAAGGTAAAGGCTTTTCTTTAATACTAGAAGCGCAAGCCAATAATACAGCCAAATCAGAGCCTGTCTCTATGACCTTGACACCACCGACTACGTTGACATACACATCTTGTCCGCTGGTATGAATGCCACCGTGTCGATGCATGACGGCCAGCAGCATGGATAAGCGTTGAAAATCTAGCCCCAGCGCCATACGTCTAGGTTGACCTTGCGAATCATCAACCAACGCCTGTACCTCGACCAATAGCGGTCTCGTACCCTCACGACTGACCATAACTACCGATCCAGCCACGGGCTTATCATAGCGGCTCAAAAATATCGCTGACGGATTGGCGACTTCTTTCAGTCCCATATCGGTCATACCAAAAATACCGAGCTCGTTAACCGCACCAAAACGATTTTTAACCGCGCGAATCATCCGAAAGCGGGAGTCCGACTGTCCCTCAAAATACAATACCGTATCAACCATATGCTCAAGCACGCGTGGCCCTGCGAGCGTACCTTCTTTGGTCACATGCCCCACTAAAAATAGCGCAGTGCCCGTCTGCTTGGCATAGCGTGTCAAAATAGCCGCAGATTCTCGAATTTGACTGACGCCGCCCGGCGCAGAATTGATGGCATCTGTATAAATAGTCTGAATAGAATCAATAATAGCGATGGCTGGCTGTTCTTGAGTTAAAGCCGCACAAATAGTTTCGACGTTGGTTTCGGCCAATACCCGCAGCCTGTCTGCTGGCAAATCTAAACGTTTGGCACGCATAGCAACCTGAGCCAGTGACTCCTCACCGGTCACGTAAAGCGCACTACCTGCCAGCGAATCAGCACGAGCCATATTGGTCGCTGTTTGTAATAAGATAGTGGATTTACCAATACCGGGGTCGCCACCTATCAGTACAACAGATCCGGCAACCAATCCACCGCCGAGCACACGATCAAACTCACTAATGCCAGTGGGCAAGCGCGTATCTAGGCCGACGCTGACAGCATTAAGCGGCATGACCGCACTATGGGTACCAGAATAGTTCCCTGTAGGTGTGCCACTGCTGCCTGTGTTACGAGGCGCTGCACGACCAGCATTAGGCTTAGCAGTACTCTTATTATGATGCGGCATACTGACGTTTGGCGCTTCAACCAAGCTGTTCCATTCCCCGCAGTCCGTACACTGTCCTGCCCATTTGCCAAAATGCGCACCGCAATGTTGACAGACATAGCTGCTTTTATTTTTTGCCATAATGTATGAGCCTTATTCAGACAATCAATCAATCATAAAATATCAGAATGCTTTTGTATAAGTGTTTATATAAGAATAGTTTTATAAGGAAGAAGCCGCTTAGATGATATAGTCGATACTAAATAAAATGGATACAAGACATTATCATGCGTGACGGGTACAAATTTTTCTTGCTTGCTGTGCCGGCGCAGACAGAGGCGACAAAAAATTTATACCAGTCACGCTGTCTCTTTTTTATATTGACCTGACTATAGGCTGTGTAGCAGAAATAATAATGAATACGATATAAATCGTGGTCGTTGGCATAAAAAATAGCAGAAACTTTATGCCAACCCATGAATAGTATAAACGAACGAAAACAGCGATTAACTGACCGGTTTATACCTGAAAATCTTTACCTAAATAGACAGATTTTACCAACTCATTATCTAAGACATCAGACGCTGTGCCTTCAGCAATAATAGCGCCTTCTGAGACGATATAAGCTTTTTCACAAATAGCGAGCGTATCGCGAACATTATGATCCGTGATTAACACGCCAATACCACGATTTTTTAGCGTTAATATCACGTCTTTAATGTCACCAACAGAGATAGGATCAACGCCCGCAAAAGGCTCATCTAGCAAGATAAACTTCGGGTCAGCGGCCAAGGCACGGGCAATCTCGCAACGGCGACGCTCACCGCCTGATACACTCATCCCTAAAGATTTACGCACATGTCCTAAATTGAATTCACCAATCAATTTTTCAAGCTCTTGGCGCTGCTCACTAGCAGTCAATTCTGTACGAGTTTGCAAAATAGCCAAGATATTGTCTTCGATAGATAATTTACGAAAGATTGAGGCTTCTTGCGGTAAATAGCCAATGCCAGCACGAGCGCGTTCATGCATCGCGTATTTGGATAAATCCATGTTGCCTAAGCTGACGCTGCCTCTGTCCATGTTGACCAGACCTACTACCATATAAAAACTGGTGGTTTTACCCGCACCGTTTGGTCCTAACAAGCCAACCACTTGACCTTGATCAACAGAAAATGAGACATCTTTGACGACCCAACGTTTGCCATAACGCTTACCTAAGTTTTTCATACTCAAGCGCTCGACAGGCTTAGCATTGTTAGTGGGGGCTAAAGCGTCAAAACTTTGGTTATCACTCATAATTTACTCATAACTTACGCATAGTGTTGTCGAAATTTAGGTGCTGCTACGCAATTGCTGCTATCACTTAGCGTACGCCGCTCTGGCTATTATTGCTGCTAGGTGGGAAGACTAGCTCCACGCGCTGGTTGCCACCGGCAGTCGCTTCTACATCACCTGCCTTTAAGCTATAACGAATGACATTGCCCGCAAAACTGGCGCCATTTTGTACCAGTTTTGCATTACCCGTCAAAGTAATAATACCAGTAATCGCATTGTAGTCGATCTTATTGGCCTGACCTTTTGCCAGACCTTTCTCTTGCGTGACCACTTGCTGCATGGTGGCTGGTCGCCCAGTCGCTACTGCAGAGTTGATACTACGACCCTGTGATAAATTGACCGTGATATTATCAGCGGTCATCTTAAACGTACCTTGAGTAATAACCACACCACCAGAATAACTGGTGACACCGGTACGCTCACTATAAGTCGCTTTATCTGCCAACAGTTTAATCTGCTGATTGGCGTCTGATGGCAGCGCATGACTGTATAGTGGTAACGCTAGCAACATGATGACTGGTAGCGTGCGCAGGCTAGAAGAGACTTGCATCGAGCGAGTCGATAATGAGCGCAAAGTAGGCAAAAACTTAGATTTCATAAACATTACTCGTTTTATTATTAGTAGTTATAGTCAATCCAAAATAATATCAATACAAGGAAACCGAGTGCAATCGATACATGAGTATGGTCAGCGAGGTTGACGCTGTAGTGATTTTATCGTGGGCAAACGATAGGATTTGCAAACTTCATGCTAGCTATAGTCAATCCCATAGGGCGTCAGACTAACTTTCACTGACTATATGGTTTTGAATATCTCTTTGGGCAAAGATCATTTCAACTAGAATAATGCCTTGTCTTTACGGTCAGCAGGAGAAAAATTAACCGCCACTTGACCGAACTCATACTCACCAGTCTCGAGATTGGCTTTCATGCTCGATGCTTCAAATCGATTCATCCCTTGCTCAATCTTGACCATTTCATCACTATAAACTTGGCCTGACTTGGTGTTACCTTTGAGCGTGCTGCCCGTCACTTTAATGGGTTCAATATCTGATGCGCCATCGGCTTTGTCTTCACTAACTAAGGTAAAACCACCAGACAAGCTCAATTCACCAGTCTGCTGACTGATGGCAGCGCTACCCGCTTCGATACGATAGCGCTGCTCATCTGAGGGCTCCCAATTCATCGTGATGCCTGACATCTCATCTTCGTTAGTTGCCGGATTGTGCGTCAATGATTCAGCAGTAAGCTCATATTCAGTGTCGCCTTGCTCATTGGTTTGCACCGCCTTAATATCAGTCGCTTCATAATCAACATCGGTCGCTTCCATGCTAACTGGCGGTGATATGTCTCCTTGCTGCTGAAAAAACCAGCCAGCAATACCAGCAATAATCAACGCTAAAACGATTAAAACACGAGTATTCACGATAAGGTATCCTGAGTTGGTGCCTCATCAAGCGTATAATGCGCGATAAAGTCTTTATAATGGCCATGACCTTTTAAGATAAGATCACATATTTCACGTACGGCGCCAGTACCGCCTGCACGTGTAGTCACCATATCGCTGCGCTTAATTACTTCGGCATGGGCATTGGGCACTGTTGCCGCAAATCCCACAGTTTGCATTGCCTTAATATCTGGCAAATCATCGCCCATATAAGCACAATCAGCCGCTGTGATATTGAGCGCAGGATCAAGGGTAGATAGCAGCTCATTTAAGGCAATCAGCTTGTCATCACGACCTTGCACCACATAATCCACACCTATTTCAATGGCGCGCTTATCCACCATGGGGCTGCTACGACCCGTAATAATAGCAGTCAAAATGCCATAACGTGCTAACGACTTAATGCCAACACCATCGTGCACTGAAAACTCTTTGGTCTCAACACCATTGGCGTCATAGATGATTTGACCATTTGACAAAATACCATCAACATCTAATACCAATAGCTTAACTTGTCCGGCTTTTTTTATTAAGTCTTGCATGAGTTATCCTTTCTTAAAGACTTTCTGGCTCTATAATGCGTGACTGGTACAAATTTTTCTTGCTTGCTGTGCCTACGAAGACAGAGGCTACAAAAAATTTATATCAAGCGCGCTGTGTCTTTTTTATATTGACCTGACTATAGATAATGCTTACTTAACACCCGCTTGTAGTAAATCATGAACCGTAATAATCGCTTCTAATCGATCTTTCTCATCGATAATCAACAGCTGACTGATACCATTTTCATTCATGACACTCAGAGCGTCTGATGCCCGCATGGTTTTGCTGATTCGGCGTGGATCGTTAACCATCACATCGCGCATCGGGGTTTGTAGATCGATGCCTTTTTCTAAACCGCGGCGTAAGTCACCGTCTGTAAATACCCCAACAACCTTATCATTATCGTCAGTGACCACTGTCATCCCTAAGCGCCCAGCAGACATAGTAAAGAGCGCCTCTTGCAATGGTGCTTGTTGATTGATAAGTGGCAAATCTTCTGACTTAGTATGCATCAAATCTTCGACGCGAGTGAGCAGTTGACGACCCAACGCCCCTGCTGGATGCGATAGAGCAAAATCTTCTGAAGTGAAATTACGCGCATGTACTAAAGCCACTGCTAACGCATCACCTAGCGCCAATGTAGCCGTGGTGCTGGAGGTAGGTGCAAGGTTCAGCGGACACGCCTCTTGCGATTTGCCTAGGGTCAATACAATATCAGCTGCACGCGGTAACATGCCACGCTTATCACGACTGATACTAATCAACGGAATATTTAAGTGCTTAACCACTGGCAGCAGCATTTTAATCTCGTCTGACTCACCAGAGTTAGAGATGGCAAGCAACACATCGCCTTTCACCAGCATGCCCAAGTCGCCATGCCCAGCCTCACCAGGATGCATAAAAAAAGCGGGCGTGCCAGTAGAAGCAAAAGTCGCGGCGATTTTGCGCCCTATCAGTCCTGACTTACCCATACCAGTGACCACTACCCGACCTTTACAAGCCAAAATAATATCGCAAGCCTGCGCAAATCTGTCGTCTATCTGCTCTGTCAGTAGTGCTAACGCCGATATCTCGGTGTTAATCGCTTCGATAGCGGTACTAATATATTGCTCATGGGTCAGATTGCTTTGGCTATTACTCATGCATCAGCTCTATGTTTATAATGAATCAATAAGATATTTTACTATACTCTGAGCAATATTAATAATGCCCTGCAAAACCTAGCACTAACGTCAAATCGATATCAATGCTAAGTAGTTATTATACGTCTATTTATACAAAAAAAACCCGCTAAAGCAGCAGGTTTTGATTAAATATATCAAGTCGAGATAACGCATCTATCTATAGGTAAATAGGCAAAATACTTCTTGTCTATTTATCTATGATTGGTTATTTATGATCAACTTAGTTGTTATCATCAGATTCGTCACTTGGCTTGTTTTCAAAGTTCGCATTCTCTGCTGGTGGCTCAAATCCACGGTCTTGACCAAATCCGCCACGCTCAAACCCGCGCTCTTGACCCTGTCCAAAGCTACCACGCTCAAAGCCACGATCTTGACCTTGGCTAAAACCGCCACGGTTAAAGCCACTACGGTTAGAGGCAAAACCACGCTCTTCAAAACCACCGGTGCCAGCAGGGTTGCTACCACGTTCAAAACCCCCACCTTGATAAGCGGCTGGCGCTGCACTTTGAGGCTGGGCACTAGTCGTTGTCGTTGTGCTGCTACGTGGATTACGTGCTGGTACAACCGTCGAGATGGCATGTTTGTATACCATTTGACTCACTGTGTTTTTGAGCAATACGACATACTGATCGAATGACTCGATCTGACCTTGCAACTTGATACCATTGACTAAAAAAATAGAGACAGGAATGCGATCTTTGCGCAGCGAGTTCAAGAACGGATCTTGTAAAGTTTGTCCTTTTGACATGAAATCTCTCCTAAATATTATATAATTATGTTTTAAGCGCCAATTATTTTAAGTGTTGCTTGAATTATAATGGCAAAGAGTAGATA
>NZ_CAJHBP010000010.1:0-118017 GCF_904846665.1 Psychrobacter sp. Pi2-51
AAGACACTCAAATAGCATGAATTTTGTCCATTAGCGACTACCTTCTAATCTCTAGCATGAATTTTGTCCATTACACCAAAAGACCTCAAACGTATCTAACGTTGAGGTCTTTTTTATTGCTTATTACGTCATCATTTAACGAAAGATAGGATGTTATTACTAAGTTTTTGCTTGTCGTAGCTACTGATGTTGCTCAATTAGTATTTTGGAGGCCGCTATCCAATGAATAGCTAGCCACCACCAACTGCTTGTACCACCTCAATATTCATCCCCTCAGTGATACGTAGCTGACCAAGTTCGCTCTTTGGGATCAGATCTCCATCGACTTCAACCGCATAGCGACCTTCGCTAAGTCCTAGCTCATTGATAACCAATTGCACGGTCTGATGGGTGGTCTGTAGATGTTTACCATTAACGCTAATGGTACTCATAAAATGTACTCCTTAATTGTTAAAATTCCTTTTTTTGCCATATCGTTCAGTCACATCATTACTATCTATCTTTTTCGCAGCTGTTAATCACTTTACTGTAGTCAGTGAAAAGTAATATCGATACATCACGCACTGCTGATATCCATTTTTCTTGCTTGCTGTGCCTGCGTAGACAGAGGCTACAAAAAATTGATATCAGCAGTACCGTCGCGTTTTTAGAATATTTTGACTATATTTAGCTGGCGGCATTGCTCAAGCGGAACGCTGAGACAGCAAGCCACAGCCAACCTGCAATCATCAAAACACCTCCAATAGGTGTGATTGCGCCAAACCAACGTGGTGCGCCCAATGTCATCGCATATAGGCTACCAGCGAATATAATAACGCCAACTTGCAGCAACCATGCACTCGTCTGAGTCGTATAATTTAGGCGGACAAGTATGCCCACCAGCAATAAACCGAGGGCATGGACAAACCAATAGAGTGTTGCCGTATGCCACCACTCAAGCTGCTGAGTGCTGACCATACC
Source organism: Psychrobacter sp. Pi2-51 (assembly GCF_904846665.1). Classification (NCBI taxonomy): domain Bacteria; kingdom Pseudomonadati; phylum Pseudomonadota; class Gammaproteobacteria; order Moraxellales; family Moraxellaceae; genus Psychrobacter; species Psychrobacter sp. Pi2-51. The sequence continues at coordinate 961 of NZ_CAJHBP010000010.1, forward strand.
TTTGAGGCCATGTGCCCCAAACGCGCCTAAGCCAACAGCAATGGCCATATTGATCGCTGCAATACCTATCCAATTTACCATGCGAAAACTCGTATTATCATTCAAGCCTGTCAATAGCGCGGTGGTAATAGCGCATAGGGGACGATTTACTGAATGTCATTGGGTAAAATGACACTATCGATAGTCATCGCCTCACGGATTTTATCCATAGCATTTTTTTCGATTTGGCGTACGCGCTCAGCCGAGATAGAGTAAACCGCTGCCAATTCGTGCAAGGTTGATTTTTGCTCAGACAGCCAGCGCTGCTCAACGATATCGCGTGAACGATCATCGAGGGTATCCATCGCCGCAATCAATGCCGATGAGTTGTTTTCTTCCCAATCTGATTCTTCCACCATCTCAGCAGGATCGATGCCATCTTCTAAGAACAGCTGCGGCGCATAACGGCCATCGTCATCATCGCTAGATTGTGCTTCAAATGACGCATCATAAGAGGTGAGACGCGATTCCATCTCAAGCACTTGTTTACGCGTGACATTTAAGTCATTGGCGATGGCATCTGCTTCTTCAAGGGTGAGTTGGTTATTGGTCTTTTTAAGACTGCGTAAGTTAAAGAACAGCTTACGATGCGCCTTGGTGGTCGCGACTTTTACAATGCGCCAGTTACGAATCACAAATTCATGAATTTCCGCTTTGATCCAATGCACTGCAAAAGAAACCAAACGCACGCCTTTATTCGGATCAAAACGCTTGACGGCTTTCATTAACCCCAAGTTGCCTTCTTGAATGAGATCCGCTTGTGGTAAACCATAGCCTGAATAACTGCGCGCGATGTGAATCACAAAGCGCAAATGCGACATAACGAGCAAGCGTGCGGCTTCTACGTCGCCTTCATCGTAATAGCGATGGGCAAGCTCTTGCTCTTGCGTCGGGGTTAAAATAGGGATTTGATGCACAGTATTGATATACGCGCCCAGATTGACCCCAGGCGCTGACAGATGCGTCGGCATCGCTGGCACTAAGTCACGAGTGCTCGTATCTTCAAATGCACTAGCATCATAAGGTGGACGCGCAGCAGCAGCTTTTAGGGCTGCATCGCGCGCTTCGTTTTTTTCAGGCGCTGCGCCATCTTTTTTACGTGTTTTCGCAGCATCATTAGCGGTAGTAGCCATATTCTTGACCTTGGTTAAATAGATAAACAAACAGTCAGATAAAAATCTTTATTGTTGTAATTGTAAAGGATAGCGACGCTTAGTTGCTATCAGTTTTGGTAATGATGAAGTGATATATTGTATCGAAACGCTGTGATGTAGCGCCATTAGCTGGCACTTCGTCAGTCATTTCGCTCATCGTTAATCCCAAACTAGGCGTCATTTTAGCTTGCTGGCTTTGCTGACAAAAAGCGGTGATATCCGCTTTTGAGTTAGGGTCGGTTGCCACCACATATAATGACTCGCCAGCTGCTACATCGCGTAGTGCCACTTTGGTTTTTAACAGTGGCATCGGGCAGGCAAGTCCACGCCCGTCTACCCAACTTTTTATGTTAAGAATCGGTTGAGCAGAGCCTGTCGTACCGTCCAACTCAATATTACCCGTATGACCAGTAGGCAATAAGTCTAATAACTCTTTAATAACATGCTGCTGCGTATCAGGCAAACTTGCTGACAAACAAACAGAGTAAGACCTTTGTGCGGTAATTAACTGACTGTCAGCAGACATAAAAAACCTTGAGATATTAAAACTTGAGTTGGTAGCCGTAGAGAATTTAATCGACCATATTTATTAATGTTAACTTATCAATATGTCGGGTCTATTAAGTAAACGGCACTAATGTGGACATTTTGCCACCATTCGTTATTATAGCAAATTGCCGCGATGCAGTTGCAGTTGAATATAGTCATCGTAATGTTTGGCTCACTAGAATGACTACTCAAGGCTGACAGCTAAGAATGCTATCAATGATCAAACCAAAAATTGACCATCAATAATTACATTGTCATGTTGCACAATAGTGACGCACAGCCGAGTTATTGGTAGCTAAATACAGACTAGAATTGACCTTGTACAAACAAGCTCGTATAGTCAAAATTACGTTATTATCAAGTGGGTAAGATGCGCATCTGTATCATTCTAATAGACAGTCACTGCTTGGTATAGTCAATCCTCTATAAATTGGATACGGTGTCAAGCTTGCTTAGTCTACTACTTGTAGTACTTTCACTCGCCTTCCTTGTATCCAAATTATACTGAACCGACTATAGACAATGCAGCAATATATTGAATGAGTGCGCCATCGTTAAGGATGTACAGAAAATGATATTGTTTGTATCCAAACAAAAAACAGGTCGTTTGCTTATGCCTCACGCAATCAAACTAGGGCTATCGGCTGTATTATTGGCTCTGACAACTGGCGCCAATAGTAGCGAAAATTCTGCTGTGCCATTTGCTTACAACTCATGGCAAACACCAGCGTCAGAAGCGCTAGATTTACCCAATTTGCGGGGGCAAGGACTGAGCTTCGCGGAACAGTATCAAAATAAGCTGCTTGGCGAGTGGTCATTACAACGTATCAATGGTCGCGCAAAAATGGAGCATGATCCTTGGGTGCAAGAAACGGTTAAAGAAATGACGTGGCGGCTCAATGCACAAGCGCGTGAGCAAGCGCCCTTGGGCTTGGTGATCATCGACAATCCCAGTATTAATGCTTTTGCAGTGCCAGGCGGCGTCATTGGCATCAATACAGGGACGATACTGGCTGCGAGTAGTATGGATGAATTGGCTAGTGTCGTCGCTCATGAAGTGGCGCACATTAGCCAACGCCATTATGAGAGTGGCGTTGATGAACGTAAGAAAGCCTTGCTGATGCAAATAGGCGGTATGCTGGCCGCGATTGCCGCATCAGCGGTCGATGGTGATGCCACAGCAGCAGTACTGATGGGCAGCCAAACAGCACTAATGAATAGCAGCATGGCTTTTAGTCGCAACAACGAACGCGAGGCCGATCGGGTAGGGATGCAAATTATGACCCAAGCTGGGTATGACCCACGCGCGATGCCGAGATTCTTTGCCACGATGAATCAAAAAAGCCAACTTAATCAGACAGCCAATCTGTTTTTGCCCAGTTTTGTACGTTCGCATCCCTTAAGCAATGAACGTTTGAGCGAATCACAGAGCCGCGCCCAGCAGTATCCCGCCATGTCATTAAGCCAGCAGCAGCGTCATCAAGTGCAGTTTGATTTGCTTTATTGGCGTGTCCAAAGTACAGGTAAGCATGCGTCTGAGACCACACTGACAGCGGCTGCCAAAAACAGCTTAGGTGCCAAATTGGCGTTGATGACTTGGTATAGCGAGCAACAACGCTTTACTGATGCCAATGACATATTGGCGGAACTTGTCGTGTTACCAGCGGCGCAGCGCCAGTCATTAGAGCCATTGTTGTCGATTACGCATAGCCAAATGCTGAATGAACAAGGCAAATGGCAGCAAGCCGCCGAAGTATTAGAGCGTCAGCAGCGTGTTTACCCTGAGCGCCGTGATTTGCGCTTGTATTTAGCCGAAGCGTTGACGAACAGCAATCAGCCGACCAAAGCACAAGCCTTGTTAAAACCTTTGACCCAGCAGCAACCAAGCGATCGTTACGCATGGCAAAGCTTACAACTTGCCAATGAGAAAATTGCCAAAACGACTGACTCCCCGCAGCTAGCCAACATCGCGACAATCAACGCATTGCGCTATCGCAGCCATGATCAGCTATGGAATGGGCGCTATGAAAGTGCGCTTACTTCCTTAACGCAGGCCAAACGATTGGCTGAAAGCATGCAAACGACCGCGCAAGCAAATAGTGCGCGTCCGCTCTTGGCGAGCATAAATGCAGAAATTAAAGACGTAAAAACCGCCAAAGACTTTAAGCCTTAGGCGGTTGTGTTTATCTGTTCATCATTTACAGCTACGGCACATCAGTCTCAAGCAACGATGTTGACCATAAAAAATATTAACCTTGCAAAGCTTCTTTTACCAGCTTAGAGATGAGCGCAGGGTCAGCACGACCAGCGGTTTTGTTCTTTAGCACGCCCATCACACTACCCATATCACGCATAGAAGTAGCACCTTGCGTGGCAATCTCGGCATTTACCAATGCCATGATCTCGTCTTGATTCATTTGCTGTGGCATGAACTCATTGATGATATCGATCTCGAACTGCTCTTTGGTTGCCAAGTCATCACGGTCGTTTTCGGTAAAGATACCGAGCGATTCTTGGCGCTGTTTAAGCTGCTTTTGTAAAACTTCGAGTACGCCTGCATCATCGAGCTCTATTTGACGATCAAGTTCAATTTGCTTGATGACTGATTGTACGTTACGTAATACCTTAACGCGCTCAAGCTCACGAGCTTTCATGGAAACTTTGATATTGTCTGATAAAGTCTGTTTAAGTTGGCTCACTGCTATCATCCTTATTTATCTGTTAAATGCTATTTATCATATGTTATTTGCTAGGTTTTTAGAGCAAAACCTGCTGATCGGGGCTTTAATAAAAAAGTGGCTTTAATAAAAAAAGTGTCTTTGATAAAAAACGTATCAGCAGTAATAACAAAAATTGTAGCATAAAAAACGCCACTGATATCAATGGATAACAGTGGCGTTAGTGTAGCGCTTGTACGTAACTAAATCAGATTACTGATTAGTACATACGAGTGGTACGAATAGTTTCGCGTTGTAATTTCTTTTTATAACGCTTTACGGCAGCTGCTTTTTTGCGCTTGCGTACTTGCGTTGGTTTTTCATAAAACTCACGCTTACGTACGTCTGATAATACGCCAGCTTTTTCACAAGCACGTTTGAAACGACGGATAGCGATATCTACTGGTTCGTTTTCTTTAACCTTAACTGCAGGCATGAAGACTCCTCGATTAGGATGAGATATAAGGGCATTAGTCTGGCTGTGTATTAGTATTTAGCCGTAATATCTCAAGATTACAGGCATCAGCTCAAACTAGGACAATTCTTGCGCATTAGCACAAGGGCAGGTATTTTAATAAAAAATACCAACAAAGTCAACGATTTTAATGGTTTATTGTCTATATGTTATTTGCTTAAATGAGTATTTAGGCGCAACTGTCTTGCTTTAGATTGAGTCAGGGCACAAAATTTACCGTGAATAAAAAGTCCCTACAGTCTATAACGGTTTGGTTGGAGTTTATGCTATGATAATTTCCATATTATAGGGTCTGTTTGATATTCAAATATTAGGGCTGCTGATGGCTAAAGTTAACTCAAACTAGGCGAAAACCGACGATAATGTCGAGACCTTAGCTAGGTTTTCAACAACGGTTGGGGTAATTTTAGCATCAGCCTTGAGAACGGATAGAGCAAAGCACTGCTTTGCCCGTTCGCAAGGCAAGAGCTGTGCTCGAGTGGAGGGCAGTACTCTTTTTTGCCAATATATGGCGAAATGGTTTAACCTAGAATGACTAGGCTTCAACAATTTCACTGCATATTGTCTAAAAAATAGTGACTGCCAGCACCACGTTTGAATATCAAATAGACCCTAGTAAGCATATGAACCGTTTTATGTGTATTTTATTGAGGATGTTGGCATGAAAAAAACAGTATTAAGTACGGTGTTGAGCACAGCGTTTATCGTTGCTTTGGGTGCGAGCGTAAGCGCTTGTGGTGGCGAAAAAGAGCATGAAGTGTATGCAAAAGATCGCGTTGATGAAGCAGCGGCACTTGCGATCAAAAATGGCCCACCTGCTGAAGAAATGGAGTTTCCAGAAACCGCCCCGATGCCAGCTGCGGATATGACTGCAGATGGTACGGCAGTCGATGGTGCTACTACTGCTGAAGCCGGTATGGCTGACACTGATATGGCAGAAGCAACGGCTACCGATAGTGCTGATACAGCAGCTGCTCCGACTACTGACAGCACTGATATGGCTACTGAAGACGCAGCGGCAACCACTGCTGAATAAGTTAGTGCTGAACGAACTCTTAGACACTCATTAGTAGTATAGACAAGTATTTTGAGCTTATATAATGCATTATTAACCGATTACAGACTTATTAAGTAAGGGTAAAACCATGATTGATATACAGTCGTATATGAAGAAACTGAGATTGTCTGTAATCAGTATGAGCGTGATATTTGCAGTGAGTGCTTGTAGTGGCGATAACACGGCCACTGAAGAGACTATAGCAGCCAATGAACCTGCTAATACTGCCGTTGAAGAAACAGTCGTAGCAGAACCTGAAATCACGACGCCTGAGCCTGTGATTGAAGCAGAAACAGAGTCTACCGACATGATGGTTGAAGAAGCGGTAGCACCTGAAACTGTTGCTGAGCCTGAAGTGCTGGCTGCTGATGCTGGTGCTAAACTGTATGAGTCAAACTGTCAGGTTTGTCATGCTGCTGGTTTGCTCAATGCGCCAAAATATGGCGATACGGCGGCTTGGGCGGCTCGTCTGACCAAGGATAAAGAAACGCTGTATAGTCACTCCGCTAAAGGCTTTAATAAGATGCCAGCGCAAGCGGTAAATGGCGTCACTGAAGCGCAAGTGCATGCAGCGGTTGATTATATGCTAGCATCTGTGAGCTGATAAGGCTGAATAGAATATATTAGCCATTGAAATTTGTTAAACTGACCGTCATTGTGACTGACAATGGCGGTTTTTTTATGCCCGTTTTTTATTGATATCAACCTTAACGAATATGACTGACTGTGCGAAAATCATTTGTTGAACTAGAAATAGTATTTGGCTTATTTTATTCGCTATTCAAATTCCTAAAGTGATGTAAGATAAAAAAACGGCAAAAAGCAGCTCGAAAACAAAGGTATAAAGGCAAAAGTATGAAGGTATTGGGTTTAGAGACCTCTTGTGATGAGACGGGACTGGCGATTTTTGATAGTGAGCAAATGAACAGTGACAATCAAGGTCTGGTTGGACAGGTATTGTATTCACAGATAGAGCTGCATGCACTCTACGGCGGCGTTGTACCTGAGCTTGCCAGCCGTGATCATATTCGCAAGCTGGTGCCTTTGCTTAATGAATTGCTTGAGCAGTGCGACGTCAAGAAAAGCGAGATTGACGCGATTGCTTATACCAAAGGCCCCGGGCTTATTGGCGCTTTAATGACGGGTGCATTGTTTGGACGCAGTTTGGCGTATGGCTTAGACATTCCTGCGATTGGTATCCATCATATGGAAGGTCATCTGTTGGCACCGTTCATGGGTGCAAACCCTCCAGCTTTTCCTTTTGTCTCGCTGTTAGTGTCTGGTGGGCATACTTTGCTTATCGCCGCACGTGGTGTGGGTCAGTATGAGATATTGGGCGAATCGATAGATGATGCGGCAGGTGAGTGCTTTGACAAAGCCGCCAAAATGTTGGGCTTACCTTATCCTGGTGGTCCCAATATTGCCAAACTGGCAGAGACTGGCAACCCAAATGCTTACAGTTTACCAAGACCGATGTTACATCGTGGTTTGGATTTTTCCTTTAGCGGTATGAAAACGGCCGTGCATAACCTTATAAAAGACACGCCACTGTCAGGTGGTTCGGGTAATGGTTCGGACAGCGACCCACAAGTTCGCGCGGATATCGCTGCCAGTTTCCAACACGCGATGGTTGATACACTGGTGAAAAAATCCATCAAAGCGCTCAAGCAAGCAGAGATGAGCCGTTTGGTGATTGCGGGTGGTGTCAGTGCCAATACCCATTTGCGCGAGACGTTAGAAGCTGAGCTAGCCAAAATAAACGCAACTGTCCATTATGCACCGCCAGCATTATGTACGGACAATGGTGCGATGATTGCTTATGCCGGTTACGAGCGCCTGCAAGCAGGTCAATCAGATGATTTGGCGGTGAGCTGCGTGCCGCGTTGGCCGATGACAGAGCTACCAGCGGTTTAAAGGTGACTTTCTCAATACGCTATTCGTTAACCTTTATTAAACCTAAGGATGATCTATGCAGTGGATTGCGATTGGTTTAGGCGCCGCACTGGGCGCGTGTTTGCGAGGCTGGCTTGCGCGCTTTAATCCGCTGCATCATTGGATACCACTAGGTACGTTGGGCGCTAATGTGTTGGGCGGCTTGTTAATAGGGCTCGCTCTAGTGTGGTTCGGGCGGATGGGTAGCGGCTTGTCTGACAATGTTAGGCTGTTCGTAATCACTGGTTTTTTGGGTGGGCTGACAACGTTTAGCACTTTTAGCGCGGAGGTCTTCACCTTTATTAATGACGGCCGTTTGCTGGCAGGATTAGCGCTCATCGGTTTACATGTGGGACTGACATTATTGGCAACGGCGCTTGGCTTTTATTTGTTTAAGCTGATTTTGTAACCTTCGATAGATATTACTCACTTAATGGTCTGATTTGAGTAGTTCTTTTATTGCAGTCTATTTTAAGTGATCTATTAATTGGTTTTTGGCACCTTTTAGGTGGTTCCGATAGGGTATAGCTATTTAAAACTAAAAAATTTTATTAATATTTGACGCCTTTCTTCTTTTTATGTATTCATTATAAATAGCAACTTGCTCTGCATGTTTATCAAAATAGAAATCGAAAAAAGCTCTTTGAGCAAAGCATTTTGGAGTTATGTTGTATTCTTCTTCAAAATTTCTCCATATAAAACCTTCTTCATCCTCATGAGTTTCATCACTATCATCAAAGTTAAATTGATATATGTAATCTTTAGGGATACTGGGGTCTAGAATTTTAAAGATACGTTTATCACATAATCCTGGTTCTCCTTCATCGTTTTCGATACGATAAGATGTCCTTTGAATCTCTATAACCTCATATACTTTTTCGTGACTAAGACGAACATTTCCAATAAGTTTTCTATAAAACTCATCACATTCATCAATATCTCTTAACTTAACTTTCATAAAGTCTCCCAATGCCTTAAGGCTTTAAAGTAAAGTGTATTATGCCACTACAAAGGAGTAATCAAAAAACCATCGAGCTAGGCTCAGTAAGTACACCATGAAGTACACTGTGACTATCTCAGCAAGTTAAAACGTTGATACCACTAACCTAAAACCGAAGCTTCAAGTCCTCACTAGGGAACCGTCATTTACCATAATGCTCGTCATAACGTAAGAGAGCGGACGATATTTCTTAACTGGAATAATTTAGTAAATAGCGAAATATTAAACCGGCTTTACTATTCCTTGTAGCAAACTCGCAAACCCTTGCATATAAGCGGTATCTTGGCTTGACGTGCGTGTCGCTGCATACAGCTGGCAATGCACACCATCACCCAGCGGTCGCGAGACGACCCAACCTTTTTTCTCATATTCAGCAACGACCCAATCAGGTAAGGCCGCCACACCGCGTTCACTAGCAACCAGCTGAATCAGCATCGCAGTCAGCTCTGTCGTACGAATACTATCAAAACTGACCTGAGCTGGCGTCATAAAATTGGCAATGATATCGAGACGCTTGGCCTCTACCGGATAGGCAATCAAGGTCTCTTCAGTCAAATCAGTCGGCTCAATAAGCTTCCGCACCGCCAAATCATGCGTTGGTGATAGCACCAAGCGACTCTCATACTCAAACAACGGCTGATAGCTGATGCCCTCTATCGGTAAATCACTGGTGGTAATGAGTAGATCAATATCACCTTCTATTAATAAATGATGCGGCTCAGGCTCAAACCCTGTCGCAAAATCTAGCTCGACATCCGACCATTCGCGGCGATAATGATTAAGTATCGGCATTAGCCAATCAAAGCAGCTGTGACACTCGGATGCTAGGCGTAATCTACCTGCTTGACCGTGTGCCAAGCGTTTCAGATTAGATTTGGTACGGGTAACCTGCGGCATAATGCTGTCTGCCAATGCCAATACCGTCTTGCCAGCTGGCGTAAAAGTCAGCGGACGCGTGCGGCGATTGACCAAGCTAATATCGTAATAATTCTCTAGCTCTTTTAGCTGATGCGAGACCGCAGAAGCTGTCACGTGCAGCTCATCGGCAGCCGCAGCAAGTGAACCATGCGCTCGTAATGCAGTTAACGTATTAAGATGGCGGAGCTCTAGCATAAGACAACCTGCCTGCTAAGTTGAGAAAAATTCATTATAGTACATATGTTGCTGACTTTCATTCATAGCGTATGATTAATAGGCCATGGACAGCTAGCGCTTGCGTAACAGTAGCTGTGAGATAATGACCAATATTAAGGAAGCGACTAATAATAGTGTACCAATAGCATTAACTTCCGGCTTGAGTCCTACCCGTACCATCGAGTAAATTCGTAGTGGTAATATTTCATAGCTAGGGCCCGTGACAAAGGTTGAAACCACGACGTCATCTAGCGATAAGGTAAAGGCGAGCAACCAACCTGCCATTACTGCTGGCAAAATAACGGGAATCAGCACGGTACGTACCATGGTTGATTCATTGGCGCCCAAGTCGCGCGCCGCTTCCATCAAGCGCTCATCCAAGCTACTTAAGCGTGCAAAGACAGTAATGACAACAAAGGGTAGGCAAAAAGTAATGTGCGCCAATAGCAGTGAGACAAAGCCCAACTGCAAACCGATTAGTAGGAACAATGCTAATAATGAGATAGCGAGTACAATCTCAGGTGACATCATCAGCACAAATAACAACCCATTTAATAAGCCCTTACCGCGAAAATTATAGCGATGTAAGGCTAGCGCAGTGAGCGTTCCTATCAAAGTCGAGACAGTCGCGGCAACCAAGCCCAATACAATAGAATGCCAAAAAGCATTGAGCATGGCTTGGTTATTAAATAGCGATTCATACCACTTTAAGCTAAAGCCATCCCAGTTGTAGCCGATTTTTGACTTGTTAAAAGACATCACCACTAGGACGATAATGGGCAGATATAGCAAGGCATAAATCAGCCCGAGATAGCCTTTGGCGGCGATACTGCCAATCTTAAGCGTACGAGTTTTTTTGGTTGGTGAACTAGAAGACATTAGGCCACCTCATTAAAGTCAGTCTTGCCAATGCGGCGACTACTGGCACGATAGGCGAGTAATAATACCGCCATCGCCAGTGTCAATAATACGCTTGCCGCTGCACCAAAGGGCCAGTCACGCGCATCCAAAAACTGGTTTTTGATAATATTACCGACCAGTAAGTTGCGCGAGCCGCCTAAAATATCGGCCACATAGAACATACCCATCGCTGGTAATAACACCAACAGTACCCCAGAGATAATCCCTGGTGTTGTGAGTGGTAGCACCACATGCCAAAAGGTCTGCCTTCTCGATGCACCCAAATCTTGCGACGCGAGTAGCATGTCATTGCGCAAGTCAGTAAAGACCGCATACAACGGCAATACCATAAAAGGAAATAACAAATAGGTCAGTCCCGCTATGACCGCGCCTTGCGTGTATAAAATATCAATAGGAGTATCAATCACACCTATCGCTAGCAAGAATTTATTAATCAAACCATTATTAGCAAACAATAACTTGAGGGCATAAGTGCGTACTAGAGAGTTCGTCCAAAACGGCAATATCAATAGCATCATGAGCAGCGGCTGCCAGCGAGTTTTGGCTTTAGAGACCAGCCACGCAAAAGGATAACCAAGCAGCAAGCAGATAACCGTGGTGATACTTGCCATCCATAATGAATGGACAAATACCTCAAAATACAACGGATCAATTATGCGTACATAGCTGTCGATGCTGACTGGCAAGCTGATAAAAGCGCTGCTATCACGGGTCAAAAAGCTAACAGCGATGACTAGAATATTGGGTAATAAGGCAAAAATAAGCAACCAACCCCAAATCAACCACAGCGTTGCGGTACGAAAAGGACTTTTGCTGCCCAAATTGAAACGGCTAGTACGTGCCATTAGCTGACATCCTTTTGCACAGACATGCCTTGATGTTCGCTTGAGTTGGCGGTTGAATGGTCAATTGAGGGATCAAGTGAATTGTCATCTGGTAGCACCCATTCCCAGCCATCAACCCATGAGACCTTGACCGCTTCATTCAATTTATAATCAAAGCTTGGATCATCTTCATCAAAGAATTCAGAAGCCTTGATAATATGACCGTTTGCCAATTCAATAATAGAGTCTAAAGTGCTGCCTTTATAGTTACTTTCAATCACTCGGCCAAACAGTCCAGTATGGACATCATCATTAGGATCATAAATTCGCAAATCTTCAGGCCGCAGTAGTAAATTGACGATGTCGCCTACTTGCACATCATTGGCAAAATCAGGACGACGTAAATTACGTAACGTCGTTGGGCCGTCTTGCGCTTGTGCCTCACAGACTTCGACTTCGATACGTCCGTTGGTGACTTTGCCATCACGATCTGGCTGGTCAGCGTAGACGCCTTTGACTTCTGCTTTGAATAGATTGGTCTCACCGATAAATTTGGCAGTAAATAAATTCGCGGGCGTTTCATAAATCTCGATAGGTGTGCCGATTTGCTGAAAGGTGCCGTCTTTCATCACCGCAATACGGTCTGACATCGATAGTGCTTCTTCTTGGTCATGGGTGACGAAGACAAAAGTAATGCCCAGCTCACGCTGTAGCCGTTTAAGCTCAGACTGCATTTGCAAACGCAACTTGTGGTCGAGCGCCGATAGTGGCTCATCAAGTAACAATAATTTAGGACGATTAATGACCGCCCGTGCGATGGCAACACGCTGCTGCTGACCACCAGATAAATCCTGCGGTTTGCGATTGGCGAGATGCTCTAATTGCACCATTGCTAGCATCTCGCTCACGCGCGTTTTAATCTCATCTTTAGGCACTTTTTTAATTTTAAGACCATAAGCCACGTTTTGCGCGACGGTCATATGCGGAAACAAGGCATACTGCTGAAACACCGTATTGACCGGACGCTTATCCGCTGGCAAGCCTGACATCTGCACGCCATCTAGATAGATAGCACCAGCATTTGGCTGCTCAAAACCGGCAATCAAGCGTAGCAATGTCGTCTTACCGCAGCCTGACGGGCCAAGCAAGGTCAAAAACTCACCATGCTTGATATCGAGATTGATGTCTTTTAATACTTCGGTTTGGTCATAGGTTTTTTTTATACCCGTCAGTTGCAGTAGTACCGTGTCAAGTGACGGCGCAGCTTGGTGCGTGTTTGAAGGTGATTCGGTCATAAGGGTGGTTCCTAAGCATCCAACATCTCAGTACAGCTATACGTCTAAAGCACTGCCTTCAAGGTGGTTTGGTATGAGGATAAACGATGGGTATCAATAGGGTTTGGTTGCTGCGTATTATAACAAACCTTGGATATAAGTCAGTGCCAGTTCGTTATAAGTTAGCGATGCTACTTTGTCGTAAAATAAAATTTTGCCAAACATCGTCAAATAGCTGGTTAATATCCTGAGATTATCCATGCTATTTTTTTCGCTTGACGGCAATTTATCTCATTTTTATAATCGTTTTTAAAATGAAGACACGCCCTAGCGAGATTAAAAGCGATTTTTTTATTATTTTTCTGCTTTTATTCCTATACAATCATTTTGTGGCTAAGAAATAAAATGAGCCGGCTGTGTATGGCAAAATGCTTAGGGCGTGTCTTCAATTCAATCGATAGTCATCTAAATGGGCTAAAAATGGCTAAATCTTGCCAAACATCGTCAAATAGCTGGTTAATATCCCGATATTATCTGCGCTATTTTTCTTATTTGACGGCAATTTATCTCATTTTTATCACCATTTTTGAAATGAAGACACGCCCTAGCCAGCCATGGTCAAAAAACAGAGATTTATTATTCTAATCATTTGATAATCAAGGACCCTTTATGCCTAATGATACTCGTCCACAAACAGGTCTAGAAGCACTCGAACTACTAAGAGACGGTAATGCGCGCTACGTTGATAGCCTGACGAACACTGATCCAATGATGCAACGACGTCCAGAACTCGTGAGCGATCAAGACCCGCTGGCCATCATTTTGGGTTGCTCGGATGCTCGCGTACCAGTCGAGATTGTATTTGATCAAGGCTTGGGTGATTTGTTTGTCATTCGAGTAGCGGGTAATGTGGTTGCGCCTTCACAAATTGGTTCGGTAGAATTTGCCGCCGAAAAGTTTGGCACAAAATTGGTGGTGGTCTTGGGACATTCGCATTGCGGCGCTGTCACTGCTTGCGTCGAGGCGCTGATTAATCCTGAGCAAAATTATTCGCCAAACTTACAGTCAATCGTCGATCGTATTCGCCCAAGCGTCTACAACCTTCATGAGCTCGCCACTGCCAATGGGCAAGATGTCGATGCTGATGAATTGGTCGATCGCTCGATACGTGCCAACGTGCGCATGTCGGTCAGCCAACTCAAGCATGGTTCGCGAGCGTTAGAGGATTTGACCAGCAGTGGTCAGTTATTGGTCGTTGGTGCAGAGTATGATTTAGAGACAGGAAAGGTGCGATTTTTAGACAGCTAATAGTTATTCTTTTATTAATAAAGTCGCGCCTGCCTTACTCTTATTTGATGTATGGTTTGTGCGGCTACACCGAGTTATTTCATATAAACACCCCTATTGATTGACTGTATAGACTATCAGCTCTTACAAAACCCTATCACTAGTCCCGCGATTTTTTATTATGATGAGAGTTTCAAGCCAATCATGACAACCATGATTTTCTGGTCTTTCAATATTAATAACTCTTCAACTATTAGGATAATTATGTCTACTTCATCTAACAACAATAACGACGCTATCATAAACCAGCCTGCTAGCAGCGTCAGCACGGATGGCGTTCAGCCAATCTCATCACAAACTACTGGCTTCACTTTTAACCATACGATGCTACGCGTGAAAGACCCTGCAAAATCATTAGCGTTTTATACTGGTGTTCTTGGTATGACCTTGCTCGCGGTAAAAAAGTTCCCTGACATGGGTTTTGATTTATACTTTTTAGCCCAGTTAACTGAGAGTGAGCGGGACAATTTGCCCGCTGGTGATGACTTAGAAATATTTGCATTCCGTCAACGTGGAATTTTAGAATTGACCCATAATTACGGTACTGAGACAAAGGCTGACTTCAGCTATCACGATGGCAATGGCGAACCACAAGGCTTTGGTCATATTTGCTTTAGCGTACCTAGCTTAGATGAAGCCGTTGTTTGGTTTGATAAAAATGATGTCGAATTCAAAAAACGTCCAGAAGAGGGTAGTATGAAAAACATCGCCTTTATCAAAGACGTCGACGGCTACTGGATTGAAATCGTACAAGCAGATTTGATGCGCTAAATGTTAGACAGTTAAAAAATATAAGCATTGATGAATAAAAAAGTTTAATAACTTAAGGAGTGATCCCTGCATGCCCAGCCCTGAGGCAAACCCTACTACTGCTGATCCAGCGACGATTAACTCAGCGACAACGACTGATGTTTTTACTTATCAAAGTATTATTGATTCGGCGAATGGAATATTTATCGGCTTTGTTGAGCGTATTCCGTACTTTGTAGCGTCGATTATCGTTGTTCTGATTTTTTGGTTTCTATCAATCGTCTTCAAAAAAATCGTCTACAAATTGCTGGGTAGCCGTAGTCGGCATCAGAACTTGGTCAAAGTGTTTCAACGGGTAGGCGGCGCGCTGATTATTTTTATTGGCTTTATGATTGCCATGGTGATCGCCGTACCAGGATTTACGCCTGCCAAGCTGATTGGCGCACTCGGTATTGGTTCGGTCGCGATTGGTTTTGCTTTCAAAGATATTTTTCAAAACTTACTATCGGGTATTTTGCTACTCATCTCGGAGCCGTTTCGTATTGGCGATCAGATAGTGTCTGGTGAATATGAGGGTACAGTTGAGGATATTAAAATCCGTGCAACCACCATCAAGACTTATGATGGTCGACAAGTCGTTATCCCAAACTCAGACCTATATACCTCAGCATTGACGGTCAATACCGCCTACAAACAGCGTCGTTTACAAGTGGCGGTCGGCATTGGTTATGAAGATGATATCGAAGCGGCTAAAGCTGAGATTATGCAAGCGTTGGATAAAGTGGATAGTGTTTCCATTAAATCTAAGCCAAGCGTGATTGCAACGGGATTTGGTGGATCGTCTATGGATCTGATGGTGCGCTGGTTTATTGAAGATGGTACGCAGGCTAATAAAGTTGCTTCTATTCATCAAGTGATCGTAGAAATTAAGAAGGCCCTTGATGCAGCAGGCGTGAATATTCCTTTCCCGATACGTACCATCGATTTGAGTGACCCCTCCGTGAAAGCGATTGTCAATAAAATCAATGAGCAACAAAATGAGCAACAAGCTATTGATGTTAATAAAGCCGCGACAGAGTAGTTGAACTGATGAGGCAGTTTTGTTGGTTCGATAGACTTGCCAAATCTATTGCGTAAGTAAGCGATTTCTCAAACGACCTTAAAAAAACCGCCATATCAAAGGATACGGCGGTTTTTTTGTTATCAATCAGCGGGTGCGGGTATTTATTCAGTTTTAGCTCTAAAATCTGTATGACATGATTTGCAGCTTGCACCAACTTGACCAAAGGCTGGTTTAACATCATCCATGCTAGTGGCCGTTTGTGCGGTAGCGCTTAGCTCAGCGGTGACTTTTTGGAAGTTGTCGGCTTCTGCACGGAACTCATCCGCATTAGACCAAACCGCTTCAGTAGTATTACCTACCGCTTCTGGATCTTCAAAATGACTCCAAGGCTTGGCGGAATCTTCTGCCAAGAATGCCGCTTGCTCTTTAAATACTTCAGAATCAAAGGTGTCAGGTGCTTTTGCCATATCACCCATGACGCCCATTGCATCGCCCCAGTTTTTCATAGTGTCTTGACGCGCTTGCACGTCAGGGTTAGATTCTGTTGAGGTGCTACAGGCCGTTAGACCCAGTGCAGCTGCCATCAAAGTAATGCTAACCAAAGATTTGAAAGATTTATTGGTATAAACCTGTGCCATATGACTTACTCCTTTAAACTTGGCTAATAGTAAGCGCGATTACAAACGCTCGCTTTGTCGTAAAATATAGTTATACAAAATACTGCCTAAAATTCTTTTGAGCAGAGTTGCTAATAAAGAATGCCTTCTATTGTAACGGTTATCTGGGCGATGGGAATTATATAGTTGTTATATCCTCGTAATATTTTAAATAAGTATAACTTAACTTGGGTATGGCTACTTATGGTTGGCTTTGACGATTGTATGGTAGTTACACAACATATTTTTTACAATAACGACGAGAGAGTGGGTGGTTTAAACAGTACGGACAATAAAAAAGGCCAGCGATAGTAGCTGACCTTCTTAATATTCTCAAAAAGTATGAATACCGTGATATTTACAAGACCTATAGCGCTAACCATTCACGCGGTTTTAAGTAAAAGTCGGTCAACTCAAACTCAGGTGTGCTAGGTTCCGGCTCGAATCGATAATGCCAGCTGGCCAGTGGCGGCATACTGACTAGGATAGACTCAATACGTCCGTTACTTTGTAGCCCAAATAGCGTGCCGCGATCATAAACAAGGTTATATTCGACATAGCGCCCACGACGATAGAGCTGAAACTCGCGCTGTGCTTCGGTATATAGCGTCTCTTTACGTGCCTCAAAAATGGGTAAAATGCCGTCAAGATAACCATTGCCGACTGCCTGCATAAAGTTAAAGCAGGTCTCAAAATCCCAGCCACGACTTTCAGTACTGACGTCATCATAGAATAGACCACCGATACCGCGTTGCTCATCACGATGCCGCAGATGGAAATACTCATCGCACCATTGCTTAAAGTCAGGGTAGACAGTGTCGCCAAAGGGCGCGCATAGGTCGTGACAGACTTGGTGCCAATGGACACAGTCGGCTAATACTGGATAGAACGGGGTTAAATCAAACCCACCACCAAACCACCAGATAGGTGCTTCGCCCTCGGCTTCGGCGATGAACAAGCGTACGTTGGCATGACTGGTAGGGACGTTGGGGTTTTTGGGATGAACAACCAATGACACACCCATGGCTTGTGCTTTGCGACCTGCAATATCGGGGTGACGCGCGGTGGCTGAGGCGGGCAAGTTATGGACATGAATATGGCTAAACATGACGCCCGCTTTTTCAATCACCTCACCGTCTGCCAATACACACGACCTACCACCGCCGCCTTCAGGACGCTCCCAATCGTCGGGAACAAAAGTTGCAGTACCTCCACCGTCGCGCTCTTGTGCTTCTAACGCTTGGCAAATACGCGCTTGCAAATCGACTAAAAACGCACGCACGCGCGTGATATCATCGCTGGTCGGAGTGACTGTTTTCTTCGATTCCGGTTTTTTCGATTCTAGGTTCTTCGATTCCAGGTTTGCAGAGTCTGTAGTTAAGGGGTTTGCATTGTTGTCTAAATTTTGATTGTTCATAAAAATATCTATTTATTCAGGTGTATTGCGGTATTGAATTCTTTATCGAGTAAATGTCCCATACGATCACGCTTGGTGGCTAGATAGTCTGCATTCATGTCGTTAACGCCAACGACCAATGGTACGCGCTCCACGACATCGATACCATGGGCAGTCAAATAAGCAACTTTGTCTGGATTATTAGTGATCAGTCTCACTGCATCAACGCCCACATGGGCGAGCATCGGGCTGCACATATCATAAACGCGCGCGTCAGCAGGCAAGCCTAACATCAGATTGGCATCTAAGGTATCATGCCCTTGATCTTGCAGCGCATAGGCACGGATCTTATTGGTCAGCCCAATGCCGCGACCTTCTTGGCGCAGGTAAAGAATTGCCCCGTAACCGGTTTCTTGTATCGCTTGCATCGCTGTATTAAGCTGGGGGCCACAGTCACACTTCAATGAACTAAATGCATCACCAGTCAAGCATTCAGAGTGAATACGTACCAATGGAATAGGTCGTTCTGCTAGCGTGTCCTGCTTTTGCGTCAAGACATCGACAGCGTCTTTATTTTGCTCCACCACAGACAGACCGACCGTCAGCATCACATGCTCTTGACCGTCTTCATTTTCAAAGATATGGATATCAAACTCGCCGTGACGAGTAGGTAGTGTGGCGCTGGTGATAAATTGATATGACATTAATGTCCTACATGAGCCGATCATCGAGGCGGTAGCGGATTTTGGCATAGCCATATTATTATGGTTAAGAGGTTATCAGTATAACCGGTTCGTGAAGACAACGTGTTTATAGCGCTTATTATAAAAACACACAAAGTTCACAGACGACGCACGATGATTAAAGCGACAATTAAAAAATAATGCTATTATGCCATAC
Source organism: Psychrobacter sp. Pi2-51 (assembly GCF_904846665.1). Taxonomy (NCBI): domain Bacteria; kingdom Pseudomonadati; phylum Pseudomonadota; class Gammaproteobacteria; order Moraxellales; family Moraxellaceae; genus Psychrobacter; species Psychrobacter sp. Pi2-51. Next base: position 20,149 of record NZ_CAJHBP010000010.1, read on the forward strand.
TATTTTAACGGATACAGTGACAAGTCTTTGCCCTTACATTACTATGTCGTCACTAACGTCTGATATTGATGCCAGACGATGAGGCATAATAGCAATACTTGGTGTCACAGCGTTAAGACCATCGTCGTCTATTATGGCGGCGTACTTATTGCTATGCGTCATTATATAAGCGATGAGCGCTATCAGTAATTTTATAGTCAATGACATCCATCATGGTGTCGTGATTATTGCTATTATTAACGTCACTATTATTAACGCCACTTAGTTATTGATAACCATAGTAATATTCTAGGGTAATCCCTTGTCAGCAGATTGGTAGGTATCGTACGGTTTATGCAGCAGTCACCTTATTCCCCACAGTCTCAGTCAGTATCTGCGTCAGCCATGGAGTCTGCTGCTAAGCTATCCAGTCTGCAACAGACGTATGCAGTGATTCCACGTGTGCGTCCTCATACACCGCTACTCGATGCGATCAATACGCCCTCTGATCTGAAAAAATTTACTACCGCGCAGCTTATTAATTTGGCTGATGAATTGCGGCTTTTTTTATTGTATTCAGCGGGTCAGAGTGGCGGACATTTCGGTGCAAATCTGGGGGTGGTTGAGCTGACGATTGCGCTGCATTACCTCTTAGATGCGCCGCAAGATCAGATCGTTTGGGATGTGGGTCACCAAGCTTATGCGCATAAAGTACTGACAGGTCGCCGCGATAAGCTCGGAACGATTCGTTCTAAAGACGGTTTGACCGCTTTTCCTGAGCGTGCTGAGTCAGCTTACGATACGTTCGGCGTTGGGCATTCATCGACTTCCATTTCAGCTGGTCTAGGCATGAGTCTGGCGCTGCGTTACCAAGGCCGCGCGCAAACCGTGGCTTGTATTATTGGTGACGGTGCGATGACCGGTGGTATGGCGTTTGAAGCCATGAACGACGCGGTGCAACAAGATGCTGATCTGTTGGTTATTTTAAATGACAACGATATGTCGATATCTTGCTCTATCGGTGGCTTTTCACGGCATTTAGCCATGCTGTGGGAATCAGGCTATCAAGTTGATATCTCTGATGCAGGCGAGCCAGTGCTATGCCAGCGCCCTGATATGCAAGCGTTTGACCGCCGTAAACGCCATAAAGAAATGCGCGATGTGCCGCAGCTAGAAGACAACTTATTCAAAGCGATTGGTTTTACCTATTTTGGTCCCTTTGATGGACATAATGTGCCTGAGCTGCTACGAGTATTGTCGCTTGCCAAGCAAGTAAAGGGTCCGGTGTTAGTCCATATTTATACCACTAAAGGCAAGGGTTTTGCGCCAGCTGAATTAGATCCAGTTGGCTATCATGCTATCGGTAAATTGCCTGTCGAAGATGATAAAGCAAAACCTACAGAAGACAAAGTTTCAGCAACTAATATTCCAGAAATTAGCATTCCAAAAACTGACATTCCAAAAACTAGGCCTGCTTTAAAGTACTCGCAAGTATTCGGCCAGTTCTTATGTGATAAAGCGGCGGCAGACGATAAGTTGCTGGCTATTACGCCTGCTATGGAAGAAGGCTCGGGGATGATCGACTTTGCTCATCATTTCCCAACGCGTTTTTTTGATGTTGCTATCGCTGAACAACATGCGGTGACGTTGGCCGCTGGTATGGCGACCCAAGGCGTTAAACCTATCGTGGCGATTTATTCGACGTTCTTGCAACGTGGTTACGATCAGCTGATTCATGATGTGGCGTTGCAAAACCTTGATGTGACCTTTGCTATCGATCGCGCGGGTCTGGTTGGTGAAGATGGCGCTACTCATGCAGGCGTCTTTGATTTTGCCTTTTTACGCTGCGTGCCCAGCATGGTGATTGCTGCGCCAAAAGACGAGAACGAATGCTACCATTTGCTCAATACCTGTTATGAGTACCAAGGTTGTACAGCCGTACGCTATCCGCGCGGTGTCGGTACTGGGGCTATTATTACTCAGCCAGCACAAACTTATAACATCGGCGAAGCAGTGGTAGAGGCGGTATTAGGTAACGAAAATGCGCCTAATAAACTGGCGCTATTGGCATTTGGCACGATGGTTGCGACGGCTCAGCAAGCAGCACAAGCTATCACCAATGATGATACAGAACTACATTCAGAACCAGACTGTCAGGTGCATGTGGTCAATATGCGCTGGGTGAAGCCGTTAGATACTGAGTTGCTCGAAACCTTAATTGAGCAAGGTATCACGCATATCGCGACCTTAGAAGAGCATATGACGATGGGCGGCGCGGGTAGTGCGGTCAATGAGTATTTGCTTAACGAATCGCTAGCCTTCAAAAATAGTCGTCCGGCTGTCTGTAATATTGGCATCGCTGATCGCTTTATCGCGCATGGTTCACAAGCTGAGCAATGGGCTGATTGTGGTTTAGATGTCCAAGGCGTGGTTGACCAACTACAAAACTTATTATCGTAAAATGTTTTGATAGCTACCTGTTTAAGTAAAAAAACAGATAGCTTGATCAATAGATATAACGCCTACTTAGCCGTGGGTGCTGACTTTTTTACAACTTGCGCAGTTCGTGACGACCACCAAAATAATGGTTGGTTTTGTGAGCGTAATGGTTTTTTCGTTTTTATCGAACAATTTTAGTATAATGCGGTTGTCGTTTATAAGTTTTTATTTATAAAAGACACGTTTTTAAATCGCATAGATGTGGTGTGATGCGGCTAGTCTAATTGGCATGTTGTGGGCACAAAGTTAGTCTTATTTTTATATTCATTCATCAAGCAAATAGGTTATTTATGGAACCCATGGTCGTCATCGCAGCACGTACTGCTGAAAAAGTTGGTAAAGAGATTTTATATGCGCATCAAAACCGCCACAAAATCGAATTGGACATCGAGTCAAAAGGACTTGATGGATTGGTCACACGTATTGATCGTTTCAGTGAAGAGCTGACGATTGAGACGCTAAAGGCCAGCTATCCAAACCATTCGTTTTTGGGTGAAGAGTTTGGTATGCAAGAAGGTCGCGGCGAAGACGCTGACTGGTGCTGGATTATTGATCCGCTAGATGGCACCAAAAACTTCGTCCATGGTGTGCCGCAGTTCTGCGTATCGATTGCTGTACAGCATAAAGGTGTCACCCAACATGGCGTGGTCTATGATCCAGTCCGTGATGAGATGTTCTCTGCTAGCCGCGGTAAAGGCGCGCGCTTGAACAATCGCCGTATGCAAGTGAGCGAACGCAAAACGCTTGACGGTGGCCTATTTACTACGGGTCATCCGCTTGAGCGTAAGCGCAATGGTGAGATTGTCTCTTATGCGAAAGAGCATTTTGAAAGCCTACAGAAAGTCTCTGAAGCGGGCGGTCAAATTCGTCGTTTAGGCTCAGCGGCACTTGATTTATGCTATGTGGCCGCTGGTCGTTTCGATGGTTATTTTGAGATGTCTATCAAGCCGTGGGACATCGCTGCTGGTGAGCTTATCGTCACTGAGGCACGTGGTGTGGTCGTCGATCATACTGGTGCACACGACTCAATGACTTCAGGCTCTATCTTTGCGTGCAACATTAAGCTGCTAAAACCACTGATGCAAGTGGTTGTCCCGATATGGGGTGACGCGGTATAGTAAATCATCGATAAACTTGTGATGGCGTGATATGTGCTCAAATGATGAGTCAGTAATATTGTATTCCTAGCCTTCAAGTTTTCGACATAAAAAAAGCTGGCGCCATAATGGTGCCAGCTTTTTTATTGCGTAATAGCTTAGGTATTTTATTGCTGAAATACTTTATTAATTTGCCGCTACAGTCTTGGCCTCGCTAATACCTTCTAATAAGATTAGCTCTTCTTCAAGTAACCCTAGCATGTCTTGAACGTGCGGTAGCAGCTTACTACAAGCAGTAATACAAAATTCGATTTTATCTTGATAGCTAGAAAGCGTGATATTCAGCGCTTGTCCATCAACGATAATGGAGGCTGGATATAGCGCTTTTAACGGTGCGCCATTCCAATATAATGGTTTTTTAGAACCTGGCACATTTGAGATAATGAGGTTAAACGCCTGCTTTCTAGGGAATAAACCCGTCAGTACGTTGATACCTTCCCACGCATAAGCGATCGCGCTATAGTTGATAATTTGCGCTTTGTTCATACGTCTAAAGCGACGTTTACCACTATTCATACTCTTATAAATCAATTGTAGACGCTTGGCTGGGTCGTCTAAGTGCGTGCCCAGATTTGCCATCAAAAATGAAATCTGATTGCCCGATGCACTTTCATCGCAGCGTAAAGACATCGGTACAAAGCCGATCAATGGCTTAGTCGGCAAGGCATTCATGGAGAGCAAGTAGCGACGCAGCGCGCCTGCACAGACAGCCAACACCACATCATTGACATTAACTTCAAATGCATCAGCGATGACACGAAAGCGCTGCATATCGTAAGACTGAGCGGCAATGCGCCGTGAGGCTGAGATACGTTGGTTGAGAATACTCATGGGTGCATCAAAGGTACCGACATAACCTTCATCATCACCATGCTTAAAGTTGTCGAGCAGTTCGGTAAAGACGGGCTTGATGGTAGATAATTGCTCTTTTAAGATACTGGTTATAGAGCGGTCAGCGGGTAATAACTTATCCACTGACTTACGATGACGCGCTATCAATGACCATATCGGTAAACTGACAGGCTCAGTGGGGGACTGTGATAAGGATTTTTCGACCAGACGCATGGCTGCAACACCATCGACTAATGAATGATGAATCTTGAAATACAAGGCAAAACGTTCAGGTCTACCCTCGGATTCAGGCAAAATACCTTCGATAATATGACATTCCCACAAAGGCATGGCGCGATCTAGCAAACGGCTATGCTCTTTCGAGATATACATAAGCAGTTCACGAACACGACCAGGCTTGGGCAGCGCGACATGGCGGAAATGATGCTCCACATCGAACTCTTCATCTTCTTTCCAAAACACCAGTCTGTCGAGCACTTGGTTAAAGGGAAAGCTTGGCGGTACCGTGGCGGTTTGCATCTGCTGCACGAGCTGATTGACAAAGTCACCATCCTCATTTTGCCCATCCTGTGGTAACTCGAATAAGAACAATCCTCCCACGTGCATGGGTTGTTTACGCGACTCAAGAAGTAAGAATAACTGGTCAACAGCGGTGAGTAGTCGCATAATAAATCCTTTTATGGCGATAAGTTTTCAATAAAAAATATATGGTCTGCCCATTATAAAATCGCTACAGCGACAACCTCGTAAGCCATACTAAGTAAGGTATCGCTTACACTCAGTCTTATTGTATCGATACTATTGTGGACTAACCATCATCAATAAGTGGCTATTTGGATGGCTACTAAAACCATGATTTAATAAGATGTCACGGCACCCATCAGCGTTATGTGGTTTCTATCTTATTAGTTTATCACTGATTTTTCATTAAAAATATGTATTAAAAACGCTATGCCAACCAGCAACCCAGCCGACAGCTACTGGAAAAAATAGCCTGTTTGCGGTGAGCTGGCAGTGGCCATTTTGCGCATCGGCATGCGACCAGCTAAGAAAGCCTGACGTCCTGCCCACACAGCGTGCTTCATCGCATGAGCCATCATCATTGGGTTTTGAGCATTGGCAATCGCTGAGTTCATCAACACGCCATCGCAGCCAAGCTCCATAGCAATCGCTGCATCAGAAGCCGTGCCGACACCGGCATCAACCAACACGGGCACTTTTGCATTTTCGATAATGAGGCTAAGGGTGTGGCGATTGAGCAAACCAAGACCCGAGCCAATCAAGCTACCAAGCGGCATGATTGCCACGCAGCCCATGCTTTCAAGCTCTTGCGCGACAATTGGATCGTCTGAGGTATAAACCATGACCTCAAAGCCATCATCAATCAGCACTTTTGCGGCTTTTAAAGTTTCCATGATATTAGGATAAAGGGTTTTTTCATCACCCAAGACTTCCAGCTTAACCAGATTGTGTCCACCCAATAATTCGCGAGCAAGCTTGCAAGTACGAATCGCGGTTTCAGCGTCAAAACAGCCCGCAGTGTTGGGCAAAATGGTGTATTTATCAGGGGAGATCACATCAAGCAAGTTGGGCTCGTCACTATTCTGACCGATATTGGTGCGGCGAATGGCGACAGTGACAATTTCTGCTTCTGAGGCACCAATGGCAGCCCCTGTCTCAGTCATATCTTTATATTTGCCTGTACCGACCAACAGTCGCGACGAAAATGTACGACTACCGACAGTGAAGGTGTCTTGGGAAAGTGGCATAGGGATGGTAGCAGTGGAAGCCTGTGACATAACTGAGAATCCTAATAGCGAGGGTGCAGGGTTGGACAGAAAAAATAGCGTTAACAATGTAAGCCGTTAAGAAGCGAGTGTTAATCACTAGTTATTAATTAATAGCCGTCAACTCGTAGATGGTGATTACTGACTGACTGGCTAATTACTGACTAACTAATTACTGACTAACTAATAGTAACGCATTGTCAGCAAAATAAGAAATCACATGGTAGTCTTATTGAGTATAAAGCGGTTAGCGAATAAGCCAGCCACATAAAATGCTACTCGCTCAAAACAAAATGCTATTATAACAAACTCATGCGCGCTTACTTGCAGTCTTTTTTGGTTTAGTCAATTAGGTGCACAATGCCTTTGTGAAGCATGAAAAGGCTCTTATTTCTGACGTTATGTCTATTTATCAGGTCGACTATATGATGCAACTGCCGTACAGTTTTGCCAAACGCCATCAACTCTTGGTCATTCTTGCTATTGATCCTGAACTGCCACCGACTTTAGTGCTGACCAAAGCCACGCCGTTGTCAGCGATTAATGAGGCGGTGCGTTTTTTACAGCAGCAGGGCATACGTGGCGTGCCGACTTACGAAAGCGTCAGCGCGGATGACTTTGAAAGACGCATGAATGCCGCTTATGCAGGCAATACGGGCGAATCACAGCATATCGCTGCTGGGCTTGAAGATCATCCTGACCTCGATAGTTTAGCGGATAGCGTGCCTGAAACTGAAGACTTGATGGATCAGCAAGACGATGCGCCTATTATTCGGCTGATCAATGCGTTGCTGTCCGAAGCGATTCGCCTTAACGCCTCAGATATTCATATCGAAACCTTTGAAAAACGTCTGGTTGTGCGCTTTCGCGTCGATGGCGAGTTAAAAGAAATTATCACCCCAAAACGCCAGTTGGCACCGCTATTGGTCTCGCGTATTAAGGTCATGGCAAAGCTTGATATCGCGGAGAAGCGTGTACCGCAAGATGGACGTATCAGCTTGCGCTTAGCAGGACGAGAAGTGGATGTGCGGGTATCGACATTGCCATCGAGCTTTGGTGAGCGGGTCGTGATGCGATTATTGGACAAACAAGCGGGTCGTCTTAACATGACCTATTTGGGGCTCTCTGATAATGATTATAGCGAGCTCAAACGCTTAATTCATCGTCCCCATGGCATTATTTTGGTCACAGGGCCGACAGGTTCGGGTAAAACCACCACGCTCTATTCAGCATTGACTGACCTCAACGATCAAACCCGTAATATCTTGACCGCAGAAGATCCGATTGAATTTCAGCTCGATGGTATTGGGCAGACGCAAGTCAATAATAAAGTTGATATGACCTTTGCCAAGAGTTTGCGTGCGATGTTGCGCCAAGATCCCGATGTGGTGATGGTTGGTGAGATTCGCGATTTAGAGACCGCTGAAATTGCGGTACAAGCGTCGTTAACAGGGCATTTGGTATTATCAACCTTGCACACCAATACTGCCATCGGTGCAGTGACGCGCTTGCAAGATATGGGCGTAGAGCCATTTTTATTATCCTCATCGCTCATCGGTGTGGTCGCCCAGCGTTTGGTACGTACGCTGTGTACGCATTGTCACACGTGGCAGCCTGCTGATAGCGAACAGGCAAAATTATTTACAGAAATTGGCATACCGTTGGGTGTTGAAGGTTTGGCAACTGAGGCCATTAATTTACCCAAACCAGTCGGCTGCGATAAATGTAATCAATCGGGTTTTAAAGGTCGTACCGCGATATATGAGGTCGTTCCCGTTGACGATACCTTGCGACGGATGATTCATAGTAATACGGCTGAGTACGAGCTAGAAGAATACGCACGCCAGCAAACACCATCGATACGTGCTGATGGGTTGCGTAAAGTCATTGCAGGCAGGACAACGTTAGAAGAGGTGTTGCGAGTGACCAAAGAAAGCGCACTCACTGATGATATGATTGTATAAAGCGTGATTGTATAAAGTATGGTTGTCTAAAGCAGAACGATTATTGAGTCAAAAGTTAGGTCAATTGACTCAATAACCGCGTCATGAAAAAAGCCAGTTTGGCTTATTTTTAATAGTGCTACTATTTTGCAGCGATGCACTCAACTTCAACGCTAGCACCAGCGGCCAACTCTGCGACACCGAACGCAGAGCGTACAGGGTAGGGCTTAGCCAATTCAGCTTTATAGACTTTATTAAAATCATCAAAGTCGTCCATATCCGTCAGCATCGCCATACATTTGACGATGTCAGACTTTTGATAGCCGTATTTTAGTAGCGTGGCATGGATGTTGTCTAAAGCTTGTTTTGCTTCCGCTTTGATCCCGCCTTTGACCAATTTGCCATCTTTAAAACCGATTTGTCCAGACATGTATAAAGTGTCGCCGACACGTACCGCTTCTGAAAACGGATAGTTTCCACCATCACCCAAAAATACAGGGCTAGATTTAGTCATGCTTGCGCTATTAGTTGCGGGCGCGGCATTGGCACTAACGGCAAATCCTAACGAGCACGCAGCCACTAAGAGCGCCTTGGATAGGTTGGTAGTAAATTTATAGTTATGTGTGGACATCGCTGTTTCCTTATTATAATACCAAACCCAAAAAGTACGATTAGCTGCGTCAAACTCGTTTAGTCTACAATAAGTAGTACGTTCACTCGTCTTTCTGGCTACGCTTCTTTTTGTGAATGGTATAAGCTTATGGATCAAAAATGCGCTATAAGCAGAGTATTAAGTAGCGCGCTTGTTGTTACGTTATCATTTAATTTTATCATCACTTTTAGCTGACGTGCTGTCTGTGGCTGTATTAGCAGCAGAGTCACTAGATTGCCCAGTCTCAGTTTTGGACTTATTGTTTTGTCCTTGGCGACGTGCTTCTAACTCTGATTTCGGCACCCAAGCCCATAGCATTTCAACCACGATAGGGTCGCGATCACTGTCAGACTCGCGGTCATGGATCACGCAAGGAATAACCATCTCGCCTTTTGGGGTGTTTAAAATGTCCAAGCGTTGCTCATCAGACAAGGTCGCCACTGCGGCCACTTGACCTTTTTTGATCGGGCGATAAAAATTAATCGAGTAAGATTTAATCAGTAATACACGGTCAGAAGGTAGGTTTAAGCCCAAAATAAAGCCCGTTGCGGTCTCAGCCAGTAAAGTGATGGCAACAGCGTGGATAGAGCCAATATGGTTTTGCACGGCTTTGTTATTATTCAAGCTGACCACGACTTGATTGGGGTCGACTGTTTCATAATAGACGCCCGTCGTGCCCACATACGGCACCACTTTGCCAAAAGCTTTGGATAAAATAGTAGAGCGCGCGCCAGCGGGTAAATATTTAGTCACCGATAAGAGTTTGGTGAATTGATTGTTCACTGGCTTAAGGGTGCTATTGGGTTTTTCGACTGGCGATCTTGTGCTGTCAGTGTTGTTGGCTGGCAATTTATTGGTCAGCTTACTAGGGAGTCTTTTTAATAATCCTGACATACAAAATTCCTTATTTAGGTCAGTTAGATGAGATTTTAGCATGATAAATTTTCATGATAGTGGCAAGTGAGGTAGAGGTTATCGTCACCGCTATTGCGACCATATTACCTTAACCCAAGTGTCACTACTATTATTAGCATGAACTACCGCGCTTATAAAATGCCAGTAACGTAGCCATATAATTAAGGGCAATTAGGGGTAATTAGGAGTGATGAGCGTTTGTGAAATACTTTTAGACGAAGCTATCTGTTAGATTAAGCTGCTAGCTGTAAAAATAACCATGCTGTAATAGTGGTATTTTAGCACAATTTTATTATTTTTTTGATACCCATTTTGGATGCTGGACGACGTTATGCCTGAGAGAGAGATTCATGAGCCGACCAATATTATTTATACTGGCGTTGCTGGTACTGGTAAAACCTACCAGTTGCTCCAAGTTGCTCAGCGATACACTGACGATTTGCCGAGAGCAAACGCGGCTGATTTGCTGGCACAGTTATTACAAACGCTAAGCTGGCGTGATGTGGTATGTTTGGTGTTTTTAGATTTTCACTCTGAAAAACAAGACCTTATAAAAGTGCCTGAAATCGTCAATCATGAATTTTTTGTCGCCAAAGCCGCACAGAATGCACGTGAGAAAAATTTAAGTAATACGGCATGGTCAGTGCTGCAAATGCACAGTCCCACCAGCTCAAAAACGGTCACGTACAAGAACCGTGCTAGCCAAGCCTACTTTGATAAAGACAATAGCGGGGCATGGTATTTACTTCCTGAGAGCATGCTGTTACTAAAGGATTTATCGCAGAAATTAGCGGAGTTTCAGCAGGCGCAGCATGATAATACCGCAAGCCAACACCACGCTTTTAGTGATCAGCGTTTTAGTATGGTCAGTTTCCATCAGGCCTATGGTTATGAAGAATTTGTTGAAGGTATTCGCCCCGTTATGTCGGCGTCTGGTCATACGAATCCTCATCAGACGGGCAATAACCAAGCACAAATGAGCTACGCTATTCAAGATGGTGCGTTCCTCAAGCTCTGTCAGCGTGCAGCGCGTGACCCTAAACGGCGCTATGCCATACTGATCGATGAGATTAACCGTGCCAACGTCTCACGGGTATTTGGTGAGCTACTCAGCCTAATTGAAGCGGATAAGCGAGCTGGCACGGCAAACGCTATGAGTGTTAATTTGGCCTACTCTGGGCGTGCTTTTAGTGTGCCAGCCAATGTCGATATCTACGCCACGATGAATACCCAAGACCATTCTTTAGCGCCATTAGACATGGCTTTGCGGCGTCGCTTTCGCTTTATTCACTGTCCGCCAAAGCCAGAGCTGTTATCTATTATCACCGCTTTTGGCAACGCCAATCAAAGTTTAGAAAGCACTCAGTCAGCAGCATCCATAGATTTGACCAAATTGCTGACGGGTCTAAACAATCGCATTAACCAAACGTTGGGGATCGAGGCACAATTGGGTCATGCATTTCTGTTTGGTGTACAGAGTTTGGCGCAGCTACAGACCGCATTGATTGAACAAATCATTCCGCAAGTGGCACAAGCGGCGGGCGGGCAAGTCGCTATCTTGCAGTATGTGTTCAGAGATGAGCAGCAGCCGATGAGGGCGCAGTTTATACAAAATAGTCAAGCGGCGATTAGTCGGCATTTGGATGACGAAATAAATGATCAGACGAATACTATGACACCAAGTCAATTATTTAGCGGCCACAATGCCTTTTTAGGACAGTCGATGCATACTGGTAGCTATAAGATTAATGAAGATTTTCTCGCAAGGACAGGCGAGTTTACCAATTCATCCGTCTACCAGCGTTTATATTAATAAGGTTGCCAAGTGTTCATCAATAGCGTTGCATATGCCCCTATGAATGGTACTGTCAATAACAGTATCGCCAGTAATGTTAATAGCACTACTATGAAGGTGCTTGATACCAATATCATGACGGTATTTGAGCATCAGCGTTTGACGGTTCATGATTTTTTGCAAGCGTCTGATTTTCAGTGGTTGATGGCGCAAGAGTTTGCCGTATTTACTATCAAACGCAAGCAGGGACAATGGCAGCTAAAGGTCGGGCATTATATTGGCATAGTGTTATTGCCCAGCGGTATGACGCTTGAGATTTTGCCCAAGATGATTGCCTCAGCGTCTACCAGTCGCACGCCACAGCAGCAGTCTTTTGAACCTCATAAAAATAGCGTTAGCGATATCAGACAAGCCCGTCAATGGGTACAAAATATGCTGTCCGACTTGATTAATCCTAGTAACCGATACCATAGCAAACTGCCCAATACAAAAAACTTAGGTCAATTTAACGCGCAGATGACGCCCCTGCCGCTAAGCGCGCCATCGTTGTCGGATTGGCTCGCGCACCAGTTTTTACAGCGTTTGGCACATTATCAACCGACCCAGCATTATCAGGCTCAGGTGGATAACCAAGCAACGCTACAAGGTCGGCTATTGATCAAAGAGCAACTGCGCCGCAATAGCGTACAACCGCATAAGTTCGTCTGTGAACGCAGTGTATTGAGCCAAGATATGCTGAGCAATCGCGTGATCAAGAGTGCATTGGTATGGCTGGCACCACTCCTACAAACAGCCATGCCGCCGAAATCCATACAGCTTTGGCAATCAGTACATGCGCTTAATTACCATGAGCGGCAGCAACTAGAGTCGGTATATCAGCAAGCAAAGCGCCAACTAGCGCTGCAACCCTTGAGTCAACTACAAGCAAACGCCGCCCAGCAATTGCTAGATTTGGCTTATTGGCTATTGCAGCAGTCAAATATAGAGACAGGCAGCGGTCTTGATACCAACTTATCCTCTAATCAATCTTCATCACGACCACGTTTGTGTCTGTTGATTGATATGAATCAAGCTTTTGAGCAATGGGCAAGCCTACGTATCGCTTTGATGTTTGAGCAATTAAATTTAAATTATAAAGCACTGCATCAAGCACAAAGCGTGTGGTTGAATGATGCAGAAGGGCAGGCATGCTTATCTATCCGTCCGGATTTACTTATTTATCAGACACCAGATTATGATGATGTTTATCACGATAAAAATTATGGGGAAAATCCCTATAAAAATAGCCATGGCACGGCTAGTGCAAAAAAAACGCGTAACTACAGCCATGTGATCGACATAAAGTGGAAGCATCTGAGCCATTCAGGAGCGATCAGTGCCAGTGATGCCTATCAGTTGACCAGTTATGCGCAAGCGTATCAAGCAGGACAGGTGTGGTTGGTCTATCCGGTGCAAGGCGATATCAGGCAACCGGTAGCACTCAGACAACAAGTTCAGGGAAGCAGCGATAGGGATAGCAATCCCTCAAACGTGGCAAAGCTGTGGCTTATGCCTTTTGATGTCTTGAGTGGCACGTTGAACGGTAAGCTCCTGCAAGAATGATAGACGCTATCATTGCTGTGTTTCACTAACCATAACTCGCAACGAAAAACGGCTATTTAAAACAATTTCAATAAAATTTGGTTAATTTATGAATTAATTGAAAATAGGTGTTGACAGCATCGTCTTTTCCCCTTAATATGTGCACCTCGATAGCGAGGAACATTAAGCAGTTAGCGGCATTGCCGATAACGAATTAATCAACTTAACTATCGTGATAATAGAGAATTTCGGAGTGTGGCGCAGTTTGGTAGCGCATCTGGTTTGGGACCAGAGGGTCGTAGGTTCGAATCCTATCACTCCGACCATCTATTTTAAGAGCCTTACAGGCTTTTTTTTATGTATAATGATATTGTTTTTGATGTTATAAATTTCTAATATTATAAGCAGATCAAAATTTGTAAAAGTCCTTTAAGAGCGCCTGTAGCTCAGCTGGATAGAGCATCTCCCTTCTAAGGAGGTGGCCGCAGGTTCGAATCCTGCCAGGCGCACCATTTAGCCTGCAAATCTTGCCTTCCTTGGCAAATAGTTATGGCGGTTGTAGCTCAGTTGGTAGAGCCCCGGGTTGTGATCTCGGTTGTCGTGGGTTCGAGTCCCATCAGTCGCCCCATTTTATTTAATACTATTTTCTACTTATCTTATTTATACATACTGATTGCCCTCGTTGGCATTTTTTTTCGTCTGCATTTTTTACTTCTTTATTTTTTCAATTCTCTGACCATTTTCTTCTGGTTAGACGATCGCGTATCACCCCTTACTTTTCGCTCATGCCGTGTTGGTTTTTTAAATCACCAACGGATTTATTAGTCGCTAATTTTCTTATCAGTGTTTTGTCACCAATATTTTATGGCTACAGTTGATTTTGACAAAGCTTAATTTTAACAAAGCTTAATTTTGATAGGGCTTGGCTTTTATTTAGTCATATATCCCTACTTCTTTTAGGGTAAACTGCTCATTATTAAGTAAATATAAACTATTCATTAAAAATTTAGAATAATGATTTGATGGTATTGGTGAGGGTGGCTAATTTAGAGTACTGAGCCTTATTAATGTTGCTAATATTAAATATTCCTACAAAGGCAATAGAAGACCGTCTTTCTACAAATTCGGGTTCGATATGTGTTTAGCGTACGTATAATTTTAAGTGCAGTCCACGATAAGTGATTTCTCTTGTGTAATATCTCTTAGGTGGTTTATTTTTCAGGGTTAAGATCAACTGCCATAGATTATTGAGGAAGTTATTGATGGACGCACTGAGTGTATTGCTACAAAATGTGCATTTGTTTGAAACAAAATATTATCGTTTAAATGGTTCTGGTAATTGGTCGTATTCACTGACCAGAAAAGACACCATTCTATTTTATTTGGTGATGTCAGGTAGCTTTTGTATCGATGTGGGCAATGGCTTACGAGAGGCACATGCTGGCGACATCATCATGGTTCCCAATGCTTATCAACATGTCAGTTATGCGCTGAGTCATCATGGAAATGATGCAAAGCCGTTGGATGAGCTGCTCACTAATTGCAAAGACAATACGCTTGATATGATAAGTGATGGCGATGAGCAGTCGTCGTTGATACTAATCGAGTGCAAATACGACAAAGAGATGGTTAATCCTTTATTGTCGGTGTTGCCATCGATATTGCCTGAGATCAATAATGACACCGATGGTCGGTTTGAGGTCATTGATGTAGAGATTAAACTTTTAACCTTAGAGTCTCAGCATGAGCGCATGGGCAAAACGGCAGTGATCAATCATTGGGCAAGTATTATGATGATTGAGTGTTTGCGCGTTTATATCGAAAGCATACCTGAGGCAACAGACAATTGGTTAAAGGCGATGAAAGATCCGTTTTTAACCAAAGCACTAGCCGCGATGCATAATGCACCCAGCCAAAATTGGACGATTCTGACGCTTGCTGAGGTCGCTGGCATGTCACGCTCCAGCTTTGCCCAGCGCTTTAAAGATACTGTCGGTATGCCGCCACTGACCTACTTAATCGATTATCGCTTGCGTTTGGCCGCCCGTTATTTACGTTTGCAGCAAAACAGTATCAGCCGTATCAGTGAGCTGGTCGGTTATGCGTCGGACTCGACCTTTAGCCAAGCCTTTAAGCGCGTCTACGGGGTGTCGCCAAAAGCGTATCGCCAGCAGTATCAAAGACAGTTGCTGGCTTAGTGCCTGACAGCGTCTTTAATCTAATCATAAAAACACCATCGCAAAAATATCCTCGTAAAGCGTTAAGGTTGAATATTCGACCTTAACGCTTTTTTTGTTTTATATATGCTTGAATACTGAATATTCTCACTCGATAAAGAAACCTAAATGGCATCATTTGATTAAGAGTCTTTTGCTGTTGTAAAGCTGACAATGCGCTTAGGTTCAGGTACTATGGAGTGATGAGTCGCCTAGGTGCGACCACTTGCTTCTAGCGCTTTATATCTTACTGTCTGGCAATGATATCTGGTGACTCAAGCGATGTTTATTTTTGAAGCTGATGGTGTGTTATGACTGAACCGACCGCAAAACCAACTGCAAAATCGTATGACCAAAAGGGCGCTTCTACGTTTGCCAAAAATAGCAGCAGTATCGATAAAAATGATATCGGACACAATCAGCCTCTGTCAGAAGATAAGCTAAAAAATAAGGTAGCGATTTTGCCTGATAAAGCGGCGTTGTTGGCATTATTTACCTTGCCCACTTCTGAAAATGTAGGGAGTGAAAGCGCAAGGATTGACAGCACAGGTATCGAAAACGCAGAGACTAACAGAACTGCTGTCAACGAAATCAATATTGCTGAGCAGCGTGTGGCGCTGTATCGTGCCCAGCACGAACGTACGCGGTTACTTTATATGGCGTCTGCTGCCACGCGACCCACTTATTTGGTGCAAACACTAAAAGCACAGTTCACCGAATATCAACAGTATCTACTCGCACAGCAGCTTGATAAACGCGGTCTAATGGATACTGATGCGCTTGAAAGGCTTTGGCAGCAGCTGCATGTGGTCGATGATATTATCGCAGATATCGTGCGCCATATGCCCGCACAGCAGCCAGCGGGCTGGCAGCTAACCATGCAGGATGGTCACAATCCATTGCGTTTCGCGACGATTGGCAAGCTTAAACACGGCAAGCCTATCTTAGAGCAAGCCAGCCTCAATAGTTATGTACTCAGTCACTTTGGCGTCAGTAGTTTTACCTATGACCGTGGTTATTACATCGGTCATGTCGTCGGCTATTTATTCAGTTGTTATTTTTGCGCCCATTTGTCTGTTAGCTATAGCGTGACGTCGCTTGGGCAGCAGGTCGTTGCCGATTATGAGTATGCCAGTCTTGAAACCCCGCATATGGTGCGGTTGCTACAAGGCTTGGACAGTTATTGTAAAAAACGTATCTATCAGCTGGCAGTCATCTGTGCGCGGCTTAGTGTTTTCGCCAGTGACAAACGCATTGAGAGAATGTTGATCGCTGAAGTGAATGATTTTGATAAAAAATTGCAACAGCAGCATCTCGATGTTTTATTATTACAAGGCTTGATGCCTGATAATAACGACTCAACGCCTCTGTTTTAAGTGGTTTTTTATCTAAGCCAGCCGTTATTTAAGCACTGATATTTACGCACTGATATTTACGCACTGATGCAACCTTTTTTTGACTACTTTAGGATATCCGCTGCTATGCCCGCTTATCATTATAAAGCGCTCGACGACCACGGCGGTGTCCAAAAAGGCTTACTTGAAGGGGATTCTGCGCGACAAGTACGCCAGCAGCTGCGCGATAAGCAGTGGACACCCGTTGAGGTCAGTGCGGTCAATGACAGACAAAATCAACATAAAAGCCGTTATAAAAAACCATCGGCTTATGAGTTGGCGCTTCTGACGCGTCAATTATCAGTACTACTCGCGGCTGGTATTCCGCTTGAAGAAACGCTGGCCGCCGTCGCCAAGCAATCGCCAAAAACCCATATCAAATCCTTAATGCTTGCCGTGCGTTCGCATGTTTTAGAGGGCTTGAGCCTCGCCCGTGCGTTGCAGCAAGCGGCCAGTTTTCCACCGTTATATATCGCTACCATTGCTGCTGGGGAAAAGTCCGGTCATTTGGATTTGATCCTGAATCAGCTAGCAGACTACACCGAAAACCGTTTTGCGCTGCAAAAGAAAATCCAAGGTGCGATGGTTTATCCGATTGTGCTCATGGTAATGGCAGTCGGGGTAATCATGGGTTTGATGAGCTTCGTGGTGCCCAAAATCGTCAAGGTTTTTGAGCAATCTGAGCAAGCACTACCTTTGATTACCCAAATCGTGCTTAGCCTATCGAACATCATCACCCAGTGGTGGTGGCTGATGCTGCTAGTATTGTCAGGGACGGCGTTTTTGTTTTATCGCTTTGCCCAGACACAAGCAGGTAAGCTGACGATAGATAGTGTCGTGCTTAAACTGCCGATATTGGCGCGGCTATCAAAAGGTCTGAATGCCGCGCGCTTTGCTAGCACCCTCGCGATACTGGTGCGCTCAGGCGTACCGCTGATTGAGGCACTACACATTGGTGCTGCCGTTGCGACCAACTTACATATTCAAAAAACCATTATCACTGCTGCCGATAGGGTGACAGAAGGCTCAAGCTTATCCAGTCAGTTAGAAAAATCCTCATACTTTCCGCCGATGATGGTACAGATGATCAAAAGTGGCGAGAACTCAGGCGAGCTTGAAAACATGCTCAGCCGCGCGGCCAATATGCAAGAAGCGGAAGCCACCAACTTTATTAGTACTTTGCTGTCATTACTTGAGCCTTTGATGTTAGTGTTGATGGGTGTGGTGGTCATGATTATTGTGATGGCAGTGATGCTACCGATTGTGAATATGAATGATTTGGCAGGCTAGCTAATATCTTTCTAAACCTTGCGCCAGCTTTCTTAAGATTTGCTTACTGTTGTATATTGTTGACTGAGCCACATTTTTGCTATGGCAAACTCAAGCACCACGCTATAGTGAAAGCGGGTCAAAATTACTCTCATCAATGTCAGCCGTTACTGAATACTGGCTGTGATGACAATATGAGCGCAGCGCTGGATAAAAATAAAACCATGGTTTATAGTGATAATCGTCTCAAGACTAATCAATACAACTTGACTACCATTTTACGATTTAAATTACTCTGATCCCAAAAGCGATGATAAAAGCGATGACTATGATTGACAACCTTCAAGGAAAGACGGTGCCGCAACGTGAGATAAACCAAGCTCCTTCGGATACCATGGGTGAGCAAACGCCATTATCGGTGCAGCGCCGTCCAGCAAAAGCGCATTACCAGTCAGGATTTACCCTTATTGAGATTATGGTCGTCATCGTGATCTTGGCGATTCTTGCTGGTTTGGTGGTGCCAAAAGTGGTTGGGCAAAGCGATAAAGCGCGTGTCAAAACCACTGAAACCGCACTAGCGACCGTATCGAATGCCCTTGATATGTATAAGGTGGACAACTCACGCTATCCGACCACTGCGCAAGGTCTTGATGCTCTGACGACACCGCCTGCGGATGCCAAAAACTATCCTGATGGTGGCTATATCAAAGGTGGCTATCCAACCGATGGTTGGGAGAGTGAGATGCAATATGTGGCACCGGGTAACGAAGGTCGCCCTTATGATTTATTCTCGTTAGGGGCAGATGGTCAGCAGGGCGGTGAAGGTCAAGATGCTGATATTTATGCCAAGTTATAAAATAATATAGTGCTACTGATAATAAAAAATAGCTGGTAGCGGTTTTAAAAAACAGGATCTACGACCTCACGGTTAATGATCGATGTATATCAATCAATAAGTCATTATTGGTTGATATTTTTTATGCATTGGTCAAAAAAATCCAACGTTATTTCGATATATGATCAACTTAAAATAAAATCAACACGCCCTAATAGTTATGTGCGACTGGTATAAATTTCGCTTGCTTGCTTGCTGCTATCACAGAGGCTACGAAAAATTCATCCCAGTCGCACTGTGTTTTTTTAAAGTAATTCCACTATAAGTCGATAGGTTCAGCGCTAATCGTAGCGCTGGGTTTTGAGTGCTAACCCAGCCAACTTCTAAACATTGAAAGCAGCAATCAAAGGTAGACAACTATGCCAATTAATACGCCATTCTCAAAAATGCTAACAAGCAAAGCTACTGCCAAAAAACCTTACTTATTGTCTTTCATTTTGTTGGGTAGTACGCTACTGACTGGACTGACAGCGACTTTCATGACGGTACAAGCAGCAGGATTGAGTGATTTGTTTAGTAATAATAATAGTGCCTCGCAGTCGAAGTTTTTGCCAGTCGATCAAGCTTTTCAAGTTATCAGCAGCACCAAAGCCACCTCTAAAGGCACGCGTTTATCGATCGCTTTTGAGATTACTCCGGGTCATTATGTCTATAAAGATAAGCTCACTTTACGTTTTCCTAAGGGAGTAAGCGCCACGCCGTTTACGTTTAATCAGTCACCTGTCTCAATCGATGATCCAACTTTTGGCAAGGTACCTGTATTTACGCAAAGGAGTGTGATCGCAACCACGACTCTGATTACCAGCAATGGCAAAGGCGCCAAGAATGTGCCCGTTATTATTGGTTGGCAAGGGTGTGCAACAGCAGGATTATGCTATCCGCCAGAAAAAGTTAAAACGAAGATAAACATTGCTGCGACACGCAGATAACACGCAGACAAACAGCAAGCAGGTTGATTCAAATATCGGTAATAATAGGTAGCCATTCATGTCCATCAAGACATTACGAAAACCCTCATCATTCAGCGCCACCACTCGTCAAAGAAAATCATATGTCTTAGCGCTTGCTATCGCTAGTGGTTCAATACTTACCGGTCTGACAGCGACCTCGATGACGGTGCAAGCGGCAGGGCTTAGCGACCTCTTTAGTAGCGATAAAAGTGCTGGGCAGTCGAAATTTTTGCCAGTAGATCAGGCGTTTCAAGTCAGTACGGATAGTACACCTACCAAATCTGGTACGCGTTTATCAATTAATTTTGATATCACTCCTGAGCATTACGTCTACAAGAAACAAATTAAGCTCACGCTACCTGCGGGTGTGACTGCCGAGCCTTTCACCTTTAGCCAAACACCCTATTCAATGGATGATCCAACTTTTGGCAAGGTGCTGGTGTTTGATCAAGCAAACATGATCGCTACCACCACATTGACGAATAATAGTGGCAAAAATATAGATAACGCCGCTATTGTCGTCGGCTGGCAGGGCTGTGCGAAAGCTGGACTATGCTACCCACCTGAAAAGATTAATACGACTGTCGATATCGTAGCCACATCGGCACAAATAACGGCAGATAATGCTAGTGCTGCGAACAAAGAGGCTGCATCTAATGGCTCTACCGCAAACAACAGTTCTACGAGTACAACCAATTCAACTATAAACTCTAACACGACATCAGAAGATACTGCTGCAACTAATCTTGACAATGCTTTGCCTGATAAAGAGCAAGCACTGACAGACGATGGTGCTATTGATTATGATCTAATTGATGATAGCGCTGTAGAGTATGACTCTTTGGGTGGTAGTGCCGCGGCAAATACGCTCTCTGGAGCAGATAGCAACGTATCGGGTGAGGCGACCAACAGCGACAACGTATTATCTAATAACTTTAACGACAACGATCCCTTTGGTCTGGCGAGCCATCCTTGGCTAGCATTTGGCTTGCTATTCTTAGCAGGTTTGGGTTTGGCATTGACGCCTTGCGTGCTGCCAATGTTACCCATCGTTGCTAACATCGTTGCCCGTCAGAAAAATCCGACAGTCAAAAAAGGCGTGATTTTAACGACCAGTTATGCGATAGGAGTCTCTATTGCCTACGGTCTTTTGGGCGCAGTGATTGCTGTCTTTGGTGAGTCATTAGGTATCATCGGTTGGCTACAAAACCCCATTATCTTAATCAGCTTTGCTATTGTATTCGTTTTGCTAGCACTCTATATGCTCGGTGTCTTTACGATTCGTTTACCGCGCGCCATTACCAGTAAAATGCAAGGTTTAAGTCAAGCCGGTGATAGCAAGTTGGGCAGTACGGGTGGCAGCTTGGTTGCTGGTTTCTTATCAGCCTTAGTGGTATCTCCTTGTGTGTCTGCACCGTTATTCGGGGCATTACTGGCCGTTTCGACCATCGGTAGTCCGCTATTAGGGTTTGCCGCATTATTTATGCTGGGCTTTGGGTTGTCCGCACCGCTGATCCTAATTGGGGCAACGCAAGGCAAAATCATGCCAAAAGCTGGCGAGTGGATGAATTGGGTCAAGCTGGGCTTTTCTTTATTGTTATTCGCCGTGGCGTTGTTAATGATTGAACGCGTCTTTATCTCACCAGTCATGCTATTGGTCTGGGCGCTATGGTTTATGGTCGTGGCAACATGGGCATGGAGCTGGATAGGCAAGGGCCGTATGCTGACCCAAGCATTGGGGTTGATTGCAGGTATTTGGGCGACGACACTGGTTATCGGTGCAGCGTTGGGTAACGATGATAGTCTGCATCCACTGGCCTCACTAACTTCCCCTATGATGGCGCAAACGACTGGCCAGACGACTGGAGTGAGTAATGCCAGTAGCAATGCTAATGATGTGCGCATTACCACTCTTGCGGAGCTGGATGTGATTACCGCGGCTAATCCTAAAGTGATTGTCGATGTCACTGCCGAATGGTGTATTGAGTGCCGTATTATGGACAAAAACCTATTCCACAATCGTCCTATGCAGATGCAGGATTGGCAATTGGTGCGCTTAGATATCACGGAAACCACGGATGCTTCAAAAGCTATCTTGGCACGTTACCAATTGTTTGGTCCACCAACGCTATTGTATTATCAAGACGGTCAATTGGTGAATAAGCAAGTCGGTGAAATCGGTCGTCAAGAGTTTGAGCAAACATTGACGGAATTGAATAAGACACAATAAATGTGATGCTCTAAAGAATGATCAATTTAACTAAAAAATCCATCCAAAGAATCCATCGATGAGCCAGCGTCTCCCTCAGCCGAATAAGCTGAGGGAGACGCTGGTTTTTTTATACCGATTTCTTAATATATGTTCAGTGTCTTATTTCTTAACAATGACCGCATTTACTATTTAAGAGAAGGATTTGTCATTATGGCTGTTAAGTCATTATTAATTGAGTCTATGCTAGATTAAGTCTTGATAACGCTAGTATAATGGCAGTAATTTTATTACAATAACGCAACAATGTTCAAGCAGCAATGCTATGGCCGATGGCTACCAAAACTGGTTATGAGCGACACGCCCCAATAATTTTCAATCACATATCTATATCACTGACGACCAACTTTAGCTTAGCTATTATTGATGCTACCTGCATTAGACAATCTACTGGCTTCAATGCCAATCATGACAAAGGACACTTATGTTTGCTCCTCTTACACCCCAGCATCAGACTCGAAGCCTTATGGCTTTAGGGTTTGGGTCAAAGACTCAGCTGAGCATCGCTATGGGTATCGCTTTAAGCTGTACGGCTTTGCAAGCACAAGCGGCGAATGACGGTCAGGTTTATAATGAGATACCTGTTGCAGAAGCTATGCTTGAATATGACAATGACAACTCTCCACAAGTGATCTACGAGCGTCTAAAAAACCCTAATACGCCTATTGATCGTAGTAAGCTGCCGAGTAATGACTTTGTCGCCAAGCAGGCGAAGTTGTTTTTTGAATGTACGCAAGTACAGACCAGTTCTGCCCGTCTGGCCTGCTTCGATAAGGTAGCTGAGCAAGGCGAAACGCCAAGCTACACGAGTACCAAACAACCGCTAGATTTGGCAAAAACCTTCAAATCGACCATTTCAGGTAACCCGCAAGTCGTCTTTGCTGAAGAGAATACCACGAGTATTGTGCAGGCCAATAATACCGATACAGGTTTACTGGCCAATCAGTCAGATTCTACTGAGAGCTTAGATACCGTTGGACTGACGCAAAGAGAAGCAGAAGTCTTAGAAAACGTAGGCGTCACGCAAGGCGATATCGAAAAGTATACGCCGCTTAGTTTGTCTTATGACCTTGATAAGAACAGCGAGCGTGGTACTTGGACGGTCAGACCCTATCGACCAACCTACGTGTTACCACTATTTTATACGTCTGATCCCAATTTAAATCCAGGGACACCGTCTCAAGAAACAGAGTCTTTGTCTGCAAATGACATACGTGAGACTGAGCTGAAGTTTCAGTTGTCTTTAAAGACTAAAGTTGCTCAAGATTTATTCGATACCAGTGCAGATTTGTGGTTTGGTTATACCCAAGAGTCGCATTGGCAGGTTTATAACGAAGATAACTCGCGCCCATTCCGTGCGACTGATTATCAGCCTGAAATATTTTTGACCCAACCAGTAGCAGCTGACCTACCTTTTGGTGGCCGTCTACGTATGTTAGGTGTCGGTGCTATTCACCATTCTAATGGACAAGACGATCCGTTATCACGCTCATGGAATCGTGCTTATTTGATGGCCGGAGCGGAGTGGGGTAAGCTTTCAGTCATACCGCGTCTATGGGCTCGCGTGAACAGCGATAATAGCAGCGATGATGACAATCCAGATATCGAAGACTATATGGGTTATGGCGATATCAAGTTCTTGTATGATTTGCCTGATCAACAGAGCCTTAGTGGTACCCTGCGTTATAATCCAAGCACGAACAAGGGCGCTGCACAAATCGATTATATCTATCCGTTGTCAGAAAACGTCAATGGTATGGTGCAGTTATTCCAAGGTTATGGCGAGTCTATCATCGATTATAATCATGAAAACACATCTATTGGCTTTGGTATAGTGCTTAATGATTGGAAGGGTTTTTAGTATCAATACTCATCCTGACCATAAAGCATGTACCGCTTAGCGCCTTACCAAACCGGACTATGGCTGGCAGAGTATCTGAGTATACGCTGCCAGTTATGCCGTGTTCACCAAAGCGTGTCACAGTCTCAGCTGATACAAGACCAGCTCATACAATCTCAGCCAACAAAATCCCAAATAGTAGAGTCACAGTACTCATCAAATACCGCTAATTCTGCATTTGGTTCTTTGCCTAACAATCATTCCTCTATTGCCAATCTGCGCTATTTTTTTGATAAGCGTTTAGATAGCGGTCTGCTCTGTCCGCATTGTCATCACAGCATAAGCTGGTTACCTAAACCCTTTCAGGTAGACATGTCTGCTGGCAGTACATTATCTATCCAAGCAGCGACCTATTACGATTATCCGATACGCCAAGCGATTCGTGCGTTTAAGCATCACGAAGATATGACCAAGCTGCCACTATTGCTACACGCTTTGCGTCAACTCCCACGCCCGCACGGCTGTCATCACGACAACAGCGTAATTGTCGCCATGC
The DNA here is from genome assembly GCF_904846665.1 of Psychrobacter sp. Pi2-51. Classification (NCBI taxonomy): domain Bacteria; kingdom Pseudomonadati; phylum Pseudomonadota; class Gammaproteobacteria; order Moraxellales; family Moraxellaceae; genus Psychrobacter; species Psychrobacter sp. Pi2-51. The sequence goes on from NZ_CAJHBP010000010.1 coordinate 44,698, forward strand.
CGACCACCGCTCAACGCCTGATCAAACGTGGCTTTGATCCCGTTAGTATTTTATCAGCGCACCTATCCAAGCATTGGAAAATACCGCTATGGCATGGGGTGCAGCGCATAGATGACACTATCAGTCAGCAAGGACTGACGCGTGCTGAACGCTTGAGTAATTTAGACAACGCTTTTGCATTAATTGAAAGTCAACCTGCTAAGCGCTTGATATTATTTGATGATGTCGCCACCACCGGTGCCAGTCTGCAAGCGCTAGGGCGTACAGTACATAGCTTGTCTGGCATGACCTCCCTCAATAACGCTCCAACCTCTCATAAACATCCTCTTATTGCTTATGCTCTAGCGCATGGTAGTCAGTCATAGAAGTATTCTCATTCGATTGATGGCTACTATTATGTTGCTAATGTGTTACCTTATCGCTATATTATGAATATACGCTAGCTAAATTTGTTGTTTCTCTGTGCATTACTTTATAGCTGTTACTACAACGCTATTTATGAATAAAAATGGAATAAAAATTGCAGGAAAACTGTACAAATTATTAAAGATATTAGATGAGCGGCACAGGCTTTACCACCATAAAAACTAGGTGCTCAGCACCATTAAGAAACTAGGGCTACATACAGCCATAAATAGGATTTGATGTGAACGCATCTGCGAAAAATCTACCGCACTCATTACGAATGACCAGCTCAGGATTTACCCTGATTGAGCTGATGGTAACGATAGCTGTGCTTGCCATTATTGTCGGTATTGCAGCGCCAAGTATCAGTACTCAATTGGCCAATCAGCGTGTGAAGTCGACGGCTGCGACTCTAGCTAATGCGCTAAAAGAAGCTAAAGTCGAAAGTATTATTCGTCGTCAGAATATTACAGTTTTATATGATACTTCTAATAATTCTAATAAAATCGTATTGCACACCGGTATTACCAGCATCCCTAGCACTAATATAGCTAGCTATAACGTCGATAAGCAAAGTGTTATTACTCAGAAAATCAGTCCCTCTACTGAAACCAGTATTGCTTTTCAACCAAACAAAAAAATAGTTGGTGGTGCTACAGTAGCATATACCATCTGTGATAGCGGCTCTAACAGTGAGACGCCCAAACAAGTAAAACTTACTAATATTGCTAACGTTAATACTATAAGTGCTGGGAGCTGTTAATGAAGATTGGAGCCACACAGGCAGGTGTAGGATTAATAGAGGTGATGGTGGCATTACTATTGCTAGCTGTGGCTGTTTTAGGGTTCAGCGCCATGCAAATGTCAGCGATAAAAGCAACCGACGAAAGCCTTATGCGTACTCGCTCTTTAGCTATCATGCGAGGTGGAGCAGAGGCTATGCGTAATAATCCTAGCGGTATTGCTGCTTTCAAAGCAGCGATAAATGGCTCTTCAGACGCTATTAGTATTGATGGAGGAAGCATAACAAAAGACAACTGTATAACAAATGCAACTACGGCACCCACCGCCGCGCAGACCTGCACGATCAACCAAATGGCAACGCGTGATGGATTGTTATTAAAATCATATGCAAGCGCCAATGATATTAATATAGGCATGGTTCCCAACGGCTGTCCAGGTACATCAGGCAAGCAAGAGTTACAGTGTTTCGTGGCCAGCTGGGGTGATACGAAAGTTACATTAGATGATACTGCATCTGATGCTTGTGCCAATGCAAATGGCAGTTATAAGAATGGCGCAGAGTGCTTTATTATGGAGGCGTACTGATGTCATATAATCATCAAAAAATAAATCTGAATAATCGTCAGGTAGGTTTCACCTTAATAGAGTTGATGATTTCTTTGGTACTCGGTTTAATAGTGTCCGCAGCCGTCATCCAAGTATATTTAATAAATGTAAAAACAAGCAGTATTCAGTCCAGTGGTAGTGAGTTACAAGATGCGAGCGTATTTGGGTTACAGCAATTAGAAAAAAGCATTCGCTTAGCCAATCTTGGTAACCCAACCACTAGAATTGATGGCACCACGCCTAATGGCGGTATTGTCTTAACGGGTCTCAATATTGGTGTTCCTACTACTCCTACTGCTTATCCTAATACGGGGTATCTAACAAGACGTGCAGGAGATGCTACTGTTGGTACTAATGGTTGGTCAGGTATATCCAATACCAATACCAATAGCGATCAGTTGACTATTCAATATACCAACATCACAGGCTCTCCAATGACAGATTGCGAAGGTGCAGGTGCGGCTGTTAATGACATTGTTATTGAGCGTTATTTCTTACGTAAGGCAACCGGGGATACCAGTACTGGTGCTATCAAAGACTTAGTATTGGCATGTGATGCAGGGCGTGTTAATACTGCTGGTGGGATAGCCGTCGTGACTCCAGCAACTGATTCACGTAATTTTGGTCAAGCAGGGCAAGAGTTTATTGTCAATGTCGATCAGTTTAAAGTGCTATTGGGTATACAGTACACAACTGGCGCTAATGCAGGAAGAATGATTTATTTACCCAGCAGCGCTTATCTGAATATAACGGCTGACAAACCAGTAGTAACTGCTGTTAAGGCTGGTTTAATTGTTCATGGTAGTACACCTGTTATAGGAAGTGCTGAACAGTCTGAATTTGCTTTGTTAGGGCAATTATCGGCAGATAATAAGCTAAAGGCAGATACTAGTAGTACAAAGAAAGTTCGGACCACCTATCAAACCACAACGTTATTGCGTAACGCTCGTGTCGTAAATCTAACTAGCCCATAGCATATTGGTAAGGAGACTCAAAGTGATTCGATACCACGATTTATCAAGTTCGACACGAAAAGATATCAATATGGCATATCGGAGCACCGAGAGAGGTGCGACGTTGATAGTGGTCTTGTTATTTTTAGTGCTTATTATGCTAGCAGGTGCAATAGCAGTTAGACAAAGCACGACAGATCTTAAAGTGGCGACCAGTGACCAAATCAACACTGTATTACTCCAATCAGCAGATAGTGCCAACCAAAAGCTAGAGGTGATGGTGAATGGGAGCGCAGACTCCACTGGGTACAGAGATGTAACGAGTGCTACAGGAGCACTGGGTCATTTTTTATTATTTGAAGAGAATAAAATTAATGAGTTTATTTATTGCTTTAATCCTCGGACACAAAGCTATCTAACAAACAGTGCGACTGTTAGAGCACCTCTTGGCGGATATGTGGATGGATTGAATAATGGTGTTTGTGATTATACCGATGCAGCTGATTATACCAGTGCTAGACAAGCCGTCATGACGCAGATGAGTATTACAGTTACGCCTCCTAGTGCCAATGCAAAGCCGTTTGAATCTGTTGTTCTTGGCAAAGAGATTGAGGATAGAACCAGTAAGAAGTATCAGTTCGATATCAGACCGACTTCTTCGCTCCCCGCTTATAGTGAACCAAAATCAGGTGCTGATAAATGTTTTGAGCAAACCAGTATTGCCTCCAACGTAGCTGCTGGGAAAAAATCATTAAATGGCTGTCTGTTAGCGGCTAACACACCTAGCAAAACGCTGTATGAGCAAGCGGATGTCGAAAACCTTTCTTCTTCTACCAAATGTTATCCGTTCGGCAAAGGGACACTAAATCCGCTATGTGTACTAGCTACAACGCCTTAACTTGCTTATTCATTACACCGATATAATATAAGGACAGATGTCATGAAACGATTTGACGACGTACAGCGAACGACTAACGTGATCACGGTACCCTTAAAGTATCTAGTCGTTGTCATGGCATCGATAATGATAATGCCTGCATCACAGGCAGATGTGGCAGGTAAAAAGATTGGCGATTTAGAGATTTATAAAGCGGCAGAGGGCGGTAAGACCACGATTACCATGATGTTAGATACTTCGGGTAGTATGTCTGCACTTGCGTCTAATGTGGGAGCGAGTGCTTGTGATCTGCCTTCTGGTGTGTCCTCTAGTAGAATCAATAGTGAGACATCTTCGACTACATATCCTAGGACATATTGTGAGACTGCTGGCGAAAAAAAGTATTTTTATAGAAGAAACTTTTCATTTGGTGACGGTTTCACATGGTATCGTTGTGGTGGTACTGATGGTCTAGGTAGCTCAGCAGCTGATATTAGTTCATGTCCAAATAGTCAGACAATATCTCAACCTTCTACTAGTGGTTTTGAAGACGAACTTCTAAGTGGACTCAATAGGTATTATTATAAGACTGAAAGCATTAAATACTACGACCGCTTAACTCGCCTTAAAGATGCGATTTTTACTTTGATGGATAATGCGCTGTTGGATCCCAAAAAAGTATCTATTGGGATAGGACAGTTCTCTACACAAAGTAATGAGGATAATGTGCTCAAAACTGCCGATGGTAGAAGTGGCAAAATTCTAGTGCCAGCAGCTTTGCTGAATAATACTCAACGTTTAGCAATTAAAACAGCAGTAGCCGATTTGGTTGGATTTAATGGTACACCAACAGCAAACGCTTATGCAGAAGCAGGTGCTTATATGTTAGGTACCAAAACGCCTACTAGTAGTATTTATAGTGGTTTTAATAGTTCTATAAAATCTTCAAAAAATAGTAGCAACTATATTAGCCCACTTTCATCGCCTTCAAGCTGTGATGGTCGTGGCATATACTTTCTAACCGATGGTGAGCCAAACACTGCCCCTGATCCCATTCCTTTAATGAAGGCTGCACTAGGAACTAAAGGAAATGCTTTTTCGGTGACAGCATCGAATAGTTTGCCACAAGGTAGTAGTACAACAAATAATGGTAGTTATGATAGTGGTACACCTGCGGTCGGGGCCTTTGCCAGAGCTCTACGTGACCCAACAAAGAATCCATTAGGTACAGATCGAGAAATCTATACCGCAGTCGTTGGTTTTGGTTCAGCATTTGATGTTGATGATTCAGATATCGTCAACCTCCCTTATACCAATCCCAAAACTGGTGTTACCGCAAATCGTGATTTTTATAATTGTGCAAAGATCAGCAATATTGACGCAAGAAATGCTTGTAATTGGGGTGAAAAATCTAATACTGAATTGCCAGGTGTGGGAGGCTTTGGGGAAGGTGGCTTTTATTCAGCGCAGTCTACCGAAGACATTGTTAAAAGTATTACTACCTTCGTCGCTGACTTGAACCAAACCTTACCGTCGGTGCCATCAGGTACAATCGTCGTCCCTGACGATCCTTATCGTGCTGATAGTCAGCTTGCTGTTGCCTATTACCCTACGTTACAACCCAAAGTAGCCGAAAATTCAGTCATTTGGGACGGTAATATGAAAAAATATACCTTAAATGAAGGTACTTTATATGGTAAGGGCGGTGCTAAGTTATTTCAGAGCATAGCAGGCGATCTTAATCCGACGACGCAAGATATGTGGTCAGATAAAAACTACACTAATGCTATGGGAGAAGGTATTAATGACAAGGTGGAGTCTGGTGGTTTTTATGCGCAATTGAACACACCAGCTACGGGCGTCACCTCGCTTAGAAGGCTTTACGTCGAAGACTGGGATAATACGACCAATAAAAAATCAGTATTAAGAAAGGTAGAAGTAAGTGTTGCTGGTAAGGTCGTGGTAGATGGAGCAGCTTTGACTACCGCTACATTTAAAGATACTGCTACCTATAATGAAGCAACGTTAAGAAAATTATTGAATTTCCTAGGATTCGATATTCTTCCGAGTGCGGCTGTAAAAGACATGACACTTAGCACAGCTAATGTATCGAAAGCTATCAAGGTGCTTGGTGCTACTATTCATTCTACCCCAGCGGCAGTCTCTTATTCAGCAAATCTCGATGCGATTACTGGTAGGGTGACCGATACGCGTGATGATTACGTACTGTTTGGCTCATCAGAAGGTGGCTTGCATTTGGTAGATGCAGATAACCAAGGAGCGGGTAATGGTGGAGAAGAAGAGTTCGTCATTATACCAAGAGAGATGTTAAGGGATGCTAGTAAGTCTGACGCCCTCGTTAAAGGTGCAACTAAAACTGATATAGGGTCACCAAACTTTGGTATAGATGCTCCTTGGTTGGTTACCGCCGACTATAATTATGATTTGTCTAACAATAGAGTAAATGTCAATACAACAGGTGGTAAAGGCGTATTCGCTTATGGTGGCCTACGTATGGGTGGCGAGGCTTTTTACGGGCTAAACCTCAATAAGCTTAATAATGTTAGTAATCCGAGTATGATATTTGCTATTACGCCAGCCACGGTAGGGTTTGGGCGTATGGGTCAGATTTGGGCAAAACCTACCAAGGCTAAAATAAAAACCAGTAGTACTGATACTGGTACTGATGTTTTGGTATTCGGTGGTGGCTATGATATGTGTTATGAAAATGAAGGCTTTCAAGTTGGTGTTACAGATACAGCGTTAGGTGCTTGCTCAAACAAAACATCGACTAAGGGCAATGCCGTATATATTATCAACGCCAGAACGGGTGCTCTGATATGGTCCGCTTCAGCTGAGGGTTCACCGTCGAGGACTGTTACGAGTATGACTAACAGTATCGTCGCTGGGGTGACCACGTTAGATCGTAATAACGATGGCTTTATGGATCATATCTATTTTGCAGATTTAGGTGGTCAGATATTCCGTGCTGATTTTACTAATGCTGGCTTTGTGAGACCAGTAACATCAGGAACTGCATCGCCTGAAACTTCTTTTAGTAATACCAGAGTCACTCGTGTACTCCAAAGCGCATATACAGGCAGCGATGCAAAATATAACTATCGCTTTTACGAGCGTCCAGTTGTCAGTTTCTATCGTAATGATACCAGTAATGATTTGTTTGCATTGGTTAATGCTATCTCAGGTGACCGCAGCTCGCCTTTATCAAAAATACGTGATAACACCAAGGCTGACAGGCTGTATGGCATTATAGACAGCGATGTTACCAAGCTAGATAATGTTTTTTATGCCAATAACTTTACGACTGCAGGAACAGCAGGAGGCCAAGCAATCGTAGATTTGACCGCGAACAATACCGCCTCAAGTAGTTTAGCTGAGTTGCCTTCAGCAATTGGGACGCTTACTGCCACAGGATATACCTTAGCTCAAAAAAATGTGACCATTAATATTCTAAAGTCAGGAGCAAAACGAGGTTGGTATTATCCTCTGACTCGTTTTGATGGCTACGGTAATGTGAGATATGGTAAAGGTATCGGTAAATCTGAAGTGGTTGATAGCTTTATATATACGACTGTCTACAATCCAGACATGAGCTATGGTGCTGTAGATTCTTGCTCTGCTAAAGTGACAGGTGGTTCAGAGCGACAGCTCTATTGCCTACCCTATGGTATCTGTACGGATGATGCCTCTAAGAATGGCACTGCTGGATATGTGCAAGCAGGTAAAGGCATTCAAGAGTTGACGCTTGGACCACGCAGCTCAAGCCTAGCTAACCAACGATTGCTTATCGGTACGCGTACACTTGCCGAACGTGCTAATGATCGAGTCAGCTTCGGCAGCGATGGTGATAAATTCTTTTATGACACTCCTGTATTAGGTGGCGGTAAGAAGGAGAAAGGCCTGCAACAGAATTTAAACGCAGCTGATCAACTTCTTGGTAATGGCACAGCGCCCGATTTTATATTTAACGAACGTTATACTCTACAGCCGAAAGTATGGTACGAAGTAGATTGATAGGATAGCTGCATGAATATGAAAGCGTTAAAGCAACAGCTTGGATTTACGCTCATAGAGCTGATGGTGGTTATCATGATAGTAGCTATCTTAGCGGCAATTGCGATTCCGTCTTACCGTCAGTTTGTAGTACGCAATGCCGAATCACAAGCGCAAGCGAGTATGCAGCAACTGGATATAGAGCTAAACCGTTGGCGTGCTAGTGCGCTGACTTACAAAGGCTTCATACCAAAAAAGCAAGCAAGCGATGGTACTTATAGCTATGGATATGACGCGACTGATAATAAAACTATCTACGTCCCTAGAGGAAGCAATAGCACTAACTATAGTTATCTAATTACATTAGTCGATAATAAAGGCGATACTTTGGCTCCTGCAATCACAGGCTATTCTACTTCGGGTAGCTCGTGGCGTATGTTGGCCCAGCCAAATACCTCCCTTAAAAATTCAGATGCGCAAATTTTGATGACCAGTAGTACAGGCGTGAAATGCAAAAGTAAGGATAGGACGGTTACTACCGCTTCTACTGATTGTGGCATTGGACAGGAGAGCTGGTAATGTCAATTTCTAGCAAAATATTAAAACCATCATCTATACAGCAGCGCGGCTTTACATTAATAGAAATGATGATCGTCGTTGCCATCATTGGTATTTTAGCGGCAATTGCTTACCCCAGTTACCAGCAATATGTCATCAAAACTAAACGTACGGACATGATGACTGAGATGCAAAATATCGCCTCAGAGATTGAAAGTCGTAAGTTGGCTCAGGGTAGCTATAGCGATATTAGCGCGGGTATTAAAACAGAATTTGCTACTGCATACCCAAGGCAGGGTACTGAGTTATATGATGTGACCATAACGGATCCACTCGTTACTAAATGGACAATCACAGCCATTCCAAGAACAGGTAGTCAAATCGCTAACGATGGCAATCTAAGTCTTAACTATCAAAACATAAAATGTCGTATTCAGGGTGCAAATAGGAAGTGTGGTACTAGTAACGACTGGAATAAATAACAATTTTTGCCACTATCACAAATTTTGACAAAAATTGTCATCTATATTTACTTTTTACTCCTAGTACATGGGTGCACTGACAATTTTCAGTAAGTTAGTAGCAATATTGTCAGTAGTATGTAAATCTATTTAGCTAGAAAATAGCTATACATCTTAAGTATTCGGTTGAACAGTGTGATTTAATGCTAAAAATAGTAATTTTCTTAAAATTGGTATGCTATGTGCATGCTTTATAGTAAGAAAAAACAAATTATATTACTAAAGATAAAAAGCGCTGATCGCCACTTGTCTTTATATACCCAAAAGGAGTTCATATGAACACTGCTCAAAAAGGTTTTACCCTAATCGAACTAATGATTGTTATCGCTATTATCGGTATTCTAGCTGCGATTGCAATTCCTGCTTATCAAGGTTATACGGCTAAGTCACAAGTAGCAGCTGGTCTAGCAGAAATTACACCTGGTAAAACCAATGCTGAAGCCAAACTAGCAGAAGGTATTTCGGCTACTATCACAGATGTTACTAAACTTGGTTTGAAAGCTAGCACTAGTCGTTGTGCTATTACAACTAGTATTGGAACTGACGGTGCATCTACTATTACATGCGCACTTAAAGGCACATCTTCTATTAATACTAAAACTATCCTATGGACACGTACAGCAGATGTTCCTGCTACTGGAGTAATTGGTACTTGGACATGTACATCAACTGTAGCTAATGTCGACTATAAACCAAAAGAATGTGCATAAGCTTTACTTATAGACGATGAAATAAGTAACAATACTACTCAGTAAAAAAAAGGATAGCTCTGCTATCCTTTTTTTTACTTTATTCTGGGCTAATATGTTTTATATACTTTCATTTGCTTTAAGCATAATTTGTTTCTCCCTAGCTATTCTCAATCCAGCTTTTTATGCACCTTGGTCTAGTTTTATTTCAGAATATTTTGTCTTTTTATCTCTTTTATTTTTGATGCCCTTATTTGTTAAAGGCTCTATTTCTATCCCTAAAATATCACTGTTTTTTATCCTAATTAGTTTGATACCTATAGCACAGTATTCGCTAGGTCAAATTTTTTACTTTGATAAAGCCACTTTATCTTTCATTTACATACTATCATTCTGGTTAGCTATCGTTATAGGCTTTAATAGTGTCAGTAGATATAAGTATAGTCTAGATTATTATTATCTAGTTACTTTAAGCTGTGGATTGATTTGTAGTCTAATAGCTCTAGCTCAATGGTTTAATATAGAGATGAGTGTTGACTGGGTACTGCCTGCTCGGTCTCGTCCATTTGCTAATATGGCACAACCCAACCATCTTGCAACCTTTCTATTATTAAGCTTAATATCTTGTCTATATTTCTATGAAAATAAGCGATTTAATAGCATAGCTCTATTGCTATTTAGCTTATTATTGTTAAGTATTATTGGACTGACACAGTCGCGTACTGCATGGGTTGCTCTATTATATTTATATTTATATTTATCAGTATCTTATAAAAGAGATATCATAAGTCTTAGCTTTAAAAAGCAAAGTTTGTTCTTAGCTTACTTTATTGTTTCTGCTATTTTGCTACCAATCTTTAAACAATCATTCTTAAAGTTAGATACAACGACTGTCGCTGAAAGAGCATCATCAGGTTATGAACGCATTCAGATTTGGCAACAAGCATTGGATGCCATCAAACTGCAGCCTCTATGGGGATATGGATGGAATCAAAGCTCTTTTGCTCAATATGAAACATTACAATTTGGCTATGCAAAGCGTTATATCACCAGCTTTCATAATATATTTTTAGATATCATAGTGTGGTGCGGTATTCCAATTGGAATCACTGTGATAGTAGTTTGTACATTCGTAGTCATCAAAGCGTTATTAAAGTCAGTTAGCGCCATTCAGACTTGCTTGATAACTTCAGTATGTGTCGTTTTAATTCATGCTTTACTCGAGTTCCCGTTATCATATTCATATTTTCTACTACCTTTAGGCTTCATGTTAGGAGCTTTGTTTTTTACGTTTAATGAAGAAACAATAAAAGTAAATGGTATTTATTGTATTTTAGTTTTTGTATTTGGAATAGTTTTAAATTTATATATAGTTAGAGAGTACAGTTATATTCCAGATAATATGGTTGCTGCTGAAATACATGAAATGAATGAGCGGAAGAATGTGCTTAGTTTGTCATATCAACTTAACTTTTTTGATACTTTTGAAAGTCGCGCCAGATGGATTGGTTTATATCCGTGCACAAAATTAAGTAACAGCCAGATTGAAAAGATACGATACATGGTTAAAACATATATGATTCACTATGACTTATACAAGTTTTCAGAAGTTCTGTACTTTAATGGGCATAAACGTGATGCACAAAAGCATTTGAATATATTGAATTATATGTATGAAGAAGATGTTAAGTTGAGCGAATTACAATGTAAGAGTCATTAATAATCTCGATCAATATTGATAATCTATGATGTTAAGTTAAAACCTTATTCCATGAATTCGAATTTATTTTACTAATACGTATCACATGGCATGATGTCTGCATTAATAAATTATTATCAACAGGTTGTATAATCATATGTTATCGACATCAACTGGCTCATACAAATCTCAAGCTGGGTTTACTCTGATTGAGACAATGATTATTGTTGCTATCGTAGGTATTTTGGCATCCATAGCCATAATAAGTTATCAAAACCAGATTAGAAAGACGCAGATAATGGTCATTTATCAGACTCTAAATGACTTTAGGATGCCTTATCAAATACTTCTGAATGATGGTGATGGGGTAATAGATTTTAGTCCGAATGGATTGAATATGCCAAGCAATACCAAATACTGTCAGTTTAGTGTAACAGCTCCTAATACCAATACAGCTACTCCTAACGCAATACATTGCCAAATTAAAAATCTAAGTTATTTACCAAATCAGACAATAAGTCTTGATCGAAGCACTGACGGTGATTGGAGTTGTAAAGCATCTGCTGGCATATCAAAGTCTTATTTGCCTCAAGATTGCCAGTAAAATGGGTTAATAAAAAACCACCTGACAGCCCTTTTTATCTGATGGCTATTAGGTGGTTTTTCTTGTCTCAATACATTGAGCAGTGTTAAAGAGTTATCTACTTCTCTAAATACTGAATCTTACCTTCCACGCCATCCCACTTTTCAGCTTCTGGCATTTGTCCTTTCATCTCAGTGATGTTGGGCCATTTTTGTGCCAGTTCTTCATTTAACTGCGTAAACATTTCTTGATCTTTAGGTACTTCATCTTCTGAGAAGATGGCATTGGCCGGACATTCAGGCTCGCATAGCGCGCAGTCGATGCACTCATCAGGATCGATGACGAGGAAGTTTGGGCCTTCATAAAAGCAGTCCACAGGACAGACTTCCACACAGTCGGTGTATTTGCAAAGAATGCAGTTATCTGTAACGACAAAGGTCATAGTGATGTCTACCTGTTATTGGTTGAGCTAATAAATAGATGAAAATTCTTATATTAGGATAGGACATATTTTAGCGCCTTTACGGCTATTTGACAATTCCCTTTAATGACTAATGAATTTTTTAAGATGATAGAGAAGGTTAAGTGCTTGCTTCGGTGTTAGGTTGTCAGGGTTGATGGCGCTTAGCTCATCCTGTAAGCTAAACAGCTGATTTTGCTGTGGATTATTGAGTGTGTTTGATGTTTGAGTAATATGACTCGCCTCTTGGTCTAGAGGATGACCATTATAAGCCTGCTGGCGTTTATCCTTTACTGACTTAGCTAAGTCATTTTTGTCATCAACTTTATCAACAACAATTTTTTCATTTTCTGTTTTTACGCTATTTATTTTCAAGTTATCTATTTTCAAGTTGTCTACTAAATAACGTTTGGCATCATTCAATACCTGAATAGGAATGCCAGCCATCTTAGCGACGTGCAATCCAAAGCTAGAGCTGGCGGCACCTTCGCGAATTTGATGTAGTAGTAGCAACTGACCATCAACTTCACTGGCAGCGACATGGACATTACGAATGTTAGCATGATTGGCTTCACCATCTTTTGACAATTGCGTCAATTCAAAATAATGAGTGGCAAATAGGGTCAGGCAGCCAATCTCGACCAAGCGATTGACACAGGCATGAGCAATAGCAAGACCGTCAGTGGTCGCCGTACCACGTCCGACTTCATCCATTAATACGAGTGATTTATTCGTTGCTTGATTGAGAATGTTGGCGGTCTCAATCATCTCAACCATAAAGGTTGATTTGCCGCCCGCTAAATCATCAGCTGAGCCAATACGGGTAAAGATACGGTCGATATCACCGATATGAGCACGCGCTGCTGGGACAAAGCTACCGCAATGTGCAAGTAGGACGATAAGAGCCGTTTGGCGCATATAGGTCGATTTTCCGCCCATATTAGGGCCCGTAATCATTAACAGGCGTTCAGGGTTTTCAGCGCTACCAAGCGCACAATCATTGGCAACGAACTGGCTAGTATGTTTCGCATGACTGTTTTGATTGGTACGATTTCCAATATTAGTTGGATTTAGTACGGCTTCGACGACGACATGACGACCTGCTTTTATATCGATACTGGTTTGACTGTTATTATTCAAGCCATTCTTCGAGTGATTGTTGTTTAAGCCACTATCATCTTTTGAATCGTTACTCATCACTGGACGTTGCCAGTTATAAATGGTTGCGAGCTGTGCCCAATTGCTAAGCACATCTATTTGGGCTATCGCAGCGCTCAGCTGTTGTAATTCAGCTAAGTGGCTGCTTAAAATGGTTAACAGTTCATTATATAGCTGTTTTTCACGAGTCAGTGCTAAGCTTTGCGCGCTCAGATACTCGGTCTCGACATCTTTTAGCTCATCTGTGATAAAGCGCTCGCTGCTTTTGAGCGTTTGCCGACGGATAAAGTGCGCCGGTGCATTTTTTGCCTGCATTTTTGGGAGTTCAAAATAAAAACCGCTGACTTTATTAAAACCCACTTTTAGGCTGGGTAATTGGCTCTCTTGACGTGCACGCTCTACCATCTCATCTAAGGTCACTTGGATATTGTCATGGAGATGAGTCAAGCGATCAAACTCTTCATCATAGCCAGCCGCAAGCATACCACCATCACGAATATGCGCGGGCGGTTCTGCGATAATGGCACGCTCAATCAGCTCGGCGACGGACTGTACCGCCGGTAACTGGTCAGGCAATTGCTGCATTAGCATCGGCAACAGTCCTGACTGCTCATGGCTAATGCTTGACTCATTGAGTAGGGTCGTAATCTGCACGCTACTAGCGATACCATCAGCGAGTTTACGTAAGTCGCGTGGCTTGGCGCTCATCAGACCGATTCGGCTACTGATTCGCTCAATATCGCCGATTGCATTTAGAGTCTCGCGTAAGTTGCTGACTAATGAATTATTTTCTAAATTTTGCTTCAGATGTTTATTTTCCTCAGTTTGACTGTCTCTCTGCAAAAGACTGATTATCGCATGTAGGCGCATATTGATGCGTGAATGTTGACGTAGAGGGCGCTTCATCTGCTGTACCAGCAATCGTCTACCCATTGGGGTCTGACAATGGTTCAGCACCGATATCAATGAAGTGCCGCTGTTGCTGACAGGCGTAAATAGCTCAAGGTTTTGCTGACTATTGGCATCGATAATCAGATAATCATCATTATACTCAACGATGAGTTGATTTACTTGTGGTACATGACGCTGCTGGGTTTGCCGCGCGTAATGAATAAGCGCAGCACAGCTAGATTGCGCCAATGGCTTGTCGCTAATGCCCAGTCCATCTAAACGTTGCACGCCAAACTGCTGACAGAGGGTTGTGCTGGCATGTTCAGGATGAAAGTCATTGGCAGCGACTTCTATAATAGGGCAGTCAAGATTTTGACGTAGCCATAGCAGCCATTCTGCATCAGTACCGCTAATACCATCGCTGAGTACTTCGCTAATGATACATTCACTGGGCGCGAAGCGTGCGAGCACCGTGAGCATTTGGGTTTGTAAGCCTTCGATATCATTTTTATCCGCTGTCAGGCTTTGGGTGGTCAACGTGCCAGCGGCTAAATCCATTTGGCTAATGGCAGCTTGTAGTGGCTGATTGCTATTCGATTTAGGCATAGCAATATCAATGGCGACCACAGTAGGGGTATGGTTTGGCGCAATTAATGCATCATCGGTAATCGTACCTGCTGTCAGAGTTTTGACCACTTCACGGCGCATAATACTGCCAGCGGTCGATTTGCTTTTATCTTTTTTCTGCTTATCGCCCATCGTAGGCGTATTGGATTTATTACTCGCATTGCCAGTGGTTGATTCGTCGATTTGCTCACAGACGACGACGGTCTGCCCAGCCGCAATCAGCCTTGCCATATAGCTGTCAGCCGCATGAAACGGTACGCCTGCCATCGCAATTGTGTTGCCTGCTTTGTCCGTACCACGGCGAGTGAGCGTGATATCAAGTATTTGCGCCGCGCGCTTGGCATCATCGAAAAATAACTCATAAAAATCACCCATGCGGTACAGCAGTAGCGCTTGTGGATAATTGGCTTTCATGGTTAGATATTGCACCATCATTGGCGTATGGTCTGCTAAATGATAAACGGCGTCACCTATGACTAACGGTTCAGGTGAATGAGGGCTTTGAGCGATTGGTTTGACAGTCATGCACGGTCTCTTGTGGTTCTTAGATGAGTTTACGATGGGTGAAACAAGTGTTTTTATAACAATAAGTAGCTAATGATGATGAGCAAATCATGCGGTTAAATGAGGTGATTAAAAAGCTAAGTAGCTTAAAGGTATAAGCGCTATTTTAACACGTCCTGCGCCACTTTTACGTCAGCAAATATCTGCTCGCTGCCCTTGTATCCATCAGCGTCATAACCATATATAATGACGGCACACTTAGTTGGGCGATACTTCATTAGGCGACATGTTATCAGGCAGTATCTTATTCATGAGTGCTTTGTTAATCAGTGCTTTGTTAAGCGTTACTTAGTCGGGTGATGACAAGGATGACAAGGCAGCACACTAAACCTTAGCTAATGCGCACTAATTATCGAATATTTCCATAGGTCAAAAAATTATGTTATCAAAGATTATAGGCAGTGTCGTTGGCACCAAAAATGACCGCGAACTAAAGCGCATGCGCAAAGTGGTCAGCAAGATCAACGCACGAGAAGCTGAAATACAAGCCCTGTCTGATGAGCAATTACAGCAAAAAACCGAAGAGTTTAAAGCCCGCCATCAAAAAGGTGAGAGCTTAGATGCATTGTTACCAGAAGCGTTTGCCGTCTGCCGTGAAGCGTCACTACGGGTCAATGGCATGCGCCACTACGATGTGCAGCTGATCGGTGGTATCACTTTGCACGAAGGCAAAATCGCTGAGATGAAAACCGGTGAGGGTAAAACCTTAATGGGTACCTTAGCCATGTATCTAAATGGCATCAGCGGTAAAGGTGTGCATCTGGTCACGGTCAACGATTATTTGGCAGCGCGTGATGCTGAATTGAACCGTCCATTATTTAGCTTTTTGGGCATGACGGTTGGGGTCATTTATTCGCAGCAACCACCACAAGAAAAGATTGATGCTTACCAAGCCGATATCACTTACGGTACCAATAACGAATACGGCTTTGATTATCTACGCGATAATATGGTGTTTAGTTTAGGCGAGAAAAAGCAGCGCTCATTAAACTTCTGTATTATTGATGAAATTGACTCTATCTTAATTGATGAAGCTCGTACGCCGCTGATTATCTCGGGTCAAGCCGAAGATTCTTCACGTATGTACGCGTTGATTAACACCATTATTCCTGTGCTAATCCGTTCAAAGGACGAAGAAGCCAACAAGAACAACGAAGAAGAAGATTTTTGGATTGATGAAAAGAACCGTCAGATTGAGATTAGCGAAAAAGGCTATGAAAAAATTGAGCGCTTCTTAATTGAAGTGGGCGAGCTTGGCGAAAACGAAAGTTTATATAGCCCAAGCCGGTTGCCATTGTTGGCTCACGTACAAGCTGCCATTCGTGCTCATCATGTGTTTGTCAAAAACGTTCATTACATTGTCGATGAAGGCGAAGTGGTCATCGTTGATGAAAACACCGGTCGTACCATGCCCGGTCGTCGCTGGTCAGAAGGTCTGCATCAAGCGGTAGAAGCCAAGGAAAATGCTGAAATTCAAGCAGAAAACCAAACGCTGGCAACAACGACATTCCAGAACTACTTCCGTCTGTATGAAAAATTATCTGGTATGACGGGTACGGCTGATACTGAAGCCGCAGAATTTAAGTCAACCTATGACTTAGATGTCATCGTTATCCCAACGCACGAGCCGATTGCGCGTATCGATATGGATGACCAAATTTTCTTAACCAAGTTAGGCAAATACAAAGGCATCATCCGCGAAATCAAAGAGATTCAAGCCAAAGGTGCGCCAGTCTTGGTGGGTACGGCGACGATTGAAGCCAGTGAAGAATTGTCTTATTTGCTCGATGAAGAAGGCGTCAAGCACAACGTTCTAAACGCCAAGCAGCATGAGCGTGAAGCAGAAATTATCGCGCAAGCGGGTAGCCCAACATCTGTCACGATTGCCACCAACATGGCTGGTCGTGGTACAGATATTATTCTTGGTGGTAACTGGCAATCGTTTATCGAAGACATTGACTCTGTCAGTCCAGAAGAGATGAAGCGCCTCAAAGCGGAATGGCAAGTTAGGCATGACCAAGTCGTTGCCGCGGGTGGTTTGCATATCATTGGTTCTGAGCGTCATGAATCGCGCCGTATTGATAATCAGCTACGTGGTCGTGCTGGTCGTCAAGGTGACCCTGGTATGTCACGTTTCTTTTTATCGCTCGAAGATGACTTGATGCGTATCTTCGCAGGCGATCGTGTCGTGAATATGATGCGTGCCATGGGTCTCAAAGAAGACGAAGCCATTGAGCATAAAATGGTCTCAAAATCGATTGAAAACGCCCAAGGCAAAGTAGAAAGCCGCGATTTTGATGCGCGTAAAAACTTGCTCAAATATGATGATGTTGCCAATGAGCAGCGTAAAGTCATCTACGGTCAGCGCGATGATTTGTTAGCAGATATGGATTTGTTAGAAGCCATTGAAATCATGCATCATGAAGTCTATAACGCCATGATTAGCCAATTTATCCCGCCAGGCTCTATCGATGACCAATGGAATGTTGACAGTCTTGAAGATGAGCTGGAAGATGAGTTTAAGATATCAATGCCGATTAATGATTGGCTAGATGAAGATCGCCGCCTGGATGAAGAAGGGCTACGCGCCAAAATCATTCAGACAGCACTGGATCATTATCATGGTCGCCGTGAGCAGATGGGTGAAAAAGATGCTGCCCAGCTTGAGCGTCACTTTATGCTTCAGAGCCTAGATAAACATTGGAAAGAACATCTGACGCAAATGGATCAGCTACGTAAAGGCATTCATCTGCGTGGTTATGCGCAAAAAAACCCTGAGCAAGAATATAAGCGTGAATCATTTGAGTTGTTCCAAATGATGCTAGGGGCGATTAAATCAGAAACTGTACAAGATTTATCACGTGTGCATATTCCAACCAAAGAAGAGTTAGAAGCATTAGAGATCCAGCAGCGTGAGAATGCTGCGCATATGCGCATGCAATTCGAGCATGATGATGTGGATAATTTGGATAGTAGCTCGAACAGTCCAGCTGGTCAACCGCAACCACAGAACCGCAGCACTGGTGGCGGTGTTGCGGCAGCTGGCATGAGTGCTGCTGTGGCTGGTAATGGTGGTCATGCTAATGAGCCTAACCCTTACGCTGGTATGAACATCAGCCGTAATGCACCTTGTCCTTGTGGTTCAGGACTTAAGTATAAACAGTGCCATGGCAAAATCTAGGGCGTGTCATCATTTAGATTGTGAGACTTAAAATGAGGAAAATTGCAGCCAAACAAGGAAGAAATTGCCGTAAATATGAA
The DNA here is from genome assembly GCF_904846665.1 of Psychrobacter sp. Pi2-51. Classification (NCBI taxonomy): domain Bacteria; kingdom Pseudomonadati; phylum Pseudomonadota; class Gammaproteobacteria; order Moraxellales; family Moraxellaceae; genus Psychrobacter; species Psychrobacter sp. Pi2-51. The sequence continues at coordinate 63,308 of NZ_CAJHBP010000010.1, forward strand.
CATATTGACAAGATTTCTGACGATGTTTGGCTAAATTTAGCCATTTTAAGGCCACTAAATTTATTCATGTGCTAATTGATGACACGCCCTAGTCATTAGTTGCCATAATCTCGTGTTTATAGACTGATAAATCAGTAAGAAAGCCCCTATCTAATTTAGATAGGGGCTTTCTTATATTCGTTAGAGCGTCTTTTTATGGCTAAACTATACTTTTATGATCAGAGCATGCTCTTATGGAATTTCCAAATACCTTGTATTGATTACTTACAAATTCAGCATAGGCGTGAATTTATGGACACGCTATAGTGTTTAGCATATCTATTTGGGAGAGTATTATGAGTTTAGAACGATTAAAACAGTTGCGTACCTCTGTTGCGATGACAGCTTTATTGGCTGGCGCGCTAACCGTTAGTGCCTGTCAACAGAAGCAAGAGCCTGAGCAAAGCCTAGAAGACGATATAAGTGCTGAACAATCTGTGCCTATGTCTGCTGAACCTGCCGAGCCCAATAATGTGATTGTCGCCCCTACAGATGCGTCAGCCAGTCAGGTAGAAGACGATACGGTTGCCTCAGTGAATGGTGGTGTGACACAAATAAATTATTTGTGTGCCCCTGAACTACAAGTTGAAGCGACTTATAAAGATGCTGATAACCAAGTGGTCCTTGCTACCGCTCAAGGAACAGCAACCTTGATGAAAACCAATGATGCTAGCAATCCTGAAGTATTTGAAGCCGCGACTGGTATGGATGGAGAAGCAGGTTTTGTTCAGTGGCGTGTGGCACATGAAGCGCGCGAAACCGGTGTGATGCGAACAGCAGGTGCAGATGCCGCTAATGTGAGCACTTATGAATGTAAGAAGACTTCCTAATACAGCCAATCTTACACAGATAATTTATGGTTTTGGGCTCGCTCAGTTTAGCGGGCTATTATTTAACTATACTTTATCCAAGTGATATTGAATCGACTGTAGTGAAACACGCAATAAAAAAGCAACGTTGTCGTTGCTTTTTTTATATCTGATTTTTGAGTTATTCACAAAGGCCATCTATTTTTTATGAATAGGTGTGCGCTCATGCTCCAAAAATCCTTCTTCTGTTACCTCTAGCTCTTCATGCTTGAGCTCGACTTTAATACGGTCAGTATGCGTATGCGTGCTTTTGTTGACGTCGACTTCTTGAATGACATAGGTATCTTTGGTGATGGTCGCCACTTGACGCGACAAGATGATTTCTACGGGCTCATCACCGATTTCAACCTGCTTATCATTGATAGTGATAACTGCTCTGCTATCAAGTGCTGGCTCAACATGGCGCAGTATGTCCTTATCATCGTAATTACCCGACAGTAAATCCTGACTTTCGGCATCATGATACTCAGTACGGACGGTAATATATTCTTCTATTAACTCAATCGGCACTTGAATCGTCTTGGTTCGAGAGTGCTTAGTGACAGTTACCTTGCCTACATCTAAGCGTTCTTTGTTGATGACAGGGCGTTCTTCTAATAATTCCAAACGTCCGCCATCTCCTCTCTGGTTCAAAGCAGTAAGTGGATCTTTATCATGATTGGGCGCAGTAAGTTCGTTTTCACCACTTTGTTTAGTCTCGACACCATGATCAGCAATAGGCATATTTGTGTCAGTTGCTAGCGTTTTCTCAGTATTCACTGATTTGTTTAAACGGTCATTATCATTATTAGCTGTCATTTTGGTCTTCCTTTTTATTAGTAAATAGATTCCAAAAATATATTGTTGAAGATTTTTTATTATAGAACATCAATTTTACCAATGACGGTTAACGTCATCATATCGTCGACTCACTTGAAAAAACAGTGCTGGTGGGATAATCTTTCGAAGTCTTTGGAATGCAAAGCACACAGCAAGCGAGAAAATTTGTACCAACTTATTAGGTATGCCAAACTATAAAAAATACCCTCCAGCATAAAAAAAGACCAGAGACGGGCTCTGGCCTTTCTAAGCTAAGTTAAATACTCAGCTCCTAATAACAGTCACTTGCTGCTTATTTGCTTATCTAATTTGCAACAATCAGCGACTGTTTTTAGCATATTACATGCCACGAGCGCGGCGTACGTCTTCAGCGGTGATACCGTCGCGGTCGACAATATTGCCTTCACGGTCAACCACATTACCATCACGATCAATGTCTAACTCTTCACGTTGAATGGTATCAACGATGGTTTCAGTATGACGTTCAGTCGTCTTACCAACGTTCACTTCTTCTGAAACGTAGGTTTCTTTGCCGACGCGAGCGCGTTCTGCTGATAGCTCTACTTCAATACTTTCATTACCGTTCACGTCACCGATATGACGATCAGTAGGGCGGTCGACATTGGTACGTTCGATATTAGCGTGTTCTTCTTCTAACTCGACATCGACGTTGCGTTCTTCAGTAACGACATGCTTACCAACTTTTACCAGACCAGCGACGATACGGTCTTTGTTAACAGTCAGACGCTCTTCTAGCAGCTCTAGCGTGTTTGGCGCTTCGTAGTTATGCTCAGCAATTTCCATACGCTCTTCTGTTGGTACGCTGTCAGCAACGAATGATTGACGATCTTTTTCATATTGCTCTTTATAACTATACTGATAGTCGTGATCGTAGACGTCCATTGCTTCTACTTGCGCTTGCGTTAAGCTATCAAAGAATACGTCATCACCAACGATACGTGCTAAACCTGCTGGCACTAATACTTCTTTTGAGCTAAACCAACCACCTGCATCGACGATTAGATAACGAATGCGACCAGTCGTATCTTCTACTAGAGCGCCTTCAATTTTACCGATTTTTTCTTCATTGACGCCATAAGCTACTTTGCCTGTTGGGTCATAATAGTCATCACCAATAAGATCACGGTGGGTAGCTTGAATATCTTTTAAACGAATTAGTTGGCTCATTATTATCTTCCTTTTATATGAGTAAATGATTAACGGTTCTGTCATAAAGCTAAATTTTTTAAAACAATCATTATTTTTATGGAGCTTTTATTGCTTTCCTAAAATCAAGCACTGTAGCTAGCGTTGTTAAATAGCTTCTACATCAACTTGTAATTATCATAACATCATGATTTTAGATGAGATACATGAGCAAGGTAGCAAAGTGTGCGCTTGAAGTAATCGCGTGTAATAGGCTGTAAAAGACAGGATAAATATATATTTTTGAGTTAAGGATTTCTTACTGTAAAGAACATTATTCATCTATAGTCGCTACTAAATAAAATGGATACACGACATTATGATGCGTGACTGGTAAAAATTTTTCTTGCTTGCTGTGCCTACGCAGGCAGAGGCGACAAAAAATTTATATCCGTCACACTGTCTCTTTTTTATATTGACCTGACTATATTGAGAAGTTTTATGCATAAAAAAACCGCAAAGCAATTAGCAGTGCGGTTTTTGAGTAAGACATACATACAAGATCAGATCGTGCGTTCTATTTAAAAAACGACGTTCCAGTACGGTTGATGCTTACGGCAATTCAATAGCAACCGCTACCGCTTCACCGCCACCGATACATAGCGTAGCAACGCCTTTTTTACCGCCAGTACGTTTTAGAGAGTTGATAAGCGTTATTAGGATACGCGCACCTGAACAACCTACTGGGTGACCAAGGGCACAAGCGCCGCCTTCAACGTTTACTTTAGCATGGTCGATTTTTAGCTCGTCCATAGCAGCCATAGTGACCATCGCAAATGCTTCGTTGATTTCCCATAGGTCGACATCTGCCACTGACCAGCCAGCACCCGTCAACACTTTTTCGATTGCACCGATCGGTGCGATGGTGAATTCACTTGGATGGCGTGAGTTCGAAGCAGTCGCCACGATACGCGCTTGATAACCAAGACCTTCGGCCTTCGCTTGTGACTCTTTCATGACTACGACAGCCGCAGCACCATCTGAGATTGAGCTGGCATTAGCGGCAGTAATCGTGCCGTCTTTCGCAAATGCTGGACGCAAGGTCGGGATGCGATCAGCGTTTGCAAGTGCTGGTTGCTCATCAGTATCGACCGTTTGCTCGCCTTTGCGGGTTTCAAAGGTAACAGGCGTGATCTCATCTGAGAAGTGACCATCTTTGATAGCTGTTAGGGCACGATTTAGAGATTCGATAGCAAACGCATCCATCTGCTCACGGGTATAGCCTTTTTCAATGGCCATTTCTTGAGCAAACATACCCATTAGCTTACCAGTTTCGGCGTCTTCTAGACCGTCTAAGAACATGTGATCTTTGACTTCTTTGTGACCCATACGGTAGCCGCCACGTGATCCTGGCATGAGGTAGGGTGCGTTGGTCATTGATTCCATGCCACCAGCAACTGCAACATTGAAGCTACCAGCTTTGATACCATCATGCGCTTGCATGACTGCTTTTAGACCTGAGCCGCAAAGCTTATTGATGGTGACAGCACCTGTGGCATCAGACAGACCTGCTTTACGCATGGCCTGACGGGCAGGGCCTTGACCCAAACCAGCGGTCAAGATACAGCCCATAATTACTTCATCAATATTATCCGGGCTAACACCAGAGCGCTCAACAGCGGCTTTAATCGCTGTTGCACCTAAGTCAGTCGCACTCACGTCTTTTAGAGCGCCTTGGAATCCACCCATTGGGGTACGTGCGCCGTTTAAAATTACAATTGCATCATTTGACATTGTTATTCTTCCTTTCCATTTGTTTTGACAAAAATATTTTAATAAAATTATTGTGATTAATTAATAATATGAGTACTTCTAGATTTTATTCAAGGTTATAGCCCATGCTTAGAAGTATCGTTATTGTTCTCTATATCAATACTTCTAAGGTACTAAGCATTCAGAGGCCTCAATAATTGAAAGATCTAGCATTCAAAATGAGGACATATCCTAGTTATGAAAGCACCCATTATTAACCATTAATCATCGGTTCCAAACTTCTGACCTAAGCAAGCTCATCCAAACGAATACGAACGACTTTATCGGTAATCGTATCTAGCTTTTCGATTTTTTCGATGGCCAGATTCATTTGACTCTCAACCACTGGCAGCGTCAATATAATGACAGGTACTTGACCCAGTTTATGAGCAGGCTTTTGCAAAATCGCGTCAATGTTGATACCAGCATTGCTTAGAATGCGAGTAATATCTGCTAACACGCCCGGACTGTCATAAGCATGGACGCGTAAATAGTAGCCAGTAATCATCTGCTCAGCACGTAATATCGGCGTGTCTGACAGCTGTTCAGGAATAAACGCAAGATGCGGAACATGGTGGCCGTGGTTGTTTTGATTGCTGTTGCCTTGCTCGTCACAGTCAGTATTGCCTAGGACACGGACCAAATCCATGACGTCAGCCATCACCGCAGAAGCGGTTGCACCAGCGCCTGCACCATCACCGCAATACAGCGTCTGTCCAAGTGGGTGTGAGTTGACCAGTACCGCATTCTTTACGCCATTGACGTTAGCAAGTAATGCGTCTTGTGGAATCAGCGTTGGGTGTACGCGCAGCTCGATACCAGCATCATCAGCATTGCCTTGACCATCACGGCGTACGGCAAACCCTAAATGCTTGATACGGTAACCAAGCTCTTCGGCATAGTTGACATCTTGCAGAGTAATACCAGTGATACCTTCACAGTAGACTTTATCAAACTGTAGCGGAATGCCAAAGGCGATCGAGGCAAGTAGCGCCAGTTTATGAGCAGCATCAATACCTTCAACATCAAAAGTAGGGTCAGCCTCTGCATAACCTAACTCTTGCGCTTCGCTCAATACATCAGCAAATGGGCGACCTTTGTCACGCATTTCGGTCATGATAAAGTTACCAGTACCGTTGATGATACCTGCGAGCCAATCAATTTTATTGGCAGCAAGCGCCTCACGCATCACCTTAATAATCGGAATACCGCCTGCCACCGCCGCTTCATAAGCGACGTGGACGTTGTTGGCCTCAGCGAAAGCGAAGATCTCATTGCCATGCTCAGCCAATAATGCTTTGTTTGCGGTCACGACATGCTTGCCATTTTTGATAGCATGCATGATGACGTCTTTGGCTAGGGTAGTGCCACCAATCACTTCGATAACGATATCGACATTGTCGCTTGCCGCAATTGCCATCAAGTCACTGTTTTGCATGATATTTGAATCAATATCATCACGCTGACGACGCGTACCCACTTCGGTGATTATAATGTCGCGTCCGCTACGGCGTTTTAGCTCATCTAAATTGTCGTTGATTAGATTGATCACGCCTGTTCCGACGGTGCCCAGACCAAGTATCGCTAGTTTGATGGAATTACTCACAGTATCCTCAAGAGGTTAAATATAATGACGCGAGTATAACGCTGTGGCAATGTCAAATGAGCCTGCGGTACTAAACGTACAGTCTGTGCGCATTATTTAGTGCTGCCGGTTTAACTGCTTCATTATAGTTGAATAAAAAATGCTCAAATAAAAATGGGATTGCTAATATTGCATCGCGCTTTATCGTATCATACCGACAAGCGCTTGTGACGTCTACTCAATGTCGCTGGGGTCAACAATATGAAAGATATCATATGGCGATCGATTAAATAGCACCGACTGCTTGAGCCAATTCTGCGGCTGGTAGATAACCACCCACTTGCTCTCCTGCTTCAGTAAAGATAGCAGGTGTACCACGTACCCCAAGCCTTGACCCTAAAGCCATATGCGCTTGTACAGGGTTGGCACAGCTAGGCGCTTGTACATTGGCGCCCATTTTTGCCTGATTCATGGCAGCTTTGCGATCCTGACTACACCAAATAGCTTCCATTTTTGGCACTGACTCTTGACCGCGTGGCCATGCCAAATAACGCACTTCGATACCGCGCGCATTGATATCATCCATCTCTGAGTGTAGTTTGCGACAGTAGCCACAGTCTGCATCGGTAAAGGCATAAACAACGGCTTTGGTCGTGCCTTTTGCTGGATAAATCACCATCTCTTTTTTATCGACGGCTTTTAACGCTTCTTGCGCGGTACTAGCGACTAGTGCCGCACTGATATCAACTGGAGCCGCGTCACCCACAGCGATAATCTGACCCTGAATAATGTGTTTACCAGATTTATCAGTAAAGAAAGCAGGCAGTCCTTCAGCAGTCACCCAATAAATACCATCCATATCTGTCGGCACAGCTGAGACGATTTTTTCTTCAATGCCAGAAGCGTTTAAGTTGGCCTGAAGCGCTGTGACTACAGCGGCATCATTGCCAGTAGCGGTTGGGGTATTGCTCGTTTTGGCTTGAGCACTATTGACCACGCTGGCATTACTATTGGTGGCATCCGCGGTATTGTTTGAGCAGCCGGCTGCGACGATGACTAATAAGGCACCCATGATGACCCGAGACAAAGGGTTGCGTGAAAATTTATCAGCAGTTGGCATGGCTTTAGAAAAAGGAGAGAAGGACATAGGGTGTTTCCTTTAGGCAGTCACGCCTAATCAAGGGTTCATAATAAAAGGATTTTTTGTATTCTCTGACCCTTCTTATCATGACGAGTAAGTCGCATGATAAGAAGGGCAACGTTGACTGGTTTTATAGCATGTATTGATAATAAAGGATAAGTAATAATATAGGTTATATTAACATATTTTTTTTAATAATCTCTAAAGGCTGTTTTTTATGCCACTCGTAAATACAATGCATCGATAGCGGCTAAACCTTGCAAAATAAAATACATTTGTACTATTTAATATCGCCTCATGTCTAGGTAATCTATTGCTTATAATCACTTTTATGACAATATTAACGTCATTTTGCAACATTTACTAATTTAAGCGAATTCACGCTAAGGAACGCGTATGGCAGGTGCAAGTTTATTAACTCTACTCGATGATATCAGTGTAATACTCGATGACGTTTCGGTCATGACCAAAGTGGCCGCAAAAAAAACCGCTGGTGTGCTAGGTGATGACTTAGCCCTTAACGCTGAGCAAGTAACAGGTGTCAAAGCCAGTCGCGAGCTCCCCGTGGTTTGGGCGGTCGCCAAAGGCTCATTCATCAATAAGCTCATCCTAGTACCCGCGGCGTTATTAATCAGTACTATCTATCCCCCTTTGGTCACGTTTTTACTCATGTGTGGTGGTCTATTCTTGGCTTATGAAGGTGCTGAAAAAGTCATCCATAAGTTTTGGCCGCATATTTTACCGCACGACGAGGAGCAAAATGCGCGTCGGCAAGCCAATGCAGATGAAACCGTCGATTTAGTCGCTTTTGAGAAAGGAAAAATCAAAGGTGCTATCCGCACGGATTTTATCCTGTCTGCTGAGATTATTGTCATTGCGTTAGGCTCAGCCGCAGGGGCAAGCTTGCTAGAAAAAAGCTTGGTACTCTCCATTATTGCGATAGCGATTACCGTTGGGGTGTATGGCTTGGTGGCTGGGATTGTCAGAATGGATGATGTTGGTCTGCATCTGATGAAGCAATCGGGCAATATTAAGCAGAAGGTGGGCGCATTTTTAGTATCGGCGGCACCTAAGCTGATGAAATTTTTATCTATCGCTGGGACGTTGGCTATGTTCTTGGTCGGTGGCGGTATTTTGGTACACGGTATCGACTTTTTACATCATGGTGTCGAAAACTTGGCGCATTTGACTGGAATGTTTGAAAGTGTGACAACGACGCTATTAAATGGTCTAGTTGGCTTAGTAGTAGGGGTGGTCATGGTCGCGATTATTACGATCATTGGCAAAATACGCGGTAAGGATAAAGACGCATCTTCTGCACATTAAAGGTGTTGCATTAAATATGATTGGTATATGGTATAGCCTGCCCACTATAAAATCACTACAGCGTCAACCTCGCTGATCATACTGATGTATAGCTTGCTCCAAGCAGTATCTAACATAAAAAAGCCCCAAAGTTGCTGACAACTTTGGGGCTTTTACGTTGAAGCTCTACGATTAGCTTTCGCTGTCTGACTCATCAGACTCTAGCTTTTCAGCTTGCGTCGGCTTTTTATGGTCAGTCTTTGGCTTACGACTGCGCGCTTTTGGTACTTTGGGCGTGGTTAAATTAAACATGCCAGTTTGTGGCAGTAGTTGCTCTGCTACATTCTCAATCATGTTCTTATAACTGGCTATCGTCGTTTTTGACTTGGCCGCCTGAATTTCCTCTTTCGTTGATTGCTCTACTATAGGCTGCTCAGTTTGCTCAAGTTCAGCCTCAGCACTTTTCACCTCAGCACCTTTCACCTCAACCTCTTCAACATCATTGCTCTTGGTGTCAGGACTTTCAACGCTTGTTTCCTTTAACGCTTGTTCTGCCTCTAGCAGTTGCTCGCTATCAGCGCTAACATCATCTGCTTGCGTTTGATTGGCTAATGCTGTCGCTTCTACCTTGTGCGCATCAACGTCATTACTGATTTGCTCAGACTCAGTGGCTGGCTCGCTAGCATTAACGGTTGGCTCCGCTGCTTGCTCATCAGGGATAGTGAGTACAGCAGGTTGCTGATAATCAGGATGTTGACCGCGTGGATCGTTGCTGGCACGTTTGCCAATAGCGCGTGGCTCAACGGCTGTTTTGCCTTGTGCCGCTGCAAACTGACTGACCGCTTGCGTCATTGCTTCAAAGCGGGCAAGGTAATCCGCTGCTAAAGGTTGATAGCCGTAGTTGCTAAAGTCAAAGCGACGAGTGGCAAAGTCGTTGTCGTCGCCTTTGTTCTCGCTTGAATCGCCTTCAACGTTAGTGCCATTGCCAGCCGTTTGAGCTTTCTGCGTATGCGCTTCAATAGCAGCAATAAAGCAGCTGATGACACCATCACTTTTTAAACGACTTTCTGCATCCGTTAATGCTTTACGAACAAAATCACCAACCGAACCACGAATGGTCGGTGCGCTTGCTACTGCTTGCTCAGTTGCTTGAGGCTGCTCAGCAGATTGCGCTTGCTGACTACGAACGACACGCGGGTCATTGCTCGCTTGTCCGAACTTCTTAGCTGTCACGTAGCGTTTGGCAAACAATGCGTCATGTGTCAGCTCAAGCGCTGAGTTACTAGGGCTGCTAGTCTCCGTCGCGGCCGTAGTCGCGTTGTCATCGTCAGTTTTTTGCGCGCTTGGTGCTGTTGCTACGCTAGCTGCCTCAGTAGTTACTGGCTTCTGACTATCAGTTTGACTGTCACTATTGCTTTTAGAAGCTGCTTGCTCATCTACCGACGCTGTTTTGTCATCGACTTTACGGTCGTCTGTAGGTGCAGCCTGTTGCGCCGGATCTGCCGCAGTGCTCACTTCTGCATCAGTGCTTTCGGCAGTATTTGCTTGTGTACTGCTTTTTTGCGTATCACTAACAGGCTCATTGTCCTGTTGAGTACTATCTCTTATATCAGAGCTTTTTTCTGCAGTGATTTTTTCTTCAGAGCTTTTTACCTGAGTACTTTTTTGACTAGTACCGTGCTTGTCAGTACTTTCCACTGCACTGTTTTGCTGGTTAGTACTCTCTTTAGCAGCGTTCTGCTGAGTTGCACTGTCTTCTCTACGTTCTTTTATAGTCTCATCTTTCGTAGTGTCACGCGCCGAGTTTGGTTTTTCAGCAGATTGATGAGTGACCTGTGCAGGCTTACTATCATCCAGAGATAAGTGAACCACTTCTGGTTTCTTAAGCTCATTAGTTGCTTCATTAACCTGTAGCACCACTTCGTTAGGATCTTGATTACGGCGTGTGCTCGCTTGGTTTTTGTTAGCACCGGTAGCCGTTTTCTGAGTATTTTGTTTAGCATTATCAGCTGTTAACGTCTCGCCGCGCTCAAGCTTGCCGCGTGAACTACGCTGAGTGTTTGACTTACGCTTAGTGCGGGTTTGCTCATCTGCCGTGTTGCTGTCTTTTTGCTCAGCATCGTCGCGGTTGCTATCGTTATGCCCGTTATTATTACTATTACGGCTGTTATCTTGACGATTATTACGGTTGCGATCACTCGTGCGTCTATTATCCTGCTGACGTTTGTCTTGGGTGTCAGCTGATTTGTCATCAGTGCTACTGGCGGCGCTGCTATCGGCACTACTGTTGGCTACGTTATCACTGCTCGTCTCGTCACGCGGCTCTTTTCTTTGATGCGGCTTAGAAGATCTCGATTTGCGTGGCTTACGTCTTCTTCTATCCTCAGCACTGTTGTCGTCAGTATCACCGTCCGTGTTGCGACGTGCTTGTTGACGGTTAGCATTATTATTCGATGCTTGGTTGTCACTTTTTTGACTATTGTCTTGCTGAGTCGTTTGCGATGGATTCTGAGCATTGCCGGTCAGCGCACTGCTATCCACTTGTCCAAAAGAGCCTAAGCTTTGCGCACCATTATTCACCAGCGCTTCGATGGCTTCAGCCGCATCACGACTACTGATACTATTGGTTGTTTGTGCCTGCGGGGCTTGCGCAAATAGATTGGACAACCAAGCAACAGCTTGTGGTTGGGCAGTCGTTGCGACGCTAGGAGACGGAGTCGTTATAGCAGCGGCAGGTGCTGCAACAGCAACGTTCGCCGCTTTATTATCTTGTGGCGCGTGCGTCGATGAAGCATTATTAGTGCTCGTATTATTACGACGGTCATTGCTATGATTGACGGTGCTGCTCTGCTGCTCAGCAGTATTTTGTGGTGCAGCAGTTACAGGGCTAGTTGCTTGGTTCGTAGCGCTGCTATCTCTTGTTTGACGAGGCTGGCGGGTAGGCTGCTGTTCGGGACGTTCCTTTTCAGCCGTTTGCCAATCAACATTATAGCCAAGATCACTGTGTTCTTGGGCAGTATCAGTGATACGCTCGTAGCTTGAAGGGGCAAAACCGTCACGGTTGAAGTGCAGTTTAAAGTTTGGCGATTCTAAATGTGCGTGTGGCAAGATGGTGATACGCGTACCACTGTCTTGCTCAAGATACACTAAGGCATCACGTTTTTCATTCAATAAAAATGCTGCGATATCTGTCGGTACTTCGGCTTGCACTTCACCTTGACGCTCTTTGAGTGCAATTTGTTCGATCTGACGCATGATGGACAGGGACAACGAGCGCAAGTCACGAATCATGCCATTGCCATGACAGCGTGGGCAGATATAACCGGTCGACTCTTCTAATGACGGACGCAGACGCTGACGGCTCATTTCCATCAAACCAAACTTAGAAATATCGCCAAATTGAACGCGGGCACGGTCATATTTGGTGGCATCAACCAGACGTTTTTCAACTTCTTTTTGGTGCTTATTGTCGTTCATGTCGATGAAGTCAATGACAATCAAGCCGCCCATATCACGCAAGCGCAGTTGACGGGCAATCTCGTCTGCTGCTTCTAAATTGGTATGGTAAGCGGTCTCGGCGACATCTGAGCCTTTAGTAGATTTAGCTGAGTTGATATCAATAGAGACCAATGCTTCAGTTTGGTCAATAACGATCGAACCACCTGATGGCAGACGAACTTCGCGCTGATAAGCGGTTTCGATTTGTTTTTCGATATTAAAGCGCGAAAACATCGGCTCGTAATCGGTGTATTTACGCAGTTTTTCTGCTTGTTTTGGCATGACCGCATCGATAAAACCTGCCGCTTCGATATAAGCATTTTCGTTATCGATCCAAATCTCAGCAATATCATCACGCAGATAATCACGGACGGCGCGTGTGACGACGCCTGCTTCTTGATGGACTAAGCGCGGTGATGGATATTTTTGGTTTTGTTCTTGGATGGCTTGCCAGATATTGAGCAGATGGTTTAAATCATGTTGTAAGTCTTCTTGGGTTTTGCCAATACCAGCAGTACGAATGATGACGCTCATGCCTTTTGGCAAATCTAAACTGCCCAGCATACGCTTCATATCTTCGCGTAATTTACCCGAGATTTGACGAGAGATACCGCCACCACGAGGGTTATTGGGCATCAATACCAGATAGCGTCCAGCCAATGATACGTAAGTCGATAGGGCAGCGCCTTTATTGCCGCGCTCTTCTTTTTCGACTTGGACGATCAGCTCATCGCCTTCTTTGATCAATTTTTTGATGTTTTCGTCACGAGGATTGCCGCTTAGATATTCAGCAGAAATCTCACGAATCGGCAAAAAGCCTTGGCGCTGTGAGCCATATTCGACAAACACGGCTTCAAGCGATGGCTCGACACGGGTGACGTGGCCTTTATAAATGTTAGATTTTTTTTGTTCGCGAGTACGGTTTTCTAAATCGAAATCGTAAAGATGGTTGCCTTTACATAAGGCGACACGAATTTCTTCGTTTTGAGTGGCGTTGATCAGAATACGTTTCATACTATTATCCTATGAGTACACAGGACAACGACAAGAAGGGCTATTATATTGAAAAACTCTGAATGATAAACTTTTACGTTAAATGACTTTTATAGCAAGCCACATTCACGATGTACTCAGACTGCCAATTGGACAGCGATCAATATAAAAATAACCAAAGCAAGAAGGTAGTAGTATCAAGTGACGCTAATATTGATATCAGCTAAAAATACCAGATGTGAGAGGAGCGTCGTGCTCAGATAAAGTTGGATAAATAAAAAGGAGCATTAAGAGGCGCTCATAAAAAACTTACCTGTTAACTCACAATGAATTGACTACGTTTGAGCGTACCAGACAGATGGTTCTAAGTAGCTACTAATACAGGGTGTAAGGCTGTAAGGTTGTCTACTGTTAATGTTTTAGTGGCTCGCAATGATTGCCGCTAAAGTATTAACACCGAATGCCAATCATTTTGTATCGATTTAGAGGCTTGGCTATTAACATCCTTGCCACCATAAATTTTACCAAGATGATTAACATGTAAAGTGGTGAAGGGCATTTAATATACTTTGTAAGAGTCTATCGAAGCGTTTGCCACATGGTTACAATTTATTCGCTGTACTGTTTATACTTCAAACCGTTAAATTCAGCGAACCTCTCAATATTAGCTCAAATCAATTCAATTGTTTTATCTATTATTTTAACTTATAACATCTATATATTTTGGTATCTGATTTTAAGAGTGCCACTGCGCTGTTGCTCAGCGGGGCGTACTTGGCAAACAGAATAGGTAACCGGCTCATTAGCTCGGTTGGGGATATCTCTTTTATAATGCATCTATTTTATCTGTTTGACCGCCAATATTCAGGCAGCTCTAAACTCTTAATATCGGACTACCGTCACTTGCTCAACTGCGCTTGCCTAATATGATTAAAAATCAAGTCGTGGTCGTGCGTTAAATGAGTAGTTGTGTACTGCTATCGCTCGATAAACGGACTTGTTTATCACTATTATCGAAGCAATTATGTTTGGTATAAATACCGCTTATTGGACGCTACGCCGTGTGTTACTTGGCATTTAGTCCTAAAAATTAGATGATGCGTGCAAAATTAGCTTAAGGAACAAGGCATGCCTCGTTACTAGCAAGTAGTAAAGATGACGACCGGTCGTTTGAGACAATAAGGATTATTGCCGCAACCTCTGCTTAATTGGCGCTCAACATGTTAAACTATAACAAATCTTTGTGTAAATACCTAACTAAAAATGACAAACTCCAAAATGACTGACGACGCAACTACCCATGAAGCTCCTGCTATTTTTAATAGCAAAACCCGTCCGCAAAGCGCCGACGATGAGATTAGTAACTTTGGAAAGGTTAATTACCTTGAAGTCACTCGCCATCAGCACGACCAGCGTTTGGATAACTTTTTGCTGAACCGCCTAAAAGGTTTGCCAAAACCGCATATCTATAAAATGATTCGCTCAGATGAGATTCGAGTCAATAACAAGCGTTGTAAAGCCCACGATAGATTACAGCGTGAAGACGTGGTACGTATCGCGCCAGTGGTACTCGCCACCCGCGAAAAGCCCATCATCAGCACCGAGTTTGCCAAAAGCTTATTAGCACGTGTGGTCTACGAAGATGATGGCCTGCTGGTGCTTAATAAACCCTCTGGCATTGCAGTACATGGTGGCAGCGGTCTTGATTTTGGCGTCATCGAAGCCATGCGTGAAGTGACTGGTAAAAAATATCTAGAGTTGATCCATCGTATCGACAAAGATACCTCAGGTCTGCTGATGATTTCTAAGAAACGCTCAGCGCTAAAGACATTGCAGCAGCATTTGGTCGATAAGACTATTCAAAAACATTATCTATGTATTGCCAAAGGACAACCTGCCCTGAATGAGCAACGTATCGATGCGCCATTGCTTCGCTACACACTTGATAGCGGTGAGCGCCGCGTTAAAGTAGAGGCTCAGGACGCACAATCCAAAGAAAGCCAGACAGATATTATTGTCCATGAACGTTTTATGATTGCCGGTCAACCAGTCAGCTTGATAGAAGCTAAACCGCTGACGGGTCGTACCCATCAAATTCGTGTGCATTTGGCTCATATTGGTCATGCTATCCTAGGGGACAGTAAGTATAACGTCCATGATAAGTCTGGCGTGCATCGTCTGTGCTTGCATGCATGGCGCTTAGACATTCCTGGTTATAAAACTATCACGGCACCATTGCCCGATGAGATGGTTGACTGGCTGCCAGAGCAAACCAAATTGCCTGAATAAGCTTGAATCTCTCGTGTTTCAGGTTACATTTTAGCTGATATTAAGTATTGATCCTAAACGTCATGCTCACTTATTTATTTCTACCAATAAGTCGGCGTGACGTTTTAGCATCTGTAATAAATGCGCACCATTTAATAAGGCAAACTCATGAATAAACAGTCTGATCATCGCTTAGCCGACAAGACGCTAGTTATTTTTGATTGGGATGGTACGTTGATGGATTCAATCGGTCTGATTGTTGAGTCCATGCATGTGGCAGGAGAGGCACATGGCTTTCAAACCACCGATCAAGCCGTCAAAGACATCATTGGTCTTAGCCTGATGAATGGTATTGAGATTTTGTATCCGCAGGCCAGTGAGGCGCAAAAGCTTGCCATTCAACAAAGCTACGCTGACTATTATATTCCAAACAGCCATCGCACACCGTTCTTTGCCCCTACAGAAACCATGCTAAAGACTTTGCAACAGCAGGGTCGTAAGCTTGCTGTTGCAACTGGCAAAAAGCGGCGTGGACTGGATCGCGTACTGGATGCTTCGGCAAGTCATGATTATTTTGATATTACCCGCTGTGCCGATGAGTCAGGTTCAAAGCCTGATCCGCAGATGCTGACGGATATCTTGAATTATACGCAGCAGCCAGTATCTGATGCCGTATTTATCGGTGATAGTATTTATGATATTCAAATGGCAAATAAACTTGGCATGACTAGTATTGCTGTTAACTACGGGACAGCATCCAGCGCTGAGTTGGCTGCCCAGCTGCCTACTTATCAAGTTGACACACCGCAAGCGTTAGCTGAGCTGTTGTGTGGCTAGACTCAGAGCAGACAGATAAATGACAATAAAAAAGGGTTTATCACTATTAGCGATAAACCCTTTTTTTATCAATTTTTATAAAATGCTACTAGGGCGTGTCATCATTTAGATTGTGAGGCTTAAAATGAGGAAAATTGCAGCCAAACAAGAAAGAAATTACCGTAAATATGAACATATTGACAAGATTTCTGACGATGTTTGGCAAAATTTAACCATTTTAAGACCACTAAATGTATCAATGTGCTAATTGATGACACGCCCTAACTAATGGTCTGCTATTTATTTATCAGTTGGCAGCTCATTATTAGATTGTTCATTAGCAGGCTGACCACTATCAGACTGTTCGTTATCTTCGAGCAATTCTTCTTCGAGCGGGTCATCATCAAGCAGATTAAAAGAGGATTCAATGATTTTGTTGTCATTAAGCTGGTAATCGTACCAATTGCCCATCACACCAGCCAATTCATCGAGGCCTTCTTTTCTCAAGGCTGAAAATAACTGAATGGTACATTTAAGACCTAACTCTTTCAGTCTTTTACGGGTATTGAGTAAGGCGTTTTTAGAAGCACCATACTTCAATTTATCTGCTTTAGTTAGCAAAATATGGACGGGTAGTTCACCTTCTTTGGCCCAAAATAGCATTTGCTCATCAAAGAATTTGAGCGGATGACGAATATCTGTCATCAGCACTAAGCCTGCTAGGCTTGAGCGTGATACCAAATATTCTTCCAACTCGACCTGCCATTCTTTTTTCATCTCCAGCGGCACAGCAGCATAACCATAGCCTGGTAAATCCACCAGACGTCTGTGCTTGTCGCCAATACTAAAAAAGTTAATCATCTGCGTACGACCAGGGGTCTTGGACGAGCGCGCCAACTGCCGCTGATTGGTCAATGCATTAATGGCCGAGGACTTACCCGCGTTTGAGCGTCCTGCAAAAGCAACCTCTAACCCGACATCAGGCGGACAAAGGCGAAAAGTAGGCGCTGACGTCATAAACTCAGTTTGCTGAATTCGTTGGCGTGATTTGGTATTAAACACCGCATGTTCGGCGGCGACATCTGTAAACGGGGTACTCATAAATGGCTCATTAATCTGCAAAAAATTGGATACGGTAGTGAGAATTGGTGGTTGGCTAATCATCAAAGCGACGCATTAAATAGATAGAATACGAGTGGCTCTTGCTGACAACAATCGCTGTTTTAAACCAGTGACTATTCTATACTATTAACCGTCTTACTTATTGAAATTACGGTGATTAGTCTTATATAAATAACAGCATACCATTAAAGTGTAGTAGCGCTTAGCGAAAGTTTTCCTCGCATAAAAAAGCGTTACTAAAGTCAAACTCGATTCATGTATACTAAATTGACATATATTGTTACAATGTTTAATGAAAAACGTTTATTATAGTATTTAATTAAGTTGGTATTTAATTAAGCGTACGAAAAAATTAAGGAGGTGCCCTATGTCTGCAATCACCACACTTTTTACCAAAACTTGCCGTCTACTAATTGGCAGTGGTGCAGCGCTTATCCTAACGACAGCCATGACAACCAGCGCCAGTGCTGCTGATATTGCCACCACCTATGACAATTCATGTGCGGCTTGTCATGATAGTGGCGCGTTGAATGCTATCAAAAAAGGCGACAGTGCTAAGTGGCAGCAGCTAATACAACAAAAAGGCATGCCAGCCCTGATTAACTCCGTCAAAAGTGGTATGACACAGATGCCAGCTGGTGGACTTTGTGATAACTGTAGCAATGATGATTACCGTAAACTGATTGACTACATGAGCAAATAACAGCTGCTGGATCAAAATTTTAGATAAAAGAAAAAAAGCGCTTGAAGCACTCACTTCATGCGCTTTTTGTTTTTCAAGCAGCATCCTATAGTAGCGCCAATAGAAAAACCAGCGGTTACTACGATTAAGTAGGCAAATACTATAAAGTCTTGCTATAATAATCCAAAATAAACCCTGATGTTAGTAAGTACTTTCAGACTGTTTGTGACCAACCCATAAAATATATGCTGACTTCGCTATATAGTAGCGCGACGTATATCAATGTGCTTGTCGATGCAATCACTCTAAATAATACTTACGCCGAGTTAGTAGGATTTGTATCAATGAAAAAGTTAATCGCTGCTGCCAGCTTATGCGTTGCAAGTTTCAGCGTACAAGCTGCTATTGTTGTTCCCGAATATGACGTTAACGCTGGCAAGCAAATTGCAGAAACAGTCTGTGCTGCTTGTCATGGTGTTGATGGTGTCAGTGTGGTTCCTGCTCAGCCTAATTTGGGCGGCCAAAATGTTAAGTATCTCTATAAACAGTTGGTCAACTTTAAAGCCGGTTACCGTAAGAACGGTATTATGCAGTCGCAAGTGGCGAACTTATCACAGCAAGATTTGGCCAATGTGGCAGGCTATTATGCTAGCCAAGCGCCTTGGGGAGTCGGCTTCGGTAATCCGGCAACCAACCAAGAAGCGACCAAGCTGTTTTTAGGTGGTGATAAATCTCGTGGCATTATTGGCTGTGCAGGTTGTCATGGTCCAGATGCGGCCGGTAATACATGGGCAGCGTTTCCACGTTTAGGTGGACAACACTCTCAATATATCGCCACTCAGCTAAAACTGTTCCGTGCAGCTGGACGTGAAGATGACATCGATAGCGATGATCAAAAACGTGCCAATGATGCGGCAAAAGAAGGCGAAAAAGGTATGATGCAGACGGTAGCCTCTAAGCTATCAGATCGCGATATCCGTATTTTGGCAGATTATGTGAGTGCTGTTCACTAAGTGCAAGCATTCAGCGTTTGCTTCATAGCACACTGCCATTAAGCCGCTGATTACGTGTCAGTCATTATTTAGTTATTGAACCCCGATTTCGGGGTTTTTTTATAACTGCCAGTCCCTTATATTGTACATACCTTTATATTATATAGACGATTATAAGCCTACCTACAGGTGCTTTTGCTTGGTCTGTATAATTATTAATTATCGTTATTCACTTTAGATCGTTTGGATTTAGATTATGATGACCCGCTATGCTTCTTATTTTATCGCAGCGCTGTTACCACTATTATTGTTTCACTGGTTCGCACCTGCAGCCATTGGTGAAATCGACTTTTGGTTGCTTTGGCTCTTGGCGATGGTCCTAGTATCACTGCCCGTGGTGTATGCCGAGATTGCGCTCGCCTATCGTAGTGTCGATGCGCCGTTCGCAGGTATGCAGAAACTCACTCGTGAGGCTGATGCCAGTCCATTATGGCGCAGCTTTGGTTGGTTGGCAGCGCTGGTTTCGATTGTTATTGCTGCGCTAGTTATATCAGGTGCTAGCACTGGTATTGTATCGGCACTTACTGACCTTAATAGTGCACCTGACGTCCCCAGCTTTGCGATCGCTGCGGGATTGATGGTCATTGCTATCTTATTGAGCTTACTCGGTGTTACGCCTTTACCGATTGGTTTAGGTTTAATGCTAGTAGGTTTGGTGCTAGGCGTGGCAAATGGTTTGCCAAATATTAATTTTGCGATGACTGGTATCAGCTTAGGTGAATGGGCGCGCGCGGTTGCTTTAGCGTTGGTCAGTGTGGGGGCAGGTACAGGGCTATATTGGTTCGGTCAACACTTATCAACCAAGCAAGTCGTCACAGCGGTAGATGTGAATAATATCAATGCACAAAAACCAGCACGCACTCGTGCCAATCAAGAATATCGTGCGAGCAAATTGGTATTGCCCATCTGGATAGTGCAATTGTTGGTTGGGATTGTGGCATTATTTATCAGTGGTATGGCATTACCACCGATCGGACAGCTGGTATATTGGCTAGGGGTGTTGTTTGTGGCCAGCTATTTGCTACATTATAGCGTACAGCAGTTAGCGCATAAGTTTGGGCTGTTGGTCAGCTTAGTGGTCACTTTTTCGGTAGCACTGGTACTAGTCATCGCCATACCCACTATATGGCTGGTAGGTCTATTGGTTATTATCAGTAGTATCGCGGTATTGTTGTTGTCCATCTTCGCCGGTTGGCAGATGAAGATCAGTCATTTGCGCAAGTCTCTAAACTTTGGCAATGAAGCGTTCTATAATCTATGGCGGATAGCGATACGTTTGGTTGTACCAGTGGCGCTATTATTGGCGTTGATAGGTTGGGTGATACAGTGGGTAAGCTAATGACGGTCTATCTGGCGTATGCTGAAGAGGCGCAGCGTCAGCATTATTTGACGTTATCAGTCGCTGAAGGGACTACTTTGTACGAGGCACTCGCGCAAGCAGGCTGGTTGATGAAATTTCCAGCATTAGCAAGGTGGTGTGAGGAAGTGGAACAAGTGCCAACGCCAGCAGCTAAGCGTTGGCATGTAGGGATATATGCCCAAAAGCAGCCGCTCAGTTATCCATTGCAGCCGTTCGACCGAATAGAAGTCTATCGCAGCTTAAGCGCTGATCCTATGTCTCAGCGCAAAACTAAGTCTCGAAGTTAACGGTTTAGCCGGACTGTTATTTAGCTTAAGCATTATTAAGTCTGCTATTTTGAAACGAAGACACACCCTAACAATCATTAAGCATAAACTTATAATCAGATTTATTGAGCAGGAAGGGTTTCAATGCCTTCGATGCGACTGACTAAGCCGTTGTCATCAAAGTAAATAACCAAATGCTGGCTGGCATTTTTGACATCAGCGATGCCTTTGCGACTGCCTTCTGTGCCTGCTTTATAATCATAAATATAGTCCCAACGTTTAGGCTCCAACGTGTCTCTAATCGCTGGGCTACCCAAAATATAGAGGACTTGGTTTTGATTCATGCCCACTTGCAATTTTTGAGCTTGCACTTGGGTGATAGCTGTCCCTTGAGGCAAATCAATTTTATAAACACTCAGTAATGAGCAGCCAGACATCACAACCGAGGCACTAAGCATACCGGTCATGACAATCTTGCGTAATGTACTTGCACGGCTTAACGGACGAAAATTTAATGTCTTTATCATGGTAAGATGACTCATAAAAAATGGATTAGGTACGGTCAAGGGGTGTTGGTGCTGGTCTTGCCGACAATCTTGGACAAATGATACGTCATTTACTTGCAATTGCCTACCACTTACGACATTATTTACCAAACACTACCTAAGGTATTGGATTATTTATATTTTAAATTCATAGACTTGCGGTGAGATCTATATACCTTAACCACGCTAAAAATTTATGCAAGACAAGCTGGGCTACGGAGATTTGGATCTTTAGTACTTAATTAATAATAATCACTGGCGATTATTTACCTCATATTTTTTAGTTTTTATTTGCTAAGACTTAACAGTCAGAAGGGATATTATGGCTTCTTTTACCAATCAAGATTTACGTAAAGCAGGATTAAAGGTAACGTTACCGCGTATCAAAATTTTAGAGTTGCTTGAGTGCGCAGAGCTTCATCATATGAGTGCAGAAGAGGTGTACAAAGCACTGATTGAACAAGGTGAAGATGTGGGACTGGCGACCGTCTACCGAGTACTGACGCAGTTTGAACAAGCAGGTATTGTTGAGCGCCATAACTTTGAAAACAATCTATCCGTGTTTGAGATCACTCAGGCAGAGCATCATGATCATCTGGTTTGTGATGTTTGCGGCAAGATTATCGAGTTCCATAACGAGATTATCGAAGAACAACAAATCAAGGTAGCCGCCGAGCATGGCTTTAAGCTATCGGGTCATTCTCTGGTGTTATACGGCATTTGTAACAATCAAGAATGTCGCGACAGCGCAAAATAATAGCCTTAAGAGCAGTTATTTTTGCAGACAGCAGCGGTATCACAATAAAAACAGCCCTCAATCATGAGGGCTGTTTTTATTGTGTGACTTGCTTACTTGCTACAGATTAGCTGACATCCAACGATAAACTATCAGCACCTTCATCTAGATTAGCTGTACCATTTTTACTGCTCAGTTTGATTTTGAGACGTAAGTCATTAGGAGAGTCAGCGTGGAGAATGGCTTCTTTATAAGTGATTTCGCCTTGTTCGTATAGATCAAAAAGCGCTTGGTCAAAGGTTTGCATACCACTATCACGGGAGCGCGTCATGACATCTTTGATTTCGTGGACTTCGCCTTTACGGATATAGTCACTGATCAGCTGTGAGTTTAACAAAATCTCAATGGCTGCCCGCCGACCTTTACCGTCTGGGGTTGGAATCAATTGCTGCGCGATGATGGCCTGTAAGTTAAGCGACAAATCCATAAATAGCTGATTGTGGCGACTGGTTTCAAAAAAATGAATGATACGGTCAATTGCTTGGTTGGCATTGTTGGCGTGCAAGGTGGCGAATACCAAATGGCCAGTCTCTGCATATTGGATCGCATAACTCATGACCTCGCGGTTACGAATTTCACCAATCAAAATAACATCTGGTGCTTGGCGCAAGGTGTTTTTTAAACCCGCCTCAAAAGAGTGGGTGTCGATACCAACTTCACGCTGAGTAATGATACAACCACGGTGTTTATGAACAAATTCAATTGGGTCTTCGATGGTAATAATATGACCATGAGAGTTTTGGTTGCGATGACCGATCATGGAAGCCAGAGTGGTTGATTTACCGGTGCCAGTTGCGCCAACCAATAAAATAATACCGCGTTTTTTCATGGCCAGCTCCTTCAATGCTGGCGGCAATCGTAGCTCTTCAACGGTTGGAATTTTATTCTCAATTTTCCGTAAAATCATGCCCGCCATATCGCGCTGTACAAAGGCACTGACTCGAAAGCGTGCTTGCTGTGCTTCATCAGTAATGGCAAATTGACATTCATTCGTCTCTTTAAACTCTTTTTGTTGACTTGGCGTCATTACCCCTTTGACCAATAGCATGGTTTGCTCAGCGCTCAGGGGCGTCTTACCAACGGGTAGAATTTTCCCATTTATTTTCATGGAAGGCGCTACATCAGCGGTAATAAAAAGGTCGGAGCCGTTTTTATTGATCATTAACTGTAACAGTTTATCAATATCCATATCTTACCTACATTCGGTGTAAATCGATTAAAAATTGTCTAAAGTCCATTTTTAAAGATCAATAATCATGACTATTAAAAATAAATAAGGTGTATAAAAAGGTATATAAAAAAGTCACTGGCTATTAGTAGTAGTTAGTAGCTCTGATCAGATCAGCACTGCTATAAAAATGCGTCAGGCTGCTTGGCATAAGGACGAGCAACGTCTTTGCTAATCGTGCCTTTTGTCACAAGATTTTTAAGCGTTTGATCTAGAGTAATCATGCCATCACCGGCACCTGTCTGGATAGCCGAGTACATCTGGGCGATTTTATTCTCACGAATCAAGTTACGAATCGCTGGCGTACCCAGCATAATCTCATGCGCGGCAATTCGTCCGCCAGTTTGACGACGCAATAGAGTCTGTGAGATGACCGCTTGTAACGACTCCGACAGCATGGCACGAATCATGTCTTTTTCCGCTGCAGGGAATACATCGATCACGCGGTCAATGGTCTTAGCCGCTGAGCTGGTGTGTAGGGTGCCAAAAACTAAGTGACCGGTCTCAGCAGCAGTCAAGGCTAGACGAATGGTCTCAAGGTCACGTAGCTCACCAACAAGGATAATATCAGGATCTTCACGCAGTGCTGAACGTAGCGCTGGCTCGAAACCTAAGGTATCACGGTGTACTTCACGTTGGTTAACCAGACTTTTTTTAGATTCGTGGACAAATTCAATCGGGTCTTCGATGGTTAAAATATGCTCTTTACGGGTTTCATTGATATAATCAATCATAGCAGCGAGCGTGGTTGATTTACCTGAGCCTGTCGGACCTGTTACTAGGACGACGCCACGTTTGAGATCTGACACACGCTTGAACACCTCACCCATACCCAAGTCTTCCATAGTCAGTACTTTGGAAGGAATGGTACGAAAGACAGCACCTGCACCGCGATTTTGGTTGAAAGCGTTGACCCGAAAACGCGCTAAGTTGGGAATCTCGAAAGAAAAATCCGTCTCATAAAACTCTTCAAAGTCAGCACGCTGCTTATCATTCATGATGTCATAAATCAGCTGATGCACGACTTGATGTGTCATCGTGGGCATATTGATGCGTGTCATCTCACCGTCGACCCGAATCATCGCTGGCATACCGGCTGAAATATGTAGATCTGATGCCTTATGTTTGACCGTAAAGCGCAGCAGATCTTCGATGCTTAGATTGTTTTTTTCAGCCATAATCAGGCATTCCTATCAATGAATAAGGGTAAGACAAAAAGAGCATAGCAGCAGGCTGTAAACGATAACCTTATCAATCATCCTCTGCTAGATCAGTTGTTTAGCGATGAGCTAGGCTATGGTTGTTACTATTACTATTATTTTTAGCAGTATATGTTAAACCATGTAACAATATCATAACAAGACTCTTGGCATTTAACCATCTACTAGGCTAAGAAAATGTAAAATTAGACAGTCATTTATTTATTGTGTAAATTTTGCTCATGGCAAAATTTTTATGAAATCTTTAAATAGTGCGATCAATAAAAATCAAAACAAATAATCAAACCATTTATTCTTGTGAGCTGTATATGAAAGATACTGAAAATAATTTTGATAAATTAAGCCTTATTGATAACTGGCAGCAGGTCATACGACAAGTGACGCAGGCAGGTGAACAAGCCAAAGACAGCGCACCAGACGAGGTGATTTTACTTGCGGTTTCTAAGACCAAGCCTGCCGAGATGATTGCTACTTTAGCTGAGCAAGGACAACGCCACTTTGGGGAAAATTATCTGCAAGAAGCCATCGAAAAAATCAGTACCCTAAAATCTCAAGCAATAGGCGAGTCTATTATTTGGCATTATATTGGTAGTATCCAACGTAATAAGACGCGTGATATTGCCGAGCATTTCGATTGGGTACAAACGGTTGAGCGCGACATCATTGCGAAGCGTCTGAATGAGCAACGTCCAAGCGAGTTGCCGCCATTGAACGTTCTGATCCAACTCAATATTGATAATGAAGACAGCAAATCAGGGTGTTTGCCAGCGCAGTTACCGGAATTGATAACCACAATGAAAGGTTATGAGCGTCTGCAATTGCGTGGACTGATGATTATCCCTGCTAAAACCAACACCGATGCTTTTAGCCGCACCAAGCAATTATTTGAAGCCATCAAGCGTGACCATCCAGAATTAACTGGCTGGGATACGCTTAGTATGGGCATGAGTGATGATATGGCAGAGGCGATTGCCAATGGCTCGACCATGGTGCGAGTCGGCACCGCCATATTTGGTAGTAGAGGTTAGTGCATGTTGAGCTGATTAAGCCACTTCTTCGAGCTTAGTCACTAGTAGCTGGTTAATTTTGAGGTTATTAGTCGCAAGAATTTCAAAGCGGTAGTTGGCATATTCAATGCTGTCAGTTTTCTTTGGAATTTTGCGTAGCATATACACCATAAAGCCACTGATCGTTTCGTAGTTCTGGCTATGCGGTAGATTGACAATGCCGAGTGAGCGAATCACATCTTCGATTGGGGTCATGCCATCAATCAGCCAAGAGTTATCAGTACGCTGAACAATGGGCTGATCTTCTAGCGTGACCAGCTCGCCCATGACAATACTCATGACGTCTTTTAGAGTAATCACTCCAACGACCAACGCATACTCGTTAATGATAACGGCAAAGTCAGCACCGGTTGATTTAAACATCTCTAACACTTCAAACAAAGATAAAGTATCAGGCACAAACAGCGCCGGTTTTAATAAGGCTTTGTTTGTTAAGCTGACCTCTTGCTGGTTAAGCACCAAGGCTAAAAAACTGCGTGACTCCACATAGCCAATGATATGCTCTAGATCATCGTCATGGCAGACCAAAAATTTATTATGTGGCTGTTTGATCATGACTTCAACCACTTGTTCCGTACTGACCTTGGTATCAAAATAAACGATGTGTTCGCGTGGATTCATCACTGAGGTCACCGTGCGCTCTTGCATCTCAAAGATATTTTCGATCAAATGATGCTCTTGATGTTTAATCACCCCAGCTTCTGCACCAGCATCCATCACTGCGTAGATATCCTCTGACGTCATCTCATCCTGACGGACAGTCGATATACCCAATAAATTAAAAATCAGGTTCGCTGCACCATCAAAGACCCAAATAATCGGCTTTAATATAAAAATTAAAAAAATCATCGGCCGCACAACTTTGATAGCAATCGGTTCAGAGTTGGACATGGCGAGACGTTTGGGCATAAGATCGGCAAACAGCACAAAAACACTGGTGATGATGATAAATGACACAACAGAGGCGAGCGCTTCATGACCGAATAGGCGCTCTAAATAAGGACTGATGGCTGATTCGCCGATAACACCTGCCAAAATGGCCACCGCATTGAGCGCGATCTGTACCACAGTAATAAAACTGCCAGGATGCTCTTGCATATTGAGAACATCAAGCGCGCGCACTTCGCCTTCTTTGGCCATCACTTGTAGTTTGATTTTTCGGGCGGAGGCTAGTGCTAGCTCGGAGCTGGAGACAAGGGCGCTGAGCGCAATTAATAAAAAGATAAACACACCAGCAGTTAGCAAGCTCATGAGATACTCGGATAGAAATAGGTAGGGTAGTTAGATTAAAAATAAAGGGTTCAATTTGTGGACGCGAAAAGCTTATTTGTGAATGTTCAACACATTCTAGTCAGAAACTAAAAAAGCTGGGCAAGCACCCAGCTAATAATTAAAGATTGATTTTTAAACAAGGAGGTTGTCATTGTCTGACTTTTTTACGGTAGCAGTCAGACAATGGTTGTAACCTAGCCTTTTATCGACCATTTATTCACCAATGGGTAACGACGCTCGCGACCAAAGGCTTTATGGCTGATCTTCGTGCCAATTGGTGCCTGACAGCGTTTAAATTCGTTATTGTCGACCATTTGAATAACCTTGGCGACCAAGTCAGCATCGAACCCTTTATCTACGATATCTTGGTAGCCCATGTCTTCATCGATATAAGACATCAAAATGCCGTCTAAGATGTCATAGTCAGGTAAGCTGTCCTGATCTTTTTGGTCAGGGCGTAGCTCGGCTGATGGGGGACGGGTAATCACGCGCTCAGGAATCACAGGCGTGTCTTCTAGACGGTTACGATAGCTGGCCAGTTTATAAACCTGTGATTTATAAACATCTTTTAGCACATCGAAGCCACCTGCCATATCACCATATAAGGTTGAATAACCAACCGCCAGCTCTGATTTATTGCCAGTCGTGATGACCAAATGACCAAATTTATTGGACAGTGCCATCAATACAACACCGCGCGCACGTGCTTGGATATTTTCTTCAGTGGTGTCCGCAGGTGATTTATTAAATAGCGGGGCAAGGGTATGACGAATGCCTTCGACCGCATCAAAAATTGGACAAACCGTATAAGAAACATTTAGACGACGGGCTTGTGCTTGTGCGTCTTCTAAGCTGATTGGTGACGTATATTCATAGGGCATCATGACCGCATAAACTTTATCCGCACCTAAAGCATCGACCGCGATACAAAGCGTTAATGCCGAATCAATACCACCTGATAAACCGACGATAATGCCAGAGAATCCTGAAAGGTTGACATAATCACGCAAGCCAACCACCAGTGCTTGATACATCTCTGATTCGCGGCTGAGGGTCAAAGGTGCTTTAGACTGCGCATTGAATTTGGCAGTTTTGACATCTAAGGTCGCGAGTAGCAATTGGTTCATAAAGCGTGGCGCTTCGTGGGCAACGCTACCATCAGCTTGCACTGCCATAGAGCCACCGTCAAAGACCAAGTCATCTTGACCGCCAACAGCATTGACATAGATGATGGGGAGGCCATTCTCACGGCTGCGTTTGGTCAGCATGGTTTTACGACTGTCTTGTTTTTCAATTTCGAAAGGTGAGGCATTTAAGCTGATGACCAGATCCGCGCCTTGCTTTTTGAGGTCAGAAATAGGGCCTTTTTCCCACAAGTCTTCACAGATGAGTAGACCAATAGTGATGCCTTTATAATCAAATAGGACTTGATTGCGACCTTTGTCAAAGTAACGGCGCTCATCGAACACGCCATAGTTTGGCAATATTTGTTTATGATAAAAGCCTTTTTGATGCCCATTATGCAGGATGGCTGCTGAGTTGAACGTACCATGGTGATCGACGTGCGGATAGCCAACGATCATGACGATGTCATCGATATCACTTAAGCTAGATAAAGCGCTTTTGATGCGACCTGACAAGCTTGGGCGCAGCAGTAAGTCTTGGGGTGGATAGCCCAATAGTGCGAGCTCTGGAAAGACAATCACATCAGCACCTTGCTCGCGAGCTTCTAGTGCCAGCGTGCGCATTTTTGCTGCATTGGCGGTAATATCACCGACCAAAAAGTGTGACTGGGCTAAAGCAAAAGTAACGCTGTCTTGGGTTTTAGTGGTCTTACTCGCCTCATTTGAGGCAGTAAGGTTAGGGTTATCATTGTCTTTTGACATTGTTATTGTTCCTATGAATATAGTATTTAAAATTTGGTGGATCAGTGTTGGTTTAAAATAAAAATTAATCCGAAATTACATCAAAACATTGCGCGTCAGTCATGGTTTTTTTTACATTGTTTTTAACCGTGAGTTCGTATATCGAACTCGCATGATGCGTACAACGCTTGTATAAGCATCAATGTAATGCTTATATGGCAGACCCAAATTATGCCGCACTACTCTAAAAAACTAGACATTAATAGCGTTTAGAGAGGAAGAATAAAGAAGGGTTATGATAAAGGGTGCGCCCTAATAATGACGAAAATAAATAAGGTCAAATTAAAGTAGCGGCACTTAAAATTTCAAAACAATTATTCTAGTATAACATCAATTGTTGATACTAATAGAACGCGCCAGTGATTTACCTTGCTAGATAGTGACTCATAAAGTGACAGCAAATAGTACTCAATGGTTATTGTTTTTCGGCATTCATTCTATGTATGATGGTTTGGTTAACAACGTAACGGTCAAGTGAAGTTAGCCAAAAAAAATTGTAAGGAAAGATTACAACATAGGGTTATTTATTTGACCTACTTTGTTGCATAATACCTGTCGGTAGGTAGTCTGCTTCTTGTCCTATTTTCTAAGACACTATTGACATCAACTGTGTTACGGTTGACGTGAGGCAAGCTTACTTGTGGCCAATATTGACCTGTATATTTATAGCCAACCACCCTCGCTAATGGATACTCTCTACGGAAATTGCCCGTAGATTGCTGTTCACCTATTTATAAACTTTGCAGTAATGCCGTATGAGGTTTTGCTGTCCGCTTTTGGTTTATACACTATGATAGAAAACTGGACAAAAGAATTTATTATTCAGCGCTTATTGGCCATTACTTTATTGGTTGTGCTGTTTATATTATGTTTTCAAGTGGTACAGTTTTTTATTGTACCGGCACTATGGGCGGCGATTTTAGCGTACGTTACTTTTCCTATTTATAACTTTTTTCACCAACGCGTAAAGTTCAGCTCAAACTTTAGCGCCGCTATTATGACCGTGAACATCTCTCTTATGATCGGCGTGCCGCTCGTGGTTGGTATCTTTATTTTGCAGCAGGAAGCCTTAAGTATCATCAGTAACTTAATTTATCGTATTAAAGTAGGTTATTTGGACGTGCCTGATTCTGTCAAAGATTTACCGATTATCGGTCAACAAGTCAAAGATGTGCTCTGGCGCATCAATAAGAACCCTGAAGGGACGCTAGAGGCGTTTCGTATTTGGGTGCAGTCCCATTTATATTATGGCAAAATCGCCTTTGATGTGGTGTTCAGTAGCCTTGCCAAGCTTGGTATGGCACTGATGACCCTGTTCTTCTTTTATCGTGATGGCACAAGCTTGATTCGCCAAATCCGTCAAGCCTTACGTAACATCATTGGCAATCGTATCGATGGTTATATTGACTCTGTGGGTACGACCACTCGCGCTGTAGTATATGGTATTGGGCTGACCGCATTGGCACAGGCGATACTTGCTGGTATTGGTTATTATTTCTCTGGTGCGCCAAGTCCTATTTTACTGACAATTATCACCTTCATCATTGCCTTAATCCCGTTTGGTACGCCATTTGTGTGGGGCGGGGTGTCGATTTGGTTGTTAAGTCAGGGTCATACGGTAGAAGGTATTGGTTTGGCCTTGTGGGGCGTGTTGGTCATCAGCTGGGTCGACAACCTTATCCGTCCTATCGTCATTAGCGGTGCCACCAAGATTCCTTTCATCATTATTTTTATCGGGGTATTGGGCGGTTTAACAGCTTTTGGTTTCGTTGGTCTGTTCATCGGTCCTGTGGTATTGGCTATCGGTCTTGCGGTATGGCGTGAGTGGATATCGCAACACAAAAATGAGATATTCGCCCCACAAGAAATCATGTTGAGCGATAAAAACACACAATCAGCGGTTGATGAGCAAAGTGAAAGCAGCTGAGTCATAAAGAGTAAAACACTGATCGATAAAGATATTTAATAAGGCTTAACGCGATGACGGATACAGTAACAGGAATCACTATTTTGGCGGATAGTAATATCGCCAGCCTTGATGAGTTTTTTACTGCCACTATGCTTGGTCAGGCGACTGAGCAGACGGTAAATATTATCAAAGTGGCTGGACGTGATATCAATGCGCAATTGCTTGCCGAATTACAGCCAACCATATTGTTGATACGCTCTGTAACGTCAGTAAACGAGGCATTACTGGCTGATAATGAAAGTGTTGAGTTTGTTGGCTCTGCAACGATCGGTACCGATCATGTTGATCAAGATTATTTGGCTGCACGCAATATCACTTTTGCCAATGCTGCTGGCTGTAGCAAACATTCGGTCGCCCAATATGTACTGACGGCTATCTTAACGCTGCGTCCGCAGTATTGGCAGCCATCAACGACGCTATCAATGCCATCATCAATGACATCATCAATGACATCATCAATGACATCATCAATGCCACCATTAACATTGGGCATCATTGGGCTTGGTAATATTGGCAGTACACTCGCTCAGTATGCGACTGCTTTGGGCTGGCAAGTATTAGGCTATGACCCATTATTACACCCTTCAGATACGAATAACGCCAGTTTTGAGCAAGTGCTTAGCCAAAGCGACATTGTCAGTTTACATGTGCCACTCACGGACAAAAAAAGTACGGATAAAAAGGCTGCGGATGGACAAAGTGTTCAAAGTAGTAATGGCAGTGATTATCCAACGCGTCATTTAATCAATGCAGAGGCTCTAGCAATGATGTCGCCGCATACCATGCTCATTAATAGCGCGCGTGGGCCTGTTGTTAATGCGAGTGATTTAGAAGTAGATATTGAGCGTAACGAGCGGCAAGTGGTGCTTGATGTGTTTGAGCACGAGCCAGAGATTTCTGAAGGCTTGTTGGCCAAATTGGCTATCGCCACGCCACACATCGCTGGCTATACCGTAGAAGGGAAGCTGCGCGGCACGCAAATTATTTATGATGCATTATGTGAAAAACTGGCGGTCGCACCTGCTCAATCTATGCAAAATCTGCTGCCACTAAATATGTTTTTGTGGTCTGAGTTGAAGGCGTATCCAGATAGATTGATTAAGTTCTATGACATTATGCAAGATGATGCTTCTCTGCGGAGTCAGGCAGTTGATGGACAAGTTAATGGCGCTGATTTTGATCAACTGCGCCGTGATTATCATTTGCGCCGTGAATGGCAGTTTTAAAGCCAACCCTCAGTTTGCAAACCTATTTTTATTATTCATCAGCCACAGTAAATAGTCATGAATCAATCAATCAATTCTTCTGTTAAGCCAGATGCTAAGCCCAGCTACGCACCCACCATGACGCTAGGTATGGCGCAGCAGCGTGCGCAATTCATGCAGGATATTCGTCAGTTTTTTAATAAGCGGCAAGTACTAGAAGTGCAAACACCGCTACTGTTGCAAGCTGGCAATACAGATACTTTTTTGCAGTCCGTCGCTGCGCAAGTTACCTATCAAGATCGACCTTGTACTTATTACCTGCATACGTCCCCTGAATTTGCCATGAAGCGTTTGCTGGCTAGCTGGCAAGTGCCTATTTATCAGATTTGTCCCGTTTTTCGAGATAATGAGATAGGCGTACGTCACAATATTGAATTCACTATGCTGGAATGGTATCAGCCAAATTATAGCTTAGCCGATATGGCGGCTGAGCTTGGCGAACTACTAGAAGCGCTCTATGGCTATCCGATTGTGATGAACCATTACCGCTATGTTGATGCCTTTATGGACTTTGTCGGCATACATCCGCTGACGGCTAGTCTAGCCACTCTACAAGCAGTGGCAGAGGATAAAGGGTTGACCGGTTTTGATTTTAATAGTGTAGAAAGCAGCGCAACCAATAGTGAAGAAGATATTCGTCAAAGTTGGTTGGACCTATTGTTCAGCCATGCAGTCGAGCCAAACTTGGGTCACGATCTACCGACTTTGATTATAGAATATCCGCCAGCAACGGCAGCATTAGCAAAAACGGCTTTAGATAAAGACGGTAATAAGGTCGCTAAGCGCTTTGAGTTATATATCAATGGCATTGAGATTGCCAATGCTTATGATGAGCTGGCAGATGGGCAGGCGTTAAGGGCACGCTTTGAGCAAGACAATCAATTGCGTCAGCGTCATAACCTGCCAGTCATGCCAATCGATGAGCACCTATTGGCAGCATCCGATGACTTGATACCCTGTAGCGGTATCGCCGTCGGTATCGATAGATTGCTCATGGTGATAACAGGGGCGAATAGCTTAGAGGACGTCATTCCGTTTCCGAGTGGTTTGGCGTAATATAGCCGACACTGTATAGTCAAGGAATGTTGGAATCGCTACAAGGCGACCGACCGCAGATAGTACACTGAGTACATCTAGGACGGGTAACACCGTAGCGGTTTAAAAGTGCTCTTACTATATGTATCAATGAGATAAAGTGTTAGGCGTACCCAGTTTAAATAATCACTTTCCTTACTGATTTTGAATACCGTGCAAGGCAAAAGGGTCACTTATCGATTGGCTGTTTTAACGCTCGCCAATAAATAAGTGACCCTTCTTTTAAGCTTTTTAAAAATCTAATCTCGTTAGATTCCTATAAGCCGTTATCAAATAAGCTTATACACTGGCTACAGCTTCATCGATTGCCGTCTCACCGTTATGCATACCAAAGACTTTTTTGGTCGTATTGCTCGCGTTTAATACAGCCACTAAAGTAGCGGCAACGTCTGCAATCGAGTTTTCACCAGAGTTGTTGTCGTTGACGATAATTTTGCCAGTCGCTTCGCGTTCTTTTAGCGCCGCTGCTTGTACGATAGTGTAATCAAGGCTGCTGTTATTTACCAACCACTGATCGGCATAGTGCTTAGAGATGTAATAGCCTTTTAAGTCGCCAAGTCCTAACTCGTCCCATTTTTTGGTGTCTAATGAGAACACTGTGCTGAGCATGATGTAGCGTTTGATACCTTTATCCTGTACCGCTTGCATGGTTTTGATCGCACCATGTAAATCGACTTCTAAGATATCTTTACCACCAGAGCCAGCCACAAAATAAACCGCATCGATATCTTGATCGATTTGCTTCTGAATCGCATCTTTTTGAGCCGTAATGTCTAAATCCAACTGGCTATAATTGTCATCACTGAATAATTTTTCTTGTTGACGGGTCGTGCCTACCACTTGGTGATTATCAGCCAATAATTGCTTGACCAAATCTGTTCCTACTCGACCGCTTGCACCAATTACTAAAATTTTCATAGTCATTCCTATTCTTATGTACGTTACTGTTGTTGTAAAAACTGAATGTAGCGTAACAAGAATGGTTGGCACACTTCGTTATGAAGCGTGCCGATTGCATAGTGTTTGGTTATGATTGTATACGGTTTGCAAAGAGCACAGGCTATGAGAGATTTAGAGTGGGTGGAAGGGAAATCAACGTACCAAACGATTTAGACCATCGGCAAAGGCTTTTTTATCACGGTCGCCGTATGGTTTTTGTCCGCTCATCTCTTGTA
The DNA here is from genome assembly GCF_904846665.1 of Psychrobacter sp. Pi2-51. Taxonomy (NCBI): domain Bacteria; kingdom Pseudomonadati; phylum Pseudomonadota; class Gammaproteobacteria; order Moraxellales; family Moraxellaceae; genus Psychrobacter; species Psychrobacter sp. Pi2-51. Next base: position 97,638 of record NZ_CAJHBP010000010.1, read on the forward strand.
GCTCTAGCACACCAGTACCGCGCATGGTATCCATAAAATCACGCATATTGAGCTTTTGCTTGATATTGTTTTTGTCATAGATCATGCCGCGTGTGGTCAGTACCATGCCGCCTTTGTCCAAAATGTCATTGGCCAAAGGAATATCACTGGTAATCGCAAGATCACCTGGTTGTATTTGTTCTACGATATAGTCATCCGCTTTATCAAACCCTGATGGCACTACCGTCATGATAAGCAACGGAGACTTACGCAGCTTAATTGGCTGATTGGCGACAAAAATAGCCATTGTCTGCGTCCGTTCAGCCGTTTTGATAATCAAATCTTTGGCAATTAATGGCACCGAATCAGCATCCACCCAAATTTGCATTATTTTTTAGCCTTCTCTGTTTTTGATTTAGCCTCTATAACTGGCTTGATTTGGCTGTCTTTAATAGCGTTATTATTTTTAACCGTGTCGTTACTGTCTTTAGACGTTTTATCAGCTGCTATAACCGCCGAATGATCTGTCGCTTTTGGCTGATTATCGATGGCACCAGAGGCTAATTTTTTATCAAGACCAACTTTATTGGGAAGTACCGCGACGAGTTTGGCTAAGGCAGGCTCTAAATCGGCAACATCATTGGGCATCAATGTGATATGCGCAATTTTTCGATCCTCGCGTTCAGCCTTATGATAACTATGATAATGTGCGCCATCGATAGCTAGCACGGCGCTGATATCAGGATATTGCCCTAAGACGTTGAGCATAATCGCTGGATGAACATTGTCTGTATCGCCGAGTGGCAGATTGACGACTGCGCGAATATGGTTTTCAAATTGACTGGTAACAGCGCCTTCAATACTCCAGTGTCCAGAATTGTGTACACGCGGTGCAATCTCATTGGCGAGTACAGCATCATTGCCACGCGCGTCTTTGGTGACGAATAGCTCAAGCGCCATCACGCCTACATAACCCAAATGATTCATGACCGTGGTAATCGCATCGGTCGCTTGCTTAAATAAATGGCTAGTCCCAACGGCAGGTGCTTGGGTCTTGGCCAAAACACCATGATGATGATGGTTTTCAACCAAATCATAACAGCGTACCTGACCGTTCTGTCCTCGTGCCGCGATGATAGAAACCTCACGGCTAAAATGAATAAAACCTTCTGCAATCAACGGCGCGGGCGTTGGCGTCAGCTCACCTTTACCACTGACAGCATCTTTGAGGTCTTGCCAGGCGGCTTTGATATCGCTGTCTTGCTTAATGACAAATTGACCTTTGCCATCATAACCGCCGCGGCTGGTCTTGAGGACGATGGGCAGTCCAAGCTCACTACAAGCTTGCTGTAGCTCGGCTTCAGAGTTGACTGCTTTAAAAGGGACGGTGGCGATATCAAGGGCATTAAACATCTGCTTTTCTTTTAAGCGATCTTGGGCGATATCAAGGGCAATCGGTGGCGGAAACATACCTTGCTTGCTACCAGATGTTGATAAATTGGCCAGCTGTTCAACCGTCGCCGTCGGTGTGTTTTCAAACTCCAATGTAAATACATCGGCTGCGGCAATAAACGCTTCTAATTGCTCGCTATGAAAGACGCGCCCGTAAAGGCTGGCAGGGCATTCAGCGTTGTCTTCTAAAAACACACACTGATAGCCTAATGGCATGGCCGCTTCGGCAAGCATCATGCCAAGCTGACCACCGCCTAAAATACCGATAGTACGAATGGTTTGGGTAACAGGATAAGCGTTCGCTGTGGTCATGGCAGGCTCTTTGAATTGAAAATGAATAAAGGGTATTCGGTTTAGGGTCTGTTGAACATTCAAATATTAGGACTGCTGATCGCTAAAATTGCACCAAACGTTTTATCAAATCAGGCGTAAACCGACGATAATGTCGAGACCTTAGCTAGTTTTACAACAACGTTTGGGGTGATTTTAGCATCAGCCTTTCAGGGTAGGGCTATTTTTTGCCAATACATGGCGAAATTGTCTAACCTAGAATGACTAGGCGTCCAAAATTTCACTGCGTATTGTCTAAAAAATAGCCACTGCCAGTACCACATTTGAATGTTCAACAGACCCTATTTAGATCTGAAATCTAATCTATTAAAATAGGAAAAGGTGCACTGTATGCACCTTGTATTTAGTAGAACTCATCTAAGCATAAATATCAAGTTTAGAACATTTATAATCAGATAATGGGTCTTCGTGTTTTTTTAGAAACTATCATCAACTCAGTTGTATTTTTTAACTGTTGATAATGCCCGGTGTTGGGCTGGCAAGGATGGTTTCGGTTTGTGTTTGGCGTAGAGTATCCAGCTTAGTAGCGATTGCGTCGTCATGCAAGGCCAAGACTTGAATCGCCAGCAATGCTGCATTATAAGCACCTGCCGCCCCAATTGCTAAAGTACCAACCGCAACACCTTTTGGCATTTGTACGATAGATAACAAGCTGTCCCAACCACTGAGCATCGAGGATTTTACAGGGACACCAAATACTGGTAGCGGCGTTTGACTGGCACACATACCCGGCAAGTGAGCAGCACCACCAGCCCCAGCGATAATAACTTGTAAGCCATTACCTTTAGCATTTTTGGCATAGTCAAATAATCGGTCAGGCGTACGGTGTGCTGATACCACTTCACAATCAAAAGCGATATCAAAATCTGCAAGCAGTTGCGCAGCAGCGCTCATGGTTGCCCAATCAGACTGCGAGCCCATGATAATGCCAACTTTTGGCTGACCAGCAGGAGAGGCGATTGGACTTTTTTGCTCAACAGAGTTAACACTAGCTGATTGGGTACTCATGCTTTGATATCCTCAAAACGACCATCATACAAAAGTTTTGCCGCCTTCGTAAAGCCAAGTTTACCGATTAATGCTAAAGCGAGTGAAATGGTATTTCGATTATGACTGTATCACTGGGTCTTCGTCATGGCGATATTGCACAAAATTGCTGGCTTTGAGTGGCAAAGGCTGCTCGGTATCGAGCTGATAGCCTGTTAGATAACCACTATCTACCGCTGCCGAATAATCAGTACAAGCAACTTGTGGACTCAATGGTTCAGGTGTCCCAGTTAGCCAATAATGACCGACGAATACGGGTTTATCGGTTTTGAGTGCAAAATTGATATTTTCTGCCAAAGCATCTGCTGGAATTTGTGCCAATGCGGAGGAGGGGGCACGTGCAACTTCATATAGCGTACGCTCGTTAAGACCTTCAAGCCACCAACGTACCCGCACTCGTGTGCGCTCGGTACCTTCTTTATCAACCATCACCATGCCATCAGGTAGCGGTGTCTCTACACCTTTTAATACTCTCTCTAATGCTTCAAAATTCTCGCTATGCTCTTGGGCAGTTACGATAAGTCCTTTAGGCGTTAAGCAGTTATCAGCAGTCAATAAGGGTGCTAATACCGCCATGCTGTCCACATCCCAACAAGCATGCACAAAGCAAGCATAGTCAGTTTCAAGCCATAAAGGAATTTCATATAACCGCTCCAGCCAATAGTGATGATTTTCTGAGCCAAAAGGCACTTCTGCGAGAAAAGCCTCGTGTTGGCGCGTATGTGTCTCATTGTGTGAGCGTAAGTATTCCTGAGGATTGTTAGGGTCGAGCGTCGCAAAGGCTAAAGCATTGTATTCATGATTGCCCATTACTGCATCGGCAACATCCGCATCCAGCATGGCAAAAACAATTTCTAACGTGGTCAACTGCTGCGACCCACGGTCGATCAAATCACCGATAAATAATGCCCGATGACCTGCTGGCGGCACGAAGTATTGTCCGTTATGGCGATAGCCTAGCTGGGTAAGCAGACCCACTAGCTTGTCTGCATAACCGTGAATATCACCGATAATATCTATAATCATAAGTCACTGTCTAATCTTAAAGTATAAAAATGCTCGACATGCCGAGCAACGCGACGAAATTAAAAAGGAGTTAAATTTTTTTAACTGGTTTAGATTTGAGCGTCACTTACTTAAGCCACTTAAACAAGTGACGCTTCTTTCTTAAAACAGACTTCTAAAAATCATACTTTAAAGGCTTGGCGATAATAACGCGTTTAAAAAATGCGGGAGCACTTGTGGCTCCAGAATAATAGTGGCGATTATGCCAAACGCGCCGCCCCACAGATGCGCCATGTGATTGATGTTCGAGCCACCGCGTTTATCCGCGTAGATGCTATAAGCCACGTAAGCGACAGCAAATAATATCGCTGGGATAGGAACGACTGCAAATAAATAGATTTTTTCCCAAGGTGCCAGCAAGATAAAGGCAAATAATACCGCTGATACACCGCCTGATGCGCCAAGGCTGAGATAGCTGGCATTGTTTTTATTTTTAATATAACTTGGAATCATCGCGATAATGATAGCCAACACATAAAACACCACGAAACCATAACCGAATAAAAATGATTGATATAACCCTTCGATAGCACGACCGAAAAAATACAAAGTAAACATATTAAACAGTAAGTGCATACTGTCAGCATGAATAAAACCATGGGTCACAAAACGATCCCATTGACCATTATTTACCGCGGGTGGATAAAAAATGAGTCGATTGAATAGTGTCTTGTTTTGCCAAGCCAACAAGCTGACAATAACAGTGATAATGATGATAAGGGTCGTATGGTTAAGCAAAGGGTAATCCTTAGGCCGAGCCTAGTGTGTGATTGTGGTATATACAACAGGGTGAACCGCCTAAATGCGATGGCTAAATAAACACTGGGTAAGACAATCAATAATAAGTAGTGATATGACAGTGCCCATAATGATTGCTGATCATCGATTCAGCAACGATCAGGGTAAGTCAAAAACCCATTATGTAGAGAACTGTGCTTTAATAATCATTTATTATTAACAATATAACAGTGTATAAAAGAGAGTAAGTAATGCTTCGTATACTGACCGTAACGTTAATGCTAAATGTATTTGTAGCAAGCAGTCTACAGCGCCTTAAAAATAAACTTAAGTCTATATATATATTTAAGATAAGATAAAGTCGTTCATATGAGCGACGCATAGCGACAACTACCAACAGCACAGCCGTTTCACAGGGCGCAACTTATAAAGTATAGGCATTTAAAGTACAGACATTTAAAGTACAGACATTTAAAGTACAGGCATTAAGCAAAGCGGATAAAAAAACGATTTACTTCTTTTATATATTTAAACATTAAAGCCGGTAGAGGCCGTCAGTTATGAGTATTATTGAGCAACTAGAACAACATGTCACGCCAGCTGTGTTGGGTGATAATAGCAGCGTCGCCCATATCTGCCTCCTTGAGCAGTTTTATGCGATTTTGGTAGCCCGCTTGGCTTTGCCAGAAGTTTATTCGCAGTTGCTAAGGTCGGATCAAGTCGTGGTTGCTGATAGCTTGCCAGAAACTCCTCTCTTTGAGCAGCTATGGCAAGCCCCAAGTATGCGGCAAACTCTAGTGCAGGAACTTGCCGCCACACATCATATCGATGAGCTTGCTACCGTACAGTTACTTATAAATGCTGCGCCACTGGCCTACCGTGAGCTAAAAGTACTGGCGAATGGACAGTTTTTGCCTGCGTTTTTGCAAAGAGAACAATCTGCCTTGCGCCAGTATTTACCCACATGGTCAGCACCTTTTATCACGGCCTCTCAAAGTATCCATCAACCATCCGGTGCACCGAGTGTCAGAGCGGATGCTACTATAGCAGCCGTACCAGATATGCCAAAGGACAAAGTCAGCGCTTCTGATACAACCGCGATAACGCCGTCGACAGCAGCTGCCGTAGAGAATAGCAGTGTTCATCCAAATACTAGTGTGAATTTAAGTAAACATAGCAATAGCAATTTAAACAATCTTACTGATGTTATGCATACCAGTCCTGCTGACCATCATTTGGCAGAAAATGGCAGCATGAAGCGAGAGAAAGTCCGTAGCCGTAATCAACGCAATGATTTATTGGTACGGGTGTTTTTATTGATACTGGCAATGGTAGCGGTAGGCTTTGCAGCATGGGCGCTGTTAATTAAGCCTAACATGACTCCAGTAGAACCTGTGGTAACCGCCCCAGTCGTTGTTCCGCCTACCATTGAACCAGCAGCACAGGTTTTAACGCCAGTTGAGCTAATCGTTGGGGTAGATGACAGTGGTAGTCTATATACTTGTAGCGCAACGGTCGGGGATGAAGCGTTGCAAAGCATACTACAACAGGCACTCAATACAAGTTTCGGTGAGCAGGCAAGTATTTGCGAGTTGACCATACAGGTAGGCGTGGCCAGTAGTATGAATAGTATACCAACAGAGGTGCTGCCCAATATCTTGACTATGTTGAGATCAACACCATTTGCTCGACTGCATTTACAAAATGAGCGAGTGACCTTGGAAGCGCCAGACAATACGCTCCTACAACGCTTGGTCACTGACATACGTACGTTAGCGCCAGCGCTGATGATTGACAGTATAGCACCATTACCATTACCCAATAATAATAACGGAGTAGATGATATGACGGCTATGAATGGTCAGAATCCTCAGTTTGAATCCGATGCCAGCACTGCAAACAATGCTTATAACAGTAACGTTAATGGTAATAATTTTGCCGACAATGCAAACAACAATGGTGCTGGAGAGTATCAAGCAACAGATGACGATACCGGTGATAGTATGATGCCCGCACCAGCCCGCAATACACCAGTGCGTAGCAATAACGGCAATCTTACTAATGTGCCTAGCAATTTACCGAATAATTCCAATAGTCGTGCGCCTACAAATAATACAAACAGTAGACCATCAGGCCCTATCTCCTTGTCTGAAGTAGATAATATGGCCAGCAATGTTATTGTGGCTGAGCCCGCGCAAGTAAGAAACTGATTAGACCGACCATTGAGATGTAATATGAGTCATATTACATCTCAATACTTTTATAAAAAGTGCTGGTTAAAGGTGATGGTTATAAGCAATCAGATGAAGTCGTTTTATTGCTATAGTCAATCCACTATAAAAGCGTTACAGCGTTAACCTCGCTTGAGGTATTAAATATACATCTGCACTCGGTTGCCTTGTACCACTTTCAAATTGAACCGACTATATAGTCAGTTCGGAATAAAATCGATACATTGTTAGTTATGTGCGACTGGTATAAATTTTCCTTGCTTGCTGCTATCACAGAGGCTACGAAAAATTCATTCCAGTCACACTGTATCTGTTTTAAAGTGAATCTACTATATTAATTTCATTGTTCAATAAGCAGTCCTGTTTCTACCGAAAGCACTATTGATATGTTAGGGATTTGTACTTTGTCGTCTCTCTAGTTACGCGTAACAACTGAAACATTACCTAACGTATCATTTGCACAACAACGTGTTGATTGTTAACACTTACTTAATACTTTTATAATAATGAAAATTGAATATTGCCAAGATGGTTTTAACGGTTACGGCTCTTATCTCTTAGCAAAGTTTTTGAGTATTTTAATTATATAGATTGATACTAATAAGTATTAATAGGAGAGTTATATTATGGATGTTATCAGCCATTTGACGCGAACGGTAAGCCCCGCAGTATTGGGAGATGACCGTAGCCCAGCTAAGAAAAACTTGCTTGAGCAATTTTATGCTATTTTTGCTGCTCGCTTGGCAGACAAAGATACTCATGATCGCTTTTCTAACGAGAATATCGCTCGTGATGATCAGGGATTTCATGAGCGCATATGGACGGATAGCACACACCGTGACCAAATAGCTCGTGAGCTTGCTGGTAAACACAATGTCGATGTCACTGCTTCTCGCGGTTTAATCGCGATGGCAGCACCACTTGCGTACCATGAAATAAAGAGCTTGGCAGGGACGACACCTGTGCCACAGTTTTTAAACGATAATTCGGCTAGCTACCAACATCATATTCCTGCTTGGGCGAGCACAGTTTTGCCAGCAGGTATGATTGCCGCTGCGCCTGCAGGTGCACGAATTTCTGATACGGTCAGCACTGCACCGCTTCAGCGCGAAGAAGAAACAGAAGGCAGTTTTATGAAAGCGCTGCTGCCCATCATTGGTCTGATTATTCTAGGCGCTTTGGCTTGGGCATTGCTTAGAGGCTGCCAAGAAAATCCTGAGCCCGTTGCTACGCCTGCTGTCACCCAAGAGCAAGCCGCCGAAGGTAATGCAACAGCGGTTGCCGCTGATGTTGAGCCTGCATCATTGCGTATCGCCACAGGTGAGAACGGTGAATTATATGCTTGCCGTATGAACGTTGGTAACGAGACGCTACAGACCAATGTCATGAATGCTTTGACCAGTGCATTTGGTGATGAAGCCAATAACTGCCGTGCCGATGTCGATGATACTTTTGCGATAGATATGCCTGCCGCCGCCCAGCTGGCTGCTATCTTGCCTATCGTCAAAAACGTACCGAATGCCAGTATGCTCATAAAAGGTGATACCATCACGGTCAATGCACCTGATGCGGCAACTTTAGACAAGCTGGTCGCTGATTTGCAAGCAGCAGCGCCTGCGATGACAGTAAAAGCCGAAGGTGCATTAGACGCACAAAGTGAGATTGACAACAGCTTAACTGCTGCCGACACTGCGATGAGCAACCTTGGTGAAAACCCTGATCCACGTGATGTAGCGCGCGCCTTGAGCTTGCAGGTTATTAACTTCGAAGTAGATGCAAAGTCTATTCCTGATGCCAACAAATCATTCCTTGACCGTGCCTCTAAGATAATCACTGAAGTACCGAATATGAATTTGATGATTATCGGTCATACTGATAGCCAAGCAGATGACGCTTACAACATGAAACTGTCTCGCGATCGTGCCGAATCTGTAAAAGAATACTTAGTATCTCAAGGTATTGATGCAAGTAAACTAAGCACTAAAGGCATGGGTGAAACAGATCCTATCGCTGATAACTCGACGGAACAAGGTCGCTTTCGCAACCGCCGTATTGAGTTCGTGGTCAATGATGAGACCACCAGTGCAAATGATGGTATGATTATGAGCAACGATGCGCTTGATCCTGACTTGAATCCATTAGACAGCAACAATGATGACCTATTGCCAGATAGTGATGATGCAAGTCGTGGTACAGCAGTAGATCCACAAATGAATACTCAGTAGTCTCTAGTCAGTAATCTTTAGAAAATTATTGATAGTAAGAAAATAATTAATATAAAAAACCGCATCTGAAAAGGTGCGGTTTTTTATTTGCCAAAAAATGAGCGACTGTTATTTATAGACAGTAGGATCTTTTGATTCAGCAGTAGCAGTAGATGATTGCTCTGTTGACGTATTAAAAAAGGTCTGAGTCACGTTTTTCTTTGCTTGCTGCCAGTAGTCAAACTGCTGACAAGTAGCGTCAAGGTCACCTTGCCAAACGGGGATAGTGCCACACATGGTTTTGATGCGTTTTTGATTAGGATAGGGTAGGTTTTGCGCTGCTTTAGCTGCTTCATGGGCGGCAATTCTATCATTACATACCAAGGCAATGTCGCAACCAGCTTCAATTGCTGCTTTGACGCGCGCGCTAATATCTCCAGCTGCCTGCGCGCCTGCCATAGATAAATCGTCAGAGAATAAAACCCCATCAAATTTAAGCGCATCACGGATGATGTCTTTGAGCCAAATTTTAGAGAATCCCGCTGGCTTATTATCCACTTGTGAAAAAATCACGTGCGCTGGCATCAGCGCATCAAGCCATGGCAGCGTTTGGGCAAACGGCTGCATATCGCTGTTCATAATCTCATCTAAACTACGGCTATCGATGGCTTCTGATACATGGGAATCAGGAGCGATGGCGCCGTGACCGGGAAAATGCTTCCCAGTGGTTGCCATACCAGCCGCTTTCATGCCGTGCATAAACTGGGATGCCAAAGCGGTAATGGCTTGCGGGTCTTTATGGAAGCTACGATCACCAATGACTTGGCTGATACCACCTCTGTCGAGTACAGGGGCAAAGCTCAGATCAATGCCCACGGCTAGCACTTCTGCTGCCATTAGATAGCCGCAATCGTAGGCACAGCTAAGCGCACCACTGGGATCTTGATTAAATAAGTCACCCAGTCGCCCCATAGCAGGCAGCGGGGTAAACCCGTCACGTAACCTTGCGACGCGTCCACCCTCTTGATCAACACCGATCAATATATCAGCATTGTGATAGCGTATATCGTCACACAGTGCGCGTACTTGTGCGGCATCTTTGACATTTCGCCCAAACAAGATGACCCCGCCAACTTGAGCTTGCTTGATTAAACTCACATCTTCAGCAGTCAGTGCGGTACTATCGATATCAATCATTAAGACGCCGTACATCGCGTAATCCTTATTATGTTATATCAGCAGTTGCATTTATATCAGATTCAAATGCAACCGACTGTTCAGTGTTATATTATGACAGCTATTATGAATTGAGTATAATCTGCTGGTCAAATCGGCCAAAAATAATGGCTATTAACTGTCAAATAGCGATCAGTAGCCACGAGCAATAAATGTGATAGAAAGTTTGGTATGTACCGCGGTAAAGTGTAATATTGCTTATACAGATTGAGACAATGACGCATTTATGGTCATGCTAGTATTGAGTGATTTTTCGCAAGACGCGAGTCGTATTTTTCCAATAATTAATATCGTTAAAAAGCCAAATAGTGAAAAGGCTGCGCCGTAAAAAAATAACTAATACCATTCACAAAAATTAGAGTAGCAAGGAAAACGAGTGTAAGTGCTACGCATTGTAGACTAAACGAGTTTGACACCGCCAATCGTACTTTTTGGGTTTGGTGTAAATTTGATGGATAGGGACTCACCAAGCAAATACTTTCGATGACAATTGATAATACTTTCAACTTAAAATAACTAGGTATATATGATGAAAAAACAACCAGCACAGTGGTTACTCAGTGCAGCGTCAGTGGGCATCGCCGGTCTTATTCTCACCCAAAGCTACGGCACTGCAGTGGCAGATACCAACACCGAAGGTTTCGTCCAAACACCTGAACAGAAAGTCACTACTCGTCAAGTAGCCGCCTTGCTGGATCGCAGCCATTATCTCAATCAGCCGCTCGATAGCAAAACAGGCAGCGAGATTCTGTCTATGTATATTGATAGCCTTGATCCAAACCATACCTTGTTTTTGCAGTCTGATGTCGATGAGCTAAAGAAAAAGTATGCCGCCGAATTCGGTGATCGTCTCAAGCGTGGTGATTTGTCTGCAGGGGTAGAGGTGTTTGAGCGCTATCGTAAACGCTCAAACGAATATTTTGCCATGGCAAGCAAAATGCTAAAGACGGATCTGGATTTGACCAGCAATGAGACTATCGTACTTGACCGTGAAAAGCTCGGTCACTTCAAGTCCAAAAAAGAGCAGCGTGATTACTGGGCGCGTCAGTTGAAGTTTCAGTTGATGAGTATCACGTTAGGTCAAGAAGACGAAAAAGCTAAAGAGCAAGTATTCTTGAATAATCCAGACATCACTCGTGGACAGGATTTAGTACGTAATGACGAGCGTACGCCCAGTGAGATTTTACTCAATCGTTTGTCACGTCAACAAGAGCAGTTCAAGCGTCTCAAAGATGATGAAATCATGGAGACAATCTTGAACACTGCCATGCTGACCTATGATCCGCATAGTAACTATTATGCACCGGTTCAAGCAAACGAATTACAAATCCAATCGAGCCTACAGTTAGAAGGTATTGGCGTCTCTATCCGTCCTGATCGTAAAAACCCAGACTACACGCGTATTGTGACTCTGGTGGATGGTGGCCCAGCAGCCAAATCTGGTCAGATTAAACCCAATGATTTGATTGTCGGGATCGCCAAAGACGGTAAAAACATGATCGACGTGGTTGGTTGGTCGACACGTGAGATTGTCAGTCTTATTCGCGGTAAGCGCGGCACTTCAGTCACGCTCAAGTTACGTCAGGCTAGTGCCCCAGAAGCCAGCGCTCGTACCGTCACTGTGGTTCGGGATATCATTCAGCAAGAAGAGTCAGGCGTGACCCAGCGCGTTGTAGAAGTACAGCGCCCTAATATCGATAAAACGCCAAAACGTATTGGTGTCCTTGAGATACCAAGCTTTTATTTGAACTATCGAGCACGCCGTAACGGGGAAGATTATCGTAGCGTCAGTATCGATACCGAAAAAGCCCTTAAAGAATTAAATAAAGAAAATATCGATGGTCTCGTGGTCGATCTGCGTAATAATCCTGGTGGGTCATTAGACGAAGTGGCAAAAATGCTTGGCTTCTTTATCAAGAGCGGACCACTGGTGCAAATTCGTGACAATCGCGGCAACATTCAGGTGTACCGTGATGATGATGGTGGCGAACAACTCTATGATGGCAAGGTGGTCGTTATTACTAACCTAGCATCTGCCTCTGCTAGTGAAATTTTTGCAGCTGCTATCCAAGATTATGGTCGTGGCTTGGTGGTCGGTAGTACCACTACGGGTAAAGGCTCTGCTCAGATTCAACTGGACAATTTAGCGCTAGGTTCTGCAACTTTAACTCAGCGCAAGTTCTATCGCATCACCGGTGGTAGTACGCAAAATAAAGGCGTTGTTCCCGATGTCGAATTGGTCAATATCTATGATGATGCGACCTTTGGTGAGCGCGCACAGAAAAAAGCACTGCCTTGGGATACCATCAAAACCGCACCTTATAAGCCTGAAGGCAAATTTACCAACGATACGTTAGCGACGCTGAATCAGCAGTCTACAATCCGTCAGCAAAAAGACCCACAGTTTACTTACTTATCAACGTTGAACGATATTCGTAATATGGATGATGAGAAAAAACCTGTCAAGCTCGATATCAATAGCCGACGCGCCAAGATGCAGCTGATCGAAAAGCGTTCATTAGAGGCGGAGAATAAACGGCTCATCGCCACAGGTGAGCGTCCGTATGCCAATTGGAATACCTATCAAGCCGCGATGGATGCGAAGTTTGAAGAGCGTAGTCAAATGAAAGCCAATGAACGCCCAGAGCTACCTGAAGATGAAACTTTCATCAATGAAGCGGCTTATATTATGCTCAGCGCTGACTCAAAAAAAATGATCAGCCCTGAAGACAGTCTCTAGCAAGCGTATCACTGTGAGCTAGAAAAGCGGTCAAATAAAAATCCGTGTAAGCATAGGCTTACACGGATTGACGCTTAGACCTCTTACTAACTTATCATCAATCTGCGATTATAACTGTACGGCACGATTGAACGAAACGGTTCATTGATACTAGGGATTGGTATCTTAAAATCGCGTCAGGGATAGATGGTTTGCTGATTAAGGACAATAAGGCTGGATGCCTGCTAGTTATAAGATACTCCGGGATTAAGTATCATATAGCGTTAACATGGATGGTTGGTAATAAAAGCCGCATAGCGCTCGTCGTTACGCGGCTTTGTTACGTTTGGAAGAACGTGCTTTTCTATCAATAAGCCATAAAAATCCATAAGCCATAAAACACAAAAAAAGGTCAGTAGACGTATCTACTGACCTTTTAGAATAAACGACAAGCTTCATCTTACTTACTTGTCGTTTAAGCGTTTTACTAATGCTCTAATAGAGATTAGTGTTCAACGCCACCTGCGCCATGTACATGGCCGTGGCTTAGTTCGTCTTCAGTCGCTGCACGTACTTCTTGGATTTCAACATCAAAAGTCAAACGCTTACCAGCTAATGGATGGTTAGCATCAACAACTACTTCGTCATCATTTACTTCAGTAACCGTAACCAACATTACTTGGCCACCGGCTTCTGACTGAAACTGCATGCCAGGCTGGATGTCATCAACGCCTTGGAAGTTATCGCGTGGTACATGTTGTACGGCTTGTTCTTGATATTCGCCATAACCATCAGCAGGCTCAACGACAGCGTTAACTTTTTCGCCAGCAGATTTGCCTTCTAGTTGTTGTTCTAGGCCTGGGATGATGTTGCTGTGACCATGTAGATAAGCAAGTGGCTGACCTTCTGGTGATTGGTCGAGCACGTTGCCTTCGTCGTCTTTTAGCGTGTAATTGAATTTGACGGCAGTGTCTTTTGCGATAGTAGTCATAAATTATCCTAAATATATCTGTGTAAAAAATTAAATACGGTTGCAATAAACCTAAAAAAGCCAATCGGCAAGCCAGATAGCCACGTCATTAGTCAGTTATCATCAGTTTATTAAAGTAACTTTAGCAGTTAGCATCTTTAATTGCGATGGCCCACATAACTTTCAAGGGAAAAACCATAAAAAATGCCAATTAATGTCATAATTTATGAAAATAAGCGCTATTTTCTATGCTTTACCGTACAGCGGGTTGCTTGTAAAGGGTCTGCCAGTTGCATTTTCGGCTAAGGACTTCTACCATAACAATAAAAATAAGGATGAGAAAGACGATGAATTCATTGACCAATAACGCTAACGTGCCTACTTCTAACGCCAATACTGCTAATAATGAGTCAACAGAAACTGCCTCAATCAGTAAGGCTGCTCGACCTGTGCCTGATATTAGCTATCGATTCGATTTTGAGCGTTTTTTTGAGCATTTGGTTGATGTGTCGCTCACCTTTACTACAAACGTAGACGCTCCAAATCTTTGGTTGCCAGCATGGATACCAGGTAGCTATTTGATGCGTGAGTTTGCCCGAAATATTACTGCGGTACATTATCAAATTATGGACGACGATAATAAAAGCGCTGAGATGTACCGCGCGATAAAGACAGACAAACACACTTGGCAGTTGCCACAAGTCAAGGCGGCTCAGACAGTAAATGTTCATTATGAAGTTTACTGCTATGATTTATCCGTGCGCACCGCTTATGTCGATCAGCAGCGTCTATACGGGAATTTTACCTCTTTAGCATTAGCAGTCGATGGGCAGGAGCAGACACCTGTACAAGTCAGCTTGATAGTGCCAGCCGCATTTTGGGCGGATAAACAAGAAAGCCATGTGCTTTTAGCCTGTGGTTTAGACGCTACGCAACTGCGCCTTGATGGACAGCAAAAGGATGGACAGCAAAAGGATGGACAGCAAGAGGATGGACAATACAGTTACGAGCTACAAGCAAACAGCTATCACGAGCTGATTGATTATCCTTTTGAAATCGCTGAGCAGGATACATTTGATTTTATCGTCCAAGACCACGCGCATCAGACCTTACCTCACCGTTTTTATCTGTCGGGTAAGCATAATGCCAATATGGGCAGGCTACAGCAAGACGTCACTCAAATTTGTCAGACGTATCTAGATTGGCTGGGTGATGCACCCTTTAATGATTATACTTTTATGACCTTTGCCAGTGGACAAGATTATGGTGGTCTCGAGCACATTAATTCGACCAGCCTGATTACGCCGCGTCGCGACTTGCCGAGTATTGACGAACCAAAAATACCTAGCAGTGATTATCAGCGTTTTTTAGGCTTATGTAGTCATGAGTATTTTCATGCGTGGTGGGTAAAAACCGTACGCCCAGATGTTATGTTGGATGTAGATTTGCGCCGTGAAGCCTTTACACCACTGCTTTGGGTATTTGAAGGTTTTACGTCTTATATCGATGACTTTATGTTGCAAGCATCAGGCGTGATCGATAAGCCAAGCTATCTCAAGCTACTGGCTGAGCAAGTCAATCGCTATTATCAAACGCCTGGACGCGCCTATCAAAGTGTCGCTGAGTCGAGTTTTGATGCGTGGATTAAGTTATATCGCAATGATGAAAACACAGGTAATGCTGGGATCAGTTACTACAATAAAGGCGCATTGGTGGCGCTTTGTTTGGATTTAACCTTGCTCGAAAAGAGCAACGGTCGTTATCGTTTATTTGATGTGGTTAAGGCTTTTTATAGCCAAGCAACGCAGAATGACAACCGACGGATTGGTATCAGCAGTGCCGATATGGGTAAGGTTGTTGGGCAGTTTATGTCGCTTGCCGATTGGCAAGAGTTTGAGCGCCGCTATGTTAATGGCGTTGATGAGTTACCGATTGAAGCACTATTGACTGCAAATGGTATAAAAATGCGTACCAATACCAAGGAAACTGCTGACAAGTATGTGCCTTGGGGCATGCGCTGTCATGAGACACCAGCTGGACTCAAGGTAAATCGCGTGACACGTGACAGTGTGGCTGCCAAAGCTGGTATTTCGGCGCATGATGTTATTGTCGCCATTGATGGTATCAAGGCAGACACTAAGCAGTTAGCGTCGCTTAGTACGGCAGAGCATGATGTGGAATGTTACCTGTTTCGTCGGGACGAGCTGATGTGCGTCAGCGTATTACCTAAAGCAGCGCTTAGTAGTGGACAGCAGCAAGGCATGACTGAGAAAACCTTTCCGCATAAAGTAAGTTTACACTTGGCAAAGACAGATCCAGTGCTCGATGATAATGGTGACCGTTTACCACTACCGGCGGGCTGGCAGACATGGCTTAATGTCATGGAGCGTCAGCAAGTATAGATATATCAAAAGTATATCGGTATCAATTCGATAAAAACCCCTGCTAACTATTTATGATTAGCAGGGGTTTGACGTTATGGGTTTTACATTTATTGATATTGATTGACCGTATCTAGGTAGTGGGCTACTACTCAGCAGGTTCTTTAGCATCTACTTCGTTTTCGACAGTTGCGTCATTACTAATAGTGTCATTGTTGAGCTTATCGATTTTGTTAGCGGCAATCCAATTTTTCATAACTTGAATCTCAGGCTGCTGGGCGTCGATGATATCTTGAGCCAACTTGCGCATCTCTTCATCCGTACCATATTTGAGCTGTATCTTTGCCATGTCTACAGCGCCAATATGATGTGGCAACATACCGCGTGCAAAAGCCATATCAGGTAGAGGATCGGTAATAGCGAGCATCATATCACCATGCATCCCGTCCATACTCTTGGCATAGGCTTGTTGCATGGCTTGGGTATTAGGCTTAGGTTTGGCAGCATCAGGATGGCCGGCAAGCCATTTATTCAGAATGTCTATCTCAGCTTGCTGCGCTACCATAATTTTTTGCGCAAGTTCTCGCATGGCTGCGTCAGTACCATACTTCAGCTCGATTTTTGCCATGTCGATGGCGCCGCGATGATGCCCCAGCATGCCTTTCGCAAAGGCAGTATCGGGATCGTTATATGCCATACCGATCATCATCTCATCATGCATTCCTGTCATCGACTTAGTGTAGTCTTTGAGAATGTCTGTCATTTGCTGCTCATCTGCCATTGCATCGCCACCTGCCATATTATGACCATCCATATTCTCTTGATCAGCCGTCATCTCAGTTTCTGGTGCCGCTACTTCTTCTGCGGGCATTACCTCACTACTCTCTGTTGCTGGCTGACAGGCGCTCAGAATAAAAGCAGCAGAAATGCTGGTGGCGAACAAGGCAAAACGACGAGAAGCAATCATGACATATCCTTATAGAGACAAGCTAAACAGTAAATAAACGCAAAATACGGCACTAATATGACAGTAAAGCAGTAAAGTGCTGAATCTTAACAGATAAACCTTACCAGTTCGAGACGCTATGTTTAACAGGTCGTAATATATTTGCTAGATTTTATTACTAATCTATATAAAACTCCTAATCTACATAAAACAGGCATAGTCAGGTCAATATAAAAGAGATACAGCGTGACTGGTATAATTTTTTTGTAGCAACTGCCAGTACCACATTTGAATGTTCAACAGACCCTAGACGTTGTTCGATGTGTCTATGGTCTTATGTAAATTATCATCAGTCAATACGCCTGATGACAGAGCAAGTTAATTATTGACACCTAATTCCCTCAGTTTCGCACTATCTAAATGAATACGTACAAACTCACCAACCGCTAGTTCCTCCAATTCGAAGCCTGCGACTGACCAACGAATAAGACGCAGGCAAGGCAATCCAACGTGAGCCGTCATGCGTCTGACTTGGCGATTCTTTCCTTCATAAATCGTCAGCATCAACCATGATGTCGGTATGCTTTTACGCTCACGGATAGGTGGCTCACGTTGCCAGAGTGGCATAGGCAAATCCTCTTCACTAAGCTGTTTAATGTCGGCAGGTAGGGTTTTGCCATCTTTGAGAATGACGCCCTGTCGAAGCTTATCAAGTTGCTCAGTAGTAGGCATGCCTTCAACTTGCACTAAGTAAGTCTTACCTTGCTTACGTCCAGCATTGGCCTTTGGTGGATGGGTAATGGCTTTGTTAACCCTGCCATCATTCGTCAGAATCAGTAAGCCTTCAGACGTCGCATCCAGCCTACCAGCCACGCGCAAAGACTTGTCAGTAAAATACTCTGATAGGGTGGTGTGGTCGTTGTTGCTGTCATCACGGAACTGACTTTGCACACCGTAAGGCTTATTAAACAGAACGAGACTGGTGGTCGACATAAAGTAGCATTTCCTAAATAAAGGTATTGATGAATCATTGCGAAATATGAAAAGTAATAGTCAAAATAAAAGGTGTTCAACACGCCCTGATTGCAGATCAATTATAAGACGGTTGATGACTTAATTAACGGCATTTTAATGAAAACGAAACACATAAAAAATAATGTATTAACTTGTCATAAGTAGGCTATAGATATGAAAACTTATATTCAATATAAAACCATGTTATTATAGTGGTATTTATAACATTGATATCTGTACATGAGCTATGCACAAGAAAAATCATTGCTCAGACCTTTAGCTTAGTACAATGGCTAGGATAAAACGTGACATTTATTGCGTACTCAAGCTTACAGAGCATTGATATTTATTAATTTTATCTCAGCTTTTTTGTCGTTTCTCTTTTTTATGTCCATAGCATTATATTTTCAGGTGCTTTTGTGAGAGGGGTTTTTCTCTTCTTATTAATTGTATTATTTTGCCAATTTTTATTTCGAAGCCTTGAGTGTAAAGCGGTTTTGTCAAACGGTTAGATACAAGGCTATTAAACATAAGATCGTAAGTGCGCCACTTATGCTTGCTCAGCTAACAGGCGTTAATTCACGCATACCTATAATAGAATGGCGAAAGCATAACAGAGTGCTCAGTATACTTGCGATGTCCAACATACAACCAAGGAGTTTTATTCATGTCCTATGATAAAGTTATCGTACCAAGAGACGGCGAAAAAGTAACCGTCAACGCTGATTTATCGTTGAATGTCCCCAATCATCCAATTATTCCCTTCGTTGAAGGCGATGGGATTGGGGTGGATATCACTCCAGTTATGATTAAGGTGGTTGATGCCGCAGTTGATAAAGCTTACCACGGCAAAAAATCCATCATTTGGATGGAAGCGTATTTAGGTGAAAAAGCAGCGAAAATTTACGATGGTGATTACTTACCAAGCGAAACGCTAGAGATTTTAAAAGATTACGTGATCAGTATCAAAGGGCCATTGACCACGCCAGTAGGCGGCGGCTTTAGTTCGTTAAATGTGGCTGTACGCCAAAACCTTGATCTGTATGTTTGTCAGCGTCCAGTTCGCTGGTTTGAAGGCGTGCCAAGCCCCGTGCAGCATCCTGAGCTGACGGATATGGTTATCTTTCGTGAAAATACAGAAGATATTTACACGGGTATCGAGTGGAAAGCGGGCAGCGATGATGCCAAAAAAGTTATCAATTTCTTAAGAGATGAGATGGGTGTGACCAGCATTCGCTTCCCTGAAGATTGCGGCATTGGCATCAAACCCGTATCTAAAGAAGGCTCGCAGCGTCTAGTACGTAAAGCCATCCAGCATGCTATCGATAACGATTTGCCGAGTGTGACTTTAGTGCACAAAGGCAACATCATGAAGTTCACCGAAGGCGCATTCAAAGACTGGGGCTATGAATTAGCCGCAGAGCGTTTCGATGCAGAGTTGTTAGATGGCGGCCCTTGGATGACGATGAAAAATCCAAAAACGGGTAATGACATTATCATCAAAGACGTGATCGCTGATGCGTTCTTGCAGCAAATCCTGATGCGTCCTGCCGATTATTCCGTCGTCGCCACGCTTAACCTAAATGGTGATTACATCTCTGATGCCCTAGCGGCTGAAGTGGGTGGTATCGGTATCGCACCGGGTGCTAACAAAGGCGGCGCAATCGCTGTCTATGAGGCGACTCATGGTACTGCCCCTAAATATGCTGGTCAGAACAAAGTAAACCCCGGCTCGTTGATTTTATCGGCTGAGATGATGCTACGTGATATGGGCTGGGTCGAAGCAGCCGATCTTATTATCAACGGTATTCAAGGCGCTATCGCTAATAAAACGGTCACTTATGACTTTGAGCGTTTGATGCCTGATGCTATCTTGCTCAGTACTTCTGAATTTGGTAAAGCCATCATTAAGCATATGGATGCATAGATAGTCATCGCTTTATCATGAGCTAAAAGCAATTTAAAATAAGTGTCCCATCCTAGAATAGGTTGAGGGTTTATGAGAAGTCAGATACTTAGCAGTATCTGACTTTTTCTTTGAGTACTG